>JBDGPQ010000105.1:40437-50569 GCA_042219595.1 Haloarculaceae archaeon
ACCGGCATCTTTCGGCCAGTTCTCACAGGTCGTTGAAAAGCGTTGTCTGCGATCACGCTCTCGCCGCGGAACCGATCGGTGACGACGGAAAAGGAGGTCCCGC
This sequence comes from Haloarculaceae archaeon, assembly GCA_042219595.1. GTDB lineage: Archaea > Halobacteriota > Halobacteria > Halobacteriales > Haloarculaceae > CAYLJD01. The sequence continues at coordinate 40,541 of JBDGPQ010000105.1, forward strand.
GGGGGCGTCCGCGGCACTGACGGCGGCGGAGGGTGGCGCGGACGTCATCCTTTTCGAGCGTGGCGTCCCGCGGGCAGATCGCGACCAGCCCGGGCCGGACTCGACGGATGCAGCCGGAATGCTCGATTACTGGGTCGATCTCATGGATGTTGACCCTGACTCCATCCCTGATGATGTCATTCTCCAACCTCTAGAGGGTGCGGACTTCATGGGTCCCTCATCGTCAGTATCGATCAGATCGACGAATATGCCAGCCTCATACCCGAAGTTTGGCTTTGCATTTCATCGCGCCAGATTCGATGACTGGCTGCGCGATCTCGCGGAACAAGCTGGGGCGAGGTACCGGGTTGGAGATAGTGTGACTGGGGTCGACAGCAACCTTCGGGCAGACCCACGGCACACACTCCAACTTTCCAGCGGTGAAACTGTCGGCGCGGATATCGTAATCCTCGCCGATGGACCTCAGCGGACCGTCACGACGGGGGCACTCGACCAATTCATGCCGGATGGCCGGAGTGTCGCCGATCATCTTGCCGCAACCACGGCGAACCATATCGCCTACCAGGAGCACAGAAAACTCCCGGAGGAGCTATTTGAACCAGGCCTGCTGAAATTCTGGTGGGGGCTGATGCCCGGTCACACGGCCTACCCGTGGATTTTCCCAAACGATGGGCGGGTCGCCCGGATCGGGTTGACCATGCCAATCGGCCTAGACATTGACGATTACGATCGATCTGAATGGGCGTTACTCCGTGAGGACGACACCGACATCCCGCGTGGGTCCGTCTACATCAGCCGCCTCCTTGAGCGCGAATACCCGGAATACGACAGCACCGACTTTCCACTCGTCGAGAATAGAGGCAAGCAGGGCGGCACCGAAACCTATCCGATCTCATCAACGCGCCCTATCGAGTCGCCGACTGCGGCCGGCATTGCCGTCGTTGGCGGTGCGATGGGAGCGACGTCGGCATTCCACGAAGGCGGTGATCACGTCGCGGTGCGGACGGGCAAAGTCGCGGGCGAACTCGCTGCCGCAGGACGGCTCGAACAATACAATGACGCCTGGCAGGCTGCGGTTGGCGAGGAAATTCGGCGGAACGTGGCGATGGCCGACGTCGTTCGGAACTTTGGCCCGGCCGATTGGGATCGCACGTTTCGGGCCGTTGAGCGGATGCTCAACCGTGGAAAGTATAGCCGAGCAAATCTGGTCCGGTCCGGATTGACTGGCCTCGGCCTGTTTGCAAAGTATAAGCGTGCGAAATTTCGATATCGCGATGGCCGCTATTCACAGCTACGCGAAGCTGATTACGTGGTCTGAACCTGTTTCACTCCGGGGGCGCGAAGGTTAACGGGCTGGCTACCCTATCCGACATCGTGCCCCGGGCCGCGACCCTTCCAGGAACGCCCGAGAACGATGAAGAGAGAGTTGTCTGTCATGTCGATATGGACTGTTTCTACGCAGCGTGTGAACGGCTCCGGGAGCCCGCGTTACGTGGTGAACCCGTCGTGGTGGGCATGGGATTCGAGCCAGGGGAAACCGGTGGCGCCGTCGCTACAGCGAGCTACGAGGCCCGTGAGTATGGCGTCGAGAGTGCCCAGGCCATCTCCGAGGCACTCGACCGGCTGCCGCGAAAGATCGACGCCGCCGAGGATCCCGACATTGACGTGGCGGATGCTGGCTTCTATCGCCCGGTCGATATGGAATATTACGAGTCGGTCGCGGAGGACGTCAAGGCGATACTCCGGCAGCGGGCGGATGTGCTGAGAGAAGTGAGTATCGACGAAGCATATCTTGACGTTTCCGACCGAGTGGAGTGGGGCGACGGCGAGCCGCGAGCATTTGCCGATGACCTCAAGCAATCAATCGCTGATTCCGTCGGCGTGACGGCAAGTGTCGGAATCGCACCGAGTATGAGTGCGGCAAAGATCGCCAGCGATCACGATAAACCGGACGGCTTGGTGGTCATTCAGCCTGGCGGAGTGCGGGAATTTCTTGCACCACTTGATGTCGAAGCCGTCCACGGTGTAGGGCCGGTGACGGCCGCCGAACTTCGCGAACTGGGGATCGAAACGGCCGGTGATCTCGCGGAAGCTGATCCAGAGCGCATCGAGGAGCGGTTCGGCGACAGGGGATTGGCTGTCTACCGATACGCTCGTGGCGAGGACGATCGTGCTGTGGAACCGGTCGGAAAGCCAAAGAGCCTCTCTCGTGAGTCTGCCTTCGGTGAGGCGACCGCGGACGTTGATCGGCAACGCGAGCGGATCCGTGCCCTTGCTGCCAGCGTCGCGGAGCGAGCCCGGAGAAAGGGGGCATTGTATCGCACGATCGGCATCAAAGCTGTTCAGCCGCCATACGATGTCAATACCCGGGCGCATTCCCTCCCCGGTCCAGTCGAAGATCCCGAACTCGTCGAAACCATCGCACTCGACCTGCTGGCGGAGTTCGAGGGCGAGCGAGTCAGAAAACTCGGGGTTCGCGTCGCAAATTTGAGTTTCACCGAGGAGGAACAGGTCAGCCTCGAATCCTGGGACACTGGTGACGGGACCACCGCCGCGACCGACGAGGGTGAACCGGTCGAACTCGGTCAGCGGTCGCTGACTGACTTTACCGAGTGAGACACTGCCTATCGCATCGCTAGCTGTTCCCTTGGAGCCGTAGGACATGCCCGCGACGAGTTACTCCACCGTTCTCCACAGACACTCTAGAGCAGCGTACTCGGTTCGAGACCACCTCACGTGATCAAAAGGGCAGGGCGGATTCGGCATCTGACGGAGAGATATACTGATTCATGTGCCTGTCCGAGCTGGCGCGTGGATTCGCTTCAGCGAACGTCCGATCCAGTGCGCACTACCACATCGTCGGTTGAACGGGGCCGTGAAGCCCGCGTTGATCATGGCATAGCTATTGATGCATCCGTTCTTGGCTGTATCTGGATTTCGAGCGGCACAGCTCATGGTGATTGGACGATCAGTCGTCAGAGCTAGTTCGAATATTCTCTTGGCACGAGCGGTACGATCTCAGCGACGACTACGCCATACCCTGAACGAGATTCTTGATCAAGCGACCCCGCTCTCGAGGTTTTCGAGTAACTTGCCGACGAAAAGGCCTAATCGTGGCGAGATTTCGTCAGCGCCGGTGGGTTCAGCTGGCTGAGCTGCGAGCGTCTCGACGAACCGCTCGGAATGCGTCATCGCTTGCATCATGTCCACCACATCGACCACGAGACCCTCATCGGAGGTGTCAACCCCGAGCTCATCTGCCGCATCGCTGTATTGGATTCGCCACGCAGGTCCGCCGACCACGTCGAGGACATCGTCAACTGCCCCCACCTCGAGCGGACCGTCCGGCGTGCCAACGTAAACGGTCCCCTCCTCGACATGGGTCTCGTAGCGAACCATGCGTTAGATTTCGTGAGCAGGATCAAAAAGGTTCGAGCCACCACGATGTCTTTCAGGTGTCTGACGCACGGTTATGGCCGAAGAAGCGAATGTGTCGCCTATGAATGCGGCACTCGACATCATTGAACCGGCTACTGGCCGGTGCGGATCCGGACAGATTGGGCAGCCAATCAGGCTTGCCCTATCGAAAGTTGTTGAGGGCAGCGGGTTGGTTGTGGGCCAACCGGCAGCCGGGGCGACCGCGTCGATGGCGTCGATTATCGACGCGCTCCACGACCACAACGTCGGTTGCGTGGCAGTTGATGGGGAGCTGAACCTCCAGCGGACGATCGCTGGACAGATGGACCATTGGACCTCGGATGGTGAGATACAGGCCGTCGAAACACGTGTTGAGCGGGCGGTTGAGAACGGCCAGTCAGTCGTTATCGACATCTCTGGATTGCGCCAGCCGGGACCGGTACTCGACGAAACCCTGCGGACGTTGGCTACCAATGCAAGAGAGGTCGACCGCCCATGGATCGCGATTGTACCATGTCTAAGCAAGTTCGTGCCCGCCGACGGGACGTCGACCGCGGCCGGTGAGACGCTTGGCCGGCTGGTGGCAGGGGGCCGGGGGCGGGAGATCGGGCTGGTCGGCACAGTCGGTGCACCATCCGCGGTCGATGCAGAGATTCTCGAGGCCTGTGAATGGCGACTATGGCACAGGCTGCCTGACACTGAGGATCGTTCTGTTGTCAGGCGTCTGCTCGGTGGGGAGCATGCGCGGGCCGTCCGGGACCTTGACGACCCCGAAGCTATCCTTGATGTGGGGTGGCACGAGAGCCCCCGACGCGTCAGAATCGACCGGCTCACGCAACACTCGATCGACTCCGACCATGTTGGGCTCACACCGGATTTTCGTTCGACCCTCCGCGATGACATCCAAGAAATTCTTCACCGCTTGGACCGGCTCGAGACCGCGCTCGGAACCCGGCCGAAGGAAACGGATTCGACGGAATCGGCCAGTACACCCATTGAAAATGCACAAACACCGTCGCCGGAGGACGTAGAACCGGATTCTGACCTCGCGGCACTGGCAGGCATCGGCGACAGTGGATCGGCGTCAGCGCCGCCGCAGACGGACTCTCGTCTCATGGGCGATGGCGGCCAGTCGTACCGCTCGATCGCTGACCAGATCACGGATTTTGAAGCCGGTGTCAAAGGTGTCGCATCGGCCGCAACTGATATGGCCGATCGGTCGGCTGTGATGGTCGATCTTGAGTCGACGCTCTCTGAGTTGGAGCCGCTGGCGCTTTCCATGCTTCGTGAATACAAGTCTCAGGGACCACTCGATCCAGAATCAGCGGCCCGCCGGTTGGCCGCGGACCAAGACCGCGTGACGGCGTATCGAGGGAACCGGATGTTACGTCGGGCCGGCCTGATCGAGCATATTGGCGGTGGCCGGTACGCCTATGCCCTTGAGGAACGCGTCGCCGCTGGGTTACCGGCCGGTGCAACAGGGGACGTTCCTAGTATTGTATCAGAGCTCGAGGCGACATTTCTGGATTAATCGACAAGTGCCCTCAGAGCACTTGCCGGATCGTCTGCTTTGGCCACACCACTGGCCAATAGGACCCCATCGGCGCCGAGATCGGCTGCGGCAGCGACGTCGTCAGCGGTCGAGATGCCTGCACCACAGTAAACGTCAATAGCTGGATCAACCGCCGCGGCGGCGTCGACCGCATCGCTCACGATATCCGGGTCGGCTTGACTTACCGGTGTGCCAGTCCCGATAAGTGCAGGCGGCTCGACGGCGACCGCGTCGGGACCTAATGAGGCCACGGCCGCGATTTGATTCGGGTTGTTGGCACAGACGACGGTTCGGAGGCCAGCATCTCCCGCAACGCCGATTGCCGCGTCGATATCCGCGAGCGGTAGTCGGCGCTCGGAGTGGTTGATCAGCGTACCGACCGCACCTGCATCCACAACAGCCCGAGCATGCGTGCTCCCCGTGTGGCTCCCATGGTCTACCGGACTGATGTGCTGGGCCCACGTTTCGGCACCGGTGTGAGACACGGATTCCAGTCTGGCAGCCTGCGGGGCGACGGCGACGTCGGCATCGGCAGTCGCATCGACCGCCGCGGCTGCTTCGGCAATCTCCACCGGATCACATGGATAGGCCTTGAGATTGACGAGGACGAACATAATGACCGGGCGTTCGGCCGCTAGAAATAGATTGCGACGGGTGCTAGTCCTTCCGCTCGACGACGTCACCGAGAGTATACTCGCCGGTCGAACTCCCACCCTCCCACTCGGTCGCGGCGGCACCGCCGGCGGCGCTGAGGTCGATATCGAGCGCCCGTTCGAGCTTTTTCTGTACCTGGTCACTCGGGAGTACGTCGCCATGCTCGAGCTTTCGGATCAGGCTTGCCTTCTCGTTGAGTTGTTTAGCAAGATCCTCCTGGCTCAGGCCAGCCGCTTCACGTGCGTCCCGGAGTCGTTCATCGTAATCCTCGGCAACAGCATCGATGTCGTCGAACATGTCGCTCCCACGACGGCTCCCGCCACCACCGCTACCGCTGCTTCCGGTGCTACTTGATGTGGTTGGTGTCGAGCTGCTTGTTCCCGAACTTGAGCCACCGGTCGAGTACTTCGTGGACGTGCTGGAGCTATCGGCCGTCCGAACCTCAGTGCCGAACTCTGTGCAGTCATCGCACACCTCGAGCTCGGCCCCCTCGACCTTGACGGTATTCGGACTGGCCGTCTCGGCCCCGCACATCTCACACTGGACCATGCATGAACTAGATGGGGCCAGCGCATAAAAGATGGGCCGTTACGATAGCGCACGAAAGGCGGCAATGAACCGCTGGACGGCGGTCAGATGCCCGACGGTCGCGAGCAGGACCAACAACCACCAAATTGGCCCGAATCCGGCCACGGCCACATCGCTTAGCCCGCCAACTGCCGCTGCGATCCCGATCAGAGCTAGCCGGTCCGCCCGACCCAGCAGCCCGCCATAGACTCGATCGAGGCCGACTGCTTCGGCTTGTGTTCCGAGATATGATGTCAATAGAACCCCCGTTACGGCCGCCAGCCCCAGGGCCCAAGCGTCAATCCCGGCGGCGAGGCCGGCAACGAGAGCCACATCAGCATATCTGTCCAGGACATGATCGACCAGGTCTCCAGCCCGGGACGATCGGGATAGTTCGCGCGCGACCGCGCCGTCGAGGATGTCGAGCCAGCCGTTCGCAAATACGAGAACCGCACCGATGAGATACCAGGCTGGCCGTCCGACTGCGAAAGCCATGGCCGCGGCGACAGCCAGGCCTAGCGCAATTACGCTGATCGCATTGGGTGTGAGGCCGATCCGTACAGCACCGGCTACGAATGGGCGGAGGGCACGTTCAGCGACGGGACGGAGCCGGTCGAGTGTCACAGGTACTCCAGATACGAGACCGTCCCCGCTGATGGATCGCGTTCGCCCGAAATGACGGCCTGGATCTCTCGCGCCACAGCGGTCGGTGAGCGCTCTGTCGTCTCGATTTCGTACACCGTGTCCGTTCCGTGGCGCTCGACAGCTTCTGACAGCACTATATCGAGGGCTTCGCTCTCGGCGTTTTCTTTGGCTGATTCGTCGGATTCGCCTCGCTTTCTCAATCGACGCTCGATCTCGCGGGGGTGGCAGCGCAGTACGACCACTCGATCGACATCGAGGTGGTGGGCAAGATGGGATTCGACGAGCAGGTCGGTCCGCCCCTCCAACCATGTCTGCACGGCCTGGAGATCTGCGATCGTAGTATCTCGCTGCTCGTCGAGTCCGTCAACGAGCCCCTCGTTCCGAATCACCTCGTTGAGGTGGATGACCTCGAGGTCGGTGTCGACCGCGTCGACAGCTGTCGTCTTCCCGGTTCCTGGTGTTCCGGTTACGGCGATGCGCAAGCCGCGATCACCTCATTCAAAACTGCCACGGCACGGCGGGTCTCCTCTCTGGTACCACATGATATCCTCACACACTCTGGCAGCCCGAACGAGGAACAGTCACGAACGATGACGCCCTCCCGCTGGGCCGCCTCGGAAATTGCTGTGGCGTCACCTACCTCTGCGAGGACGAAATTTCCGCCACTTTCCCAGGTCGGAGCTTCGAGTGAGTCATGCATGTAGTCTCGCGCCCATGCGGCAGCCTCGATCGACCGTTGGACGTGTTCATCATCTTCGATCGCCGCAAGCCCTGCGTGGCAAGCGAGGTAGTTCACGGCGAACGGTGTATTGACCCGATCGTAGGCATCAGCCCACTCTGCGGGGACAAGTCCGTACCCTAGTCGGAGGCCCGCTAGCCCGTAGACCTTCGAAAACGTCCTGAGGACGACTACATCGTCTCGCTCGTCGACGAGATGTCGCGCGCCTCTGGCATCGGAGAATTCAGCATACGCCTCGTCAACCAGAACGAGTGTTTCCGGGTCGGTCTCCGCAGCGAGCCGACGTACTTCGTCGGGTGGCATCTCCGAGCCAGTCGGGTTATGGGGGCTGTTCACGTAGATGATCCGCTCGCTATCATAGGCGTCGAGAATACCGTCCGCCGTCTGCGCAAAATCCGCCGATTTTCGGAGGGGGTAGGTTCTGACTTTACCATGGACATAACGGGCACTCATGGCGTAATATGCGAACCCAGGATCAGCCACGAGGACGCGATCACCCGGTTCGATCATCGCACGGCCAATGTAATCGAGGACGCCGTCTCCACCGGCACCGAGCCAAACCTGTCGCTCATCGATATCCCATCGGTCGGCTACGGCCTCGAGGAGGTCCGCTCGAGCCGCCTTTGGGTACGTATGAACCTCGGCGGCCCGGTCGCGAATCGCCTCGACCGCGGCCGGACTCGGCCCGAAGGGGTTCTCGTTTGAGGAGAGCTTGACCAAGTCGTCTGGGTCGAGGCCAAGCTCGCGAGCGACCTCCTCGATGCCTCGACCGGCCCGGTAGACGGCATGTGACGAGAGATCCCGGGGCTGCATGCCGTGGGAAAGCGGACGGCGGCCCAAAAGTGTGCTTACCCGCGATCGCCGGGCTTGAAGATGCCTCGCGCCGCGCGGTGCAGTCATGGCCGCCATCGATACTGCCGTCGTGGTGACGCACTTGGTGTTCGCCGGCATCTGGACCGGGAGTGCCGTTTTTGTCGCGATGTGGGTGGTCCCGCTTGCGCGGGAGGGCTCGTTGAATGCCGAGCCGCTCGCGAATATCGCCGGCTCGCTCCGTCGGATCTCGCGGATCAGTGCCGTCGTGTTATTGTTCACCGGCGGCCATCTGGCAGGGACCCGTTACACTGTCGAGAGTCTCTTCGGATCGAGGGCCGGATGGCTTGTGCTCTGTATGTTGGGACTCTGGCTCCTCCTGGCGGCGTTGATCGAGATAGGCACTGGCCGGCTCGTTGACGGTGCCGCCGACAGAAAAGTTCGCGCGCCGGCACGTTCCGCGCGTCGACCGTTGCTGGCGGCCGTGATCGTTGCCGTACTCCTCCTCGTCGATGGCGGCTTGCTGACTGCAATGCCGTAATTCCTATTTGCCGGCTTCGGCGATGCGGTGTTGGAGTCGCCCTACCCCCTCGATCTCCACCTCGATATCATCCCCGGGAGCGACTGGCCCCACACCCTCTGGCGTCCCCGTGGCGATGACATCGCCAGGTTCGAGCGTTAGGTAGGCCGTGATTTCTTCGATCAGCGTGGGTACGTCGAAGAAGAGCCGATCAATGGTCGAATCCTGCTGGACTTCACCGTTCTGGCGGAGGCGGATCCGGGCATCGTCCGGCACATGCGTTGGGTCGGCCACAACCGGCCCAAGCGGTGCCGCCCCATCGAAGGCCTTCCCGCGAATCCAGTTCTGTTCACGGCGTTGATCATCGCGGTTCGAGAGATCGACCATCGCCGTGTACCCCGCGATGACGTTAGCTGCTTTCGCGGCGTCGACCCGACGGCATTGCTCGCCGATCACGACAGCAAGTTCGGCCTCGAAGTCCATCCGATCCGTCCCGGGAAGCATGGGCACAGCGGCATCCGGGGGTGCAACCGCGTTTGGAGGTTTGAGAAATAGTAGTGGTCGATCGGGCACCTCGTTGTCGAATTCTGCAGCGTGCGCCGCATAGTTGCGACCGATGCAGATGATCTTCGAAGGCTCACAGGGTGCAAGCAACTCGACTGATGACGGGTCGAAGGTTCGGTCCGCGAAACGGATCCGGCCGGCTTTCGTCCCCGCCACTGTCTCGTCGGCGGCAGTCCCGTCGTCATCTATCCACTCGCCCATTCGAATGCTGCCTGCGGGATCCCGGAAGCGGACGCGTTTCATGACGCTACCTCGGACAGCCTGAGGTTAGACGTTTTGCAATCTCGAGGCCACCGAACGGCTTTTGCCGAGCACGGCGGAAGGGCGACAGGATGCGGGCACTCGTCGTCGGCGCTGGGGCAATGGGCCGATGGGTCGGTACTGTCCTTCGGTCGGCGGCGATCGATGTGGATCTCGCTGTCGCCGACACGGACTCGGAAGTAGCGCGGAACGCAGCCAATGATCTTGATGCCGTCGTCATTGATGATCCAACCGATGCCTCGGTCGACCTCGTCTGTATCGCTGTCCCGATCCCGGCGGCGAGGACGACCATCGAGACAT
>JBDGPQ010000075.1:0-17747 GCA_042219595.1 Haloarculaceae archaeon
GCGACGGAGAGCGTCGCGATGCCGGTAATGCCAGCGATGAGCGCGATCTGGATGAACACGCTATCCCCAGCGATCGAGAACAACCCGAGGAGTTCGCCCCCAACATACGAAAGGCCCCGATTGACCTGTGCGACGCCAAGCCCGAGTGATGTCGCCAACCCGAACAACGTCGCAAAGACCGTAACGAGGTCAATGATATGCCCCGGCCACCCGTAAATGCGCTCACCGAGGAGTGGCCAAAAGATCGATCGGAACGTGAGTGGGAGCCCCCGATTGAACGAGAAGAAGGCCAGACCGAGTCCGACGAGGCCGTAAATCGCCCACGGGTGGAATCCCCAATGGAAGAACGTTTGGGCCATTGCCGCGGATGCCGCGGCGCCCGTCTCGGCTTCAGCACCCCAGAAACCTGGGACGCTCGTGAAATAGAATACCGGCTCGAGAACGCTGAAGAACATGAGGCCGATCCCCATGCCGGCGCTGAAGAGCATGGCCATCCAGGAGAAATCGCTGAACTCCTTGTCGGCCTCCACGCCGCCGATCTTGATATTGCCATACCGACTGAATGCGAAGAACAGCAATACGACGATGAAGATATTCACTGCAAGCAGGTAGAACCATCCAAAATTGTTACCAATAAATTCAAACAGCCAGGTATACACCGCAGCCGCGTCCTGACCGAGTCCGATCGTCGCCGCGATGAAGAGACCGATGATCAGCAGCGCCACCGGAAAGACGATCGGGTGAATGTCGAAGCCAAACCGCTGGATGTTGGTGTCGCCGGGCTCCCGATCCGAATCCGGATGGAATAGTTCCACCTGAAGCCCATCGGACATCTCACCGACCGCTTCATCCTCACCGTCTGTCATACGATACCTCCCGATTCCGTACCGTTGGTGCCTTGTTCGATCATTGGTTGTGAACCGGAGTCGTTGGTTCGCCACCCACGCCTGCCCCGGCGGTACCCGCCGGAACGCTGCCGGTCGCCACCGTGTTGTGCCCGACCATGTCGCCAGTTAACATGAGGCGTCACATACAGGTCACACTCCCAAGGAATCTGTATAAACCTTCATCTGGAGTTATTGCGGTGTTTAAGAATAATCCAGGGTGATACACCATGCACGCACGATTAGGCCTCAGCCACCGAGGGGTGGTTGACGACCTCGACGCTATACCCGTGCGTGCGAATATCTTGGACGATGCGACGCGCGTGCGCACCACCAGTCGTTTCGACCTGGAAAATGAGATATGCCTGTCCGACGTCTAAATCCTCGAGTGCGCGGTCGTGGCGGACAGTTTGAATATTGGCCTCGTGGTCCGCGATCACGCCGGAGAGTTCGGCCATCTTCCCCGGTTGATCGTCGATGCGCACGCGGAGGCGGAGGATCTGGCGGCGACCGGTAAGGGCATGGATCAGGATCGTCCGAAGCATGGTCATGTCCAGGTTTCCGCCACAGAGCAGTGGCATCACCCGTTCGCCGGCGACCTCCAGCTCCGAAGACAAAATGGCAGCCACGGCAGCACCGGCAGCTCCTTCAACGACCTGCTTCGCGCGTTCGATCAACAGTAAGACGGCCTCGGCGATTTCACTATTCGTCACTGTCACGACTTCATCGACGTGGGCCTGGATGATCGAGAGCGTCAGCTCGGAAATGCCACCGGTCGCAATCCCGTCCGCGATGGTATCGACCGTATCGAGTGTCTGTGGAACCCCCTTATCGATGCTCTCCGGGACTGTGGTAGCACCCTCGGCCTGAACCCCTACGACGCGCGTCTCTGGACTCAATTCAGCGAACGCAAGGGCGATCCCGCTGATTAATCCGCCTCCCCCGATCGGAACGACAACGGTGTCGATCTGCTCAACGTCGTTACACATCTCGACACCGAGTGTGCCCTGACCAGCCACAACGGCGGGATCATCATAGGCGTGCACAAATGCGGCATCCGTTTTGTCAACAAGATCATGGGCGTATTCCATTGCCGCCCGGAAGTCCTGCCCGACGAGTTCGACGCGCCCCCCGTACCCGCGTGTGGCCTCGATTTTCGTTTGCGGGGCCGGCTCTGGCATGACGATCGTTGCTTCGACGCCGAGTCTGGTGGCCGCAAGCGCGACACCCTGAGCATGGTTGCCAGCGCTGGCTGCGACCACGTGGTCGACGTCGCTCTCCTCGAGAAGTTGCCGTATTTTGTTATATGCGCCCCGAGGCTTGAACGAGCCTGTCCACTGGAGATGTTCCAATTTGAGGAGAACTTCCTCAGCACTCGTCATCGCTTCGAGTCCGGTGCTCCGGTCGACTGGGGTCGGCTTGATCACCTGCGGGTCGTCCTGCCGTTCGCGGGCTGCCTCGATATCATCGAACGTGACGGGTGTATCGGTGGGCGGTGCCATGGGTTCTTCACCGCCGGCCGGGCAGAGCCCGGGCAACCAGCGGTGCGTTCTTCGACATGGAACCGCCTCATAAGGCTCACGGGGCGACCACTGTGAGGCGACCTCACATCCGTGCCGTCTGTCGGTTGTGTTGACGCTCCAAATCTTCTCAAAAATTTGATTTTTTGGGTCGGCCTCAGGTGCCTGTCACGGCTGAGGGAAGATCGATATCGACCGCGGCCCGCTGCCCAGCGGCTTTGACCGTATTGTACAGAAGCATCGTGATGGTCATCGGGCCGACACCACCCGGGACCGGAGTGATGAGGTCGGCTTTTTCCCGGGCGCTGTCGAACGCGACATCGCCGACGAGTTCGTATCCCTTCTCGTTGTCTGCATCAACGCGATTGACGCCAACATCTACGACCACGACGCCTTCCCTTAGCATCGATCCATCGATCAGTTCGGGATACCCGGCAGCTGCGATCACTAAGTCCGCATCTCGGGTTTTCTCACCAAGGTCAGCAGTCCGAGAGTGACACACGGTCGTCGTTGCATTTCCACCGGGCGCCTTCTGGATCAGCAAGTTGGCCATCGGTTTGCCGACGATATCCGACCGTCCGACGACGACGGCGTCTAACCCCTCGGTGTCCACACCAGCTTCCGCTAGCATCACCTGAATGCCATGGGGCGTACAGGGCTTGAAACGCGCTTCGCCGGCGACAAGCCGACCAACGTTCTCCGGGTGGAAGCCATCGACATCTTTCGCGGGATCGATACTTCGCAGGACCCGCCGTTTGTCGACGTGATCCGGTACCGGCATCTGGACGAGAATACCATCGACTGCATCATCGCCGTTGAGCGCTTCGATCGTCTCAAAGAGGTCCGCTGCTGGTGCCTCCGCATCGATCTCACGATGGATACTCTCAATCCCGAGATCTTCGCAGGCCTGTTGCTTCATCGAGACATACGTCTCACTCGCTGGGTCTGTACTCATCAGGACAGTGGCGAGTCCAGGCGTGACGCCGGCGTCGTCGAGTTGGCCGATCGAATCCTGGAGTTGCTCTCGAACGCGATCGCTCACGGCAGTCCCGTCGAGTACATTGTCGTCACGAACGACGCTCACCACACATCACCAAGGCCAGCAGTAGGGTTGGAGTGGATCGTCTGCATCGTATCCGTACGGTCGCGGCCCGGCGTATCAAAGCCGTGGTTTGAATGGGGGGATCCACGTCGTTCCACAAATTACCAATTATAGTATGAATTTTGGCCACGTAATCCCCACATATGGCGGATACAACCCGGATCTGGCTCTCGCGGGAAAGACCTAATTGTAGCCTCGCTCCTTGATCAGACCGACTGAACGGACCGGCCACCGGCCGGCCTGGAATATACAAATGGCACTCGGCACTACCACCACAGACGGCGTGCGGGCGTTGCTCGAGGAGCCGCGGTTCGAATTGATGCCATTCGATAGTTTCGGCGAGCAGATGGCCCACCTGCCGGATGGGGCGGCCATCGCGATCACGACCTCGCCCACCCTCGGTCTCGATGCCACGATCGAGTGGAGTGAGCGGGCGGCCGCCGAGGGGTATGAAATCATTCCCCACGTCGCGGCTCGATACGTCCACGATAAGGAGCATCTCGACGAGGTGGCCAGGCGGCTCAAAGAGGCAGGGATTACGGACCTTTTCGTTCCCGGAGGTGACCGAGACGAACCGGTCGGCGAGTTCGAGTCAGCACATGATCTCCTTGTGGCCTTAGAGGATCTCGGCCACGAATTCGAGGAGATCGGAATCACCGGCTATCCCGAGGGGCATGAATTTCTCTCGGACGAGACACTCGCATCGGCGATGAGGCGGAAAGCCCCTCACGCCACCTATATCGTTACCCAGCTCTGCTATGATCCGGATACGGTTCTCAGTTGGATCCGCAACGTTCGTGAGCGGGATATCGAGCTGCCGGTCGAAATCGGAATTCCGGGTGTGCTGAAGTATCAGCGGTTGATGGGGATCTCCCGAAAGGTGGGAGTGGGTGATTCCGTTCGCTTCCTCCGAAAAACGAGCGGCATCCTTGGGTTCGTGCGACAGTTCGTCGGTTCACGGGGTAAGTACCGCCCGGACGAACTGATCGACGGTCTCGCGCCACGGGCGACCGATCCAGCGTACGGCATTCGCGGTATCCATATTTACACCTTCAATCAGGTCCCCGATACCGAGGAATGGCGTCATGGACGTCTCGAGGAGGCGTAGATGGCGACGGGTTCAGGTCACGGCGTTGTGACCGTCGCGACACCCAGCGCGGATTCCGACAGTGATCTCGTGACGGGGTCGCTCACCGCGAACCTTGTGTGTACGGAGCTACGTGTTGAGGCGGTCAAAATCGCAGCTGGCGAGTCGCTGACGCTAGAACGCGGCGATGAGCGTATCGTAGTGCCACTCCTGCAAGATGGTGCCCCGGGCGCCGCCCCCCGACAGATCGGTCGAGCGCCGCCAGGCGCGCCAATGACCATCGAGGCTAGTGCCGAACTGGTTGTGCTGGTGGTACGAACACGGGGTACCGACCATGACGCGGATGTGCGATGGCTCAGCCTGACATCGGTCGAGTTTAGCACCCCATCGACATCACAGATCGCAACGGCGCACCTGACCGAACCGTTGGGCTGCGATGGTCTCAAGGTCAATGCCCGACGTCTCGTGCCGGGCCAGGCTGTGCCACTTCATACCGAGGGGCGCCAGGAGGAGCTGTTTGTGCCACTGGATGATGGATCAATGCGCATCGGTGACAGGACCGTCGAAACCCCACCAGGCACGATCGTCCGGGTAGCGCCAGATACCCCGCGAAGCGCCCGAAACGATGGTTCCACGTCCGCGGTCTGGCTTATGTTTGGTGCACCACCCACTGGCGGTTCGACAGACTGGGATCCGGGCGCGACTGTCATCGAGTCCTCGGGGGTAGGCTCGTGATCAATAGACAAACCCTCGCACTCGTCCCGCACTATATTGCGAACCTCCTGTTGATCCTGGTTGCTGTGGGAGTCCTCAGACTGACCGTCGGAAATCTTGGGATTTTGGTAGAGCTTCCGGTCGTTATAGCGGTCGTGCTGGCCTACCCGACTATCGTCCGTTGGCTCGGTGTTGCACCCGCCGCTTGGGAAGAGTAATCACTCGGCTCGCTCCCGGGTCCCCTCGGCCCGCTCGAGAATTGCATCGCGTGCTTGTCGGGCCGTCGAACGCTGTCCACGCGGAAAGTAGAGTGTGTTTTCGTCGACGGGTTTTGAGAGGAAGCCGGCCTCAGCCGGCTCGATCCCAGTTTGAACGATCTGCAGATATCCGCTCAGCAGGCCGCCGTCGTAGCGGACATCTCGAATTTCCACCATTGGTATCGATTTGTCAGTGTGGATCGAAGCGCCAGACCGGTCGATGACAACCCGATCGTCATAGACTGACAGCTCGCCACCCTGCAAGGAACAAGACAAGACGGGGTCGTCCGGTGTGGCGTCGTTCATAGCGCTGGATCGCGTTAATAACCGAAAAGGGTGGGGGTCGAAACCGCGGACCGGTGTCACACGCGCACAAGCGGGATGGTTCAACCACAACACATCTCTGACCTGCCAGAAAGTGGATTTGCGATCATGGATTCCACTCGATGTGGAGGCACTGACCCAACGGGAGCTCGTGGCGAATTTCTACGTTTCAGGCCACTGGACACCCGTATTTCGGTCCCATCGGGTAACATCCCCCACGAGTGACACGTCTCCTTTATAGGGGAGGCCGCGCGAGTGCGGACACTGATGTCCGACAACGCATCTCAGAGCGGGACTCCTGAACATCCGAATCACCCAGACGTCGACCAGTCAGACCGACTGGTCCCACGAAATCTGAGACAAACAGGTGATCCGGGCATCGAAATGCTCGTCTCGACCCGAGTGCGTAAGTCGCCCTTCTTCCACAAGTCATTCGTCGAGGAGGGTGCCTGGCGCTGTACCGTATACAACCGTCTGTATCATCCGCGAGGCCTCGTGGAGCCGGAAGACGGCGGTGCCATGGCCGAATATGAAGCCCTGACACAACGCGTCACGCTGTGGGATGTCGCCGTCGAACGACAGATCCGCGTCAAAGGTCCCGATGCCGAGGCGCTCACGAATTACGTGATCACGCGAGACGCGACGCAAATCGAGCCGATGCATGGCAAGTATGTGATCCTCTGTAACGAGGATGGGGGCATCCTCAACGATCCGATTCTGCTGCGGATCGCTGAGGACGAATTCTGGTTCTCTATCTCCGATTCCACGCTTATGCAATGGCTCCAGGGTGTGAATGTGGGATCGAAGTTCGATGTTGAAATCGACGAGATCGATGTCTCACCGATGCAGATTCAGGGGCCGCTCTCGGAGGATGTGATGATTGATGTCGTCGGCGACGCCGTGAGTGACATTCCGTACTACGGTCTGATGGATGCAGAAATCAACGGTTGTGACGTCCTCGTGAGTCAAACAGGTTTCTCCGGTGAGAAGGGCTTCGAGATATACGTGCTTGATTCGATGCGGAACGCCGAGCGAGTATGGGATCCCGTGCTCGATACCGTCAAGGATCACGGTGGCATGCAGATCGCACCCGGTCACCACCGTCGGATAGCGGCGGGAATCATGTCATGGGGTCAGGATATGGATCACGAAACGTCGCCGTTTCAGGTCAACCTGGGGTACCAGGTTCCCGATGACAAAGATGCCGACTATATCGGCAAAGAAGAACTCGAGCGACAGCAGTCACTGATCGACGACGGTGAGTACCCATTTGCACTCAAGTTGATCGGCCTCAAAATGGCCGGTGAACCGATCCGAGACTATGCACCCGACTTCTGGCTGATCTCCGATCCAGAAACCGGCAAGGAGTGTGGATATCTCACATCACCGTGGTGGAACCCCGACTTGGAAACCAACATCGGGATGGGATACGTTCCCGCGGAGAAGCTCCAAGCCGCCACCGATGCGCCACTCGACGACCGGATCTACGAGCATGACTTGGACGTGGAGTTCAGGGTTCATCTCCCGGACGAGTACGCCGAGGAGCCGGGGGAACCGGTTTTCGCGACAGTCGGCGAGGTCCCCTTTAAGGAGTCCGTCAACCCGAGCGCTCGCGAGCAAGCGAAGCTGAATGCCCGACGAGACGCCGAGGAGTAAGCTCAGGATTGCGGCCGACGGCCGGGACCGGTTTCCGTTCGGTCTTCCTTCTCGCGGGTGACCCGCCGCAGATCCGAGGCATCCTTGTCAAATCCGAGCCAGATGCTCAGCGCAGACGCTGCGATGATCAGATAGACTGGGCCACAGACTGCGATCGCGAACACTATATGGAGCGGTTCCAGGAGCCCAGCCCAGTAGAGACCGCCGAGGGCAGCCAAACCAGCGACTGCCGCAAAGAGCATCCCGCTGCGAAAAGCACGGTGGGCTTCTGGACCAGGAGACGATAGCCCCATTGGTAGAACTGCGAGAGTCGACGTGAAAAGTCAACCGCTCCTCGGGAAAATACATCCCTATCCTGCTCGAACAACGATCGTGTCCACCACGATTCTCGACGGTGAACCGGTCGCGTCTGCCATCCGTGATCGCGTGGCCGATCGTTCGAGTTCGCTTCGGGATCGTGGCATCGCACCAACGCTCGGGACGGTGATGATGAGCGACGCGCCGTCCCAACGGAACTTTCTTGAACTGAAGGCCCAGGCGTGTGATGATCTCGGAATCGACCACGTCGATCGTCGCGTCAGTCCGAGCGCGGCGACGAACGCACTCAAAACCGCTGTTGGCGAACTTGCCGACGATCCTGATGTCGACGCCGTGTTCGTGCAAACACCGCTGCCGGAACACGTTGACACAGCTACAGTCCGCAGTCTCATCCCACTGGACAAAGATGTCGACTGCTTCCACCCCGAGACCATGGGTCGACTCGTCACCGGCAATCCGCGATTCGTACCAGCGACGACGGCGGCCGTCTGTGCGCTCTTGGAGCACTACCAGATTCCGATCGCTGGACGGACTGTCACCATGGTGGGCCGAACGCTGACGATCGGTAAACCACTCGCAAATCACCTGCTTCGTCGTGGAGAACCTGGCAACGCAACGATCACCGTCTGTCACTCCCTAACGTCAGATCTCGCAGCGCATACGCGGCGAGCGGACGTTGTCATTGCTGCCTGTGGCCAGCCGGAGTTGATCGACGCGGAGATGCTGTCTGAGGGGGTCACGGTTGTCGACATTAGTGCAAACCGCCGGATAGAAGACGACGAATCGACGGTGGTCGGCGACGTCGCCTTCGAAAGCGCCCGTGCGGTGGCCGACGCCATCACTCCTGTTCCCGGTGGCGTCGGACCGGTTACGATCGCGATGCTACTCCGAAATGTGGTTACTGCGGCCAAGCGGCGGGAGTCTAATCGGCAGTCGACCGATCTCGGCTAGGACGCGACGTAAACCGCGACTAGTCAGCGCGTGCGGTATCAGCGATCGCCAGTTCAGCACGCTCTCCGAGCGCCTCATCGAGTGCACGAATCAACGCCCGGGCCTTGTCGAGCGTCTCGGCATGTTCGGCCGCGGGTTCCGAATCGTGCACGATTCCCGCTCCGACCCGGAGAGAGTACTCCGCATGCCGGCGCGCTAACGTCCGGATAATGATATTGAGTGTCGCTCGGCCATCGAATCCAAATAGCCCGATTGAGCCGGTATACGGACCGCGCCGCGTGGCCTCCAGTTCATCGATGATCTCCATCGTACGGGGCTTCGGGACACCAGTAATGGTACCGCCTGGAAACACCGCGGCGACCGCGTCGACAACGTCATGATCCTGCCGGAGCCGCCCCTCGACGACTGACACGAGGTGCATAACTTCCGAATAGCGATCGACACGGCGATATTCGGCGACATCAACCGATCCATACGCCGAGACTTTCCCGAGGTCGTTTCGTTCAAGATCGACCAACATCGCATGTTCGGCGCGTTCCTTTTCATCATTCAGCAGATCCCGTTCGAGTGCGGCGTCTTCCGTCGGTGTCTGGCCGCGAGGTCTGGTGCCGGCGATCGGCTCAGTGCGAAGGATATGGCCGTCGTTATCCGGTTCAACCTCCAGCAGCAACTCCGGGCTTGCGGATACGAGGTCGATGCCGGGAAATTCGACCAGACCTGAATAAGGTGCCGGGTTGACGCGGCGAAGTGCCGCATAGGCTTCGACCGGATGGACGGCTGCCGGGGCGCGAAGTCGCTGCGAAATATTTGCCTGAAACGTATCCCCGTCGCGGATATACTGCTTCACCCGTCGAACGCGAGACTCGTATTCTGCGGGTGTGCAATCACTCTCAAACGTCGCATTCGGGGCATCGAGCATCGGCGGTGCGACTGTCGGGTCGCCCTCAAGCGCGGCCGTCCCGAGAGCGAGGGCTCGTTCGAGTCCACGTTCGTACGCGCTCGCGGGATCTTTGCCGATCCGCGGACATGCAGTTATTCGCAGCGTCGTCGGGCCGTCAGGTCGAGGCTCCTCCCAGGCGGCGACGCAGTCGAATACACCAATCTGGAGCCGCGGGAGGCCGCGATCATCGACCGTGGTCGTCGGAAGGCTCTCGAGTTCACGAGCGATATCGTACGACAGCCACCCGAATGCTCCGCATGGATAGGGCACGTCACAATCGCCACGGACGAGCTGCTCATTCTCGAGTACGGTACCGAGTTCCGCAAGCGAGGGCGCCCGTCCATCACCATCGCGCTGCTCGAGCGTTGGCCCAACCTGCAGCCGCTGTCGCGGATCGACCGCAAAGTATCCCCACCCCGACTGTCCCCCGGTTGTTTCCAAGAATACACCCGAGGAGGCCGTTCCCGTGCGGGCGCGCCGATACGCCGTGAATGGGTCCGAAACTGAGATCTGGACCTCGACGGGCGCTCGGGCATGCGTGGGAGCGCCGTGGGCCGTGTCGAGAAAGGTAGCCTCCGACGTGATAACCCGAGGCGCGTCCTGTGACATTGGAATCCGGGAGGTGGTATTGGGGAAGGGTGTCGGCGCCTAAACGTTTCCCATCGACCGGTTCTCGTCACAACCCATCGGTCGACCGAAATGTCGAGGTCCTCGAGGACGCCGTAACTTAAACGCCATCATAACCTGCCACGAACTTTCATTCTCCCACTGGTCGTGCGGCTCATTACCATGGCGATTGGTGGATCCGTCCGGGAACTCGGTCGGTTTCTCGAAGCCTGTGAGCGCGATGACCGGACGGTGACGTCGGTGGAGTTTTGCGATGATGCGGATGCGGTCGCGGCAACGGTTGAACTCATGGTCGGTGTCGGGACAGACGATTCCGAGACGCCAGTGGTTGACTCGCCGGAATTTGATGACGCCGGGTCATTACGGTTCGGTCTCGCAGCGGGCCGAGAATTGGTGCCAGTAGAGGAATTCGACATCGAGGTAGAGTGTCTCGATGCCGGACTCACTGAGGACACTCTCACTACGACGGTCCGGGTTACCGCTCAAGACGACAGGGAACCATCTCACGGTATCGAGCCGGCTGCGGCCGAGTCGGAGCCCGACGTACCGGCATTCAAAGATCCAGATCGATTGGCGGAGGTGTATTCGGAATGTGATACATTCGCGGAAATGGCAGAGACCATCGATATGGATGTCACTGCGGAAACGGTCCGGCGGTACATGATCGACTACGACATTCACCAACCGAACACCTACCATACTGAAAGGACGGCCACCGCTGAGGGGCCGAGCGCAACAAACGACGACGCAGCGGCCGAGCCGATCGTCCTCTCGGACGGGATCGGCCTGCCGGATGACGTAACGATAGATACACTTATCGACACTGTCAAGCGATCGAACACGTTCTACGAGGTGACCCGTGAGGTCAATGTCGAGCGAGAAGATGCCCGCGAGATGTTGGAGCAACTCAACCTCCTCGATCTTGTCAAGGGCCGACTTGCGACCGAACACGAACGCGACTTGAGCCGTGAGGAAATCGTTGACCGTCTGCGTGACGCACCCGGGACCGAGTAACGCGCAGGACGGCAGAGGCATTAAGACGATTCCCACGGTATCATATCACACGGCGCCACCGGCCGAGGCTTGATAATCCATGCCACTGATAACCGAGGTCAGGTTTGGTCATGAACATGGGGCCCTCGCAGACACGCTGGCGGCGCTCCCGGAACTCGATGCGCGTGTCGTTCGGGACTCGAGTACCAACCCTGATGAGAGCGTCTATCACCTGCGGCTCGATCATCCAGCACCGGATCGAGTCCAGGCGGCCTTAGAAGCGGACCATACCGTCGCAAATGCGACCCCGAAGCCGGAGTTCGACACGGAACCATTGGCTGCCGTCAAATTCGCTGACGATGCGGTATTGATGGGGCCACACGTCACTAGCCTTGACGGTCTTGTCGTTGATGCTCGTAGCGCGAGCCCAGAATACGACCCACGCGGGTGGCACGAGCGATGGTTACTCCCCTCACGTGAGGCGATTCATGAAGTCTGGCAGCGGGCTCGGGATGACGGCTTTACCTTCTCACTTTTGGAATTTCGACCCGCAGGTCGGACAGACGGTACGACATGGGGCATCGATGTCCTCACCGAAGAGCAGCGTGAAACTCTTGCTGCCGCGTATGAGGCAGGCTACTTCACCGAACCTCGGGAGACAAGCCTCGAGGAACTCGGTGAGTCACTTGGCTTATCCGCATCAGCCGTGGGGGGACGGCTCAAACGGGCCATGAAGGCGCTTATCGGTGAGACGCTCGCGGTGGAGAGGTACGACGGATGAAGCCACATATCGCTCCTGGAGACACGTGGAGGTGGATACGGTGGTAATTTCGCTGCAAATGTATGTCCAGCACTCCGATCTCGCACTCTCACAAGCGATTGCAGAGGTGCCGGCGGCTGAGATCGGGGTCGTCTCCGAGGCAGGAACCGACCCGGATCATGAGACGTACTTTTTCTGGGTCGAAACAGACGACTATGAAGCTGTGGAGCGGGCGTTCGAGGCCGATCCGACGGTGGCGTCCCATCGATGTGTGATCGAGGCTGAAGATCAGCGGACATATGGGATCGAGTATGCCGACAATGCGAGCCTGCTCTCGCCAGTTATCACCGAAATTGGAGGGCTAATCCTCGAGGCCCGGAGCCATGGGACCGGCTGGCTGCTGACTGTTCACCTACAGTCCCACGACATGCTCGATACGCTCGATGAGTATCTCACCTCCGAAGGGTTTCGTTACGAAGTTTTCGAGCTCCGTCACGTGGACGAGATCCAGGATCGTGCCGATTTTGGCCTCACCGCCGAACAAATTGAGGCGTTGGTGTGTGCCTATGTCCACGGGTATTACGATGAACCGCGGCAGATCTCCCTCGAAGAACTCGGTTCGATCCTCGGCATCTCCGAGACGGCAGTCAGTGGCCGGCTTCGTCGCGGCTCGGCCCGGCTTGCCGAGGTCGTACTGGAAGCTTAGGAAATCACTTCTCTGCAGTGATTGGTCTCACGTCGACAACATTGGCTCCATCCCGGACAAGTGGGTCGGCCACGCTCGCGTGAAGAAATACCGTCCCTTCTCTGATCGCCTCACTTACAAGTGCCGTCGTTCGAATCGCCGACGCTTCCCCGATGACGCGGACAGACATTCCATGTGAGATGCCTGCCTGGGCCGCGTCCGCGGGATGGATAGTGACGCGTTCATCACGAATGCCCGACTCGGCGGCGAATTGTCCTGCACGGTCGCCGACGACCAATATCAGCCCGTCCGTATCATCGAGGTCGGACAGTTCGGGTACAACCAGCGGGGCCTTCCCATTAGACCTAGAGAAGTTCTTTTCATAGAGGACACTTGGGTCTCCGTCCGCGCCGGATGTGGCTGCCGGCCATCGCCGGGGCCGCTCCCGCAGCATCTGATAGTCGACCGCCGAATACGGCGGTGCCAGGCTGGCGAACTCCGCAAAAATTTCCGAGATACTCGACGGTGAGAACGCTTCGCCGATCAGCTCGGCCCCGATTGCACGAAGAATGTCAACATCTGCCCGCGCCTCACCCGGCGCATCCGCCAGCGGGCACAAGCGCTGAATCGTCCGATCAAGATTCGTCACCGTGCCCGCCTTCTCCACACCGGTTGCGGCCGGGAGCACGACATCTGCATGGCGGGTCGTCTCACTTTCGGTACACTCAGCCACGATCAGCGTCGAGAGTGCGGCGAGACTATCTGCGACGCGATCAGCGTCACGTTTGGCCACCGCTGGGTTCTCGCCGACGACGAGGAGTCCGTGAACGTCCGTCCCGGCAGCTTCGAGGAGGGCGGCCTCATCATACCCGGGCTCCGCCGGCGGTTCCACCCCCCACTCGTCTGCCACCGCCGCACGGGCGGTCTCATCAGTGACATGTCGGTGACCGGGAAGCCGATCCGGAGCACACCCTGCATCTACGGCTCCTTGCTCATTGGCCAATCCCCGGAGAATATGCATACCGGTCCCCGGTCGACCGAAATTTCCCGTTATGAGCAGCAGGTTCACGATAGCATTGGCGGTGGATCGTCGGTCAGCCCCTGTCCCAGCAAGCACAGCAACACGATCTGCCGCCGAGATGACACCGGCCACGTTGTCCAGGGTTTTGCGTTCGATATCAGCCTGCTGTGCGGCAGCGCTGACATCGAGCCCGTCTAGCCAGTCTAATGTCTCGTCAGCTCGAGTCGTTCGGTCCCGAACAAACCCAGCATCGATGCCACCGTTCTCTACTACGAGCGCACAAAGTGCATTCAGCAAGCGAGCATCAGTTCCGGGTCGTGGTGCGAGATGGTAGTCAGCGGGTCTGGTAGTTTCGTTCCTATGTGGATCGATATGGATCAGCGTTCCACCGGTCTTCAACGCGGCGCGGACACCTGAGTTGAACGCAACTGGTTGTCTAACCGCCGGATTCGCTCCAACGACAATGATGATATCTGCTTGCGGGAGGTCGGCCACGGTGTTCGTCGATGCTGGCCAGCCGAGTCGCTCCTCGAGGACGCCGGCTGTGGCCGCATGACAGCCGCGGGCACGATTATCGATATTATTCGTTCCCAGAACCCGCGCGAGTTTTGCCAGCAGATAATTCTCTTCCGTCGTGCACCGCGGTGCGCCGAGGAACCCAAGCGCGTGTGGACCGTGGGTCTCACGGACGTCTCGCAACCCCTCGACTGCACGGGTGATTGCCTGCTCCCAGCTCGCCGGCTCGAGTGTACCGTCCACACGGATGAGCGGTGTCGTCAATCGGTCGCTACCATCCACAGGCTCGAAGGCCCGAAGCCCCTTTTCACACAAGCGACCATCAGGGTTTGCTGGGCCCGCACGGCCGACAACACGTCCCTGTTCGCGCTCGAGCCGGCAGCCAACGGCGCAATATGGGCAAACGGTCCCCGCGGTGTGGTTGTCCGTCATTCACTCCGGAGCCGACGGCCTTGCGCACGGAGAAGTGAAAGAAGATAGCCGAGGCCCGCGCGGGCATCCGGTGCGCGAAGACCGCGAAGCAAGCCAAGGAACCCGACTGGCTCGTGCTCACGTTCCGCCTCGCCGACCGCCGCGATGACGGTGTTCAGGCCTTCGACAGCATCAGCGTCAACTTCGATCGCCGAGAGGGTTCGAGCCAGGTCGACGAGTTCCTCAAGGTGCCCCTCCCGCTGCAGTTCCAGGACGAGTTCAAGGGCCTCGCTCAGATCCTCCGCATTGTCGCCGAGATCAGCGGCTAGCGTGGCGGCGCCATCTGTTGAGAGTCCGTCAGCAGCCCGAATCAAATTCGCCGCTGAGTCGGCGACGTACTCGACCTCATCCTCGTCTGCGGATGCGACCATCAGCAGTGCAGTCTCGATCAAGTCCCCCGCCGCATCCGTCCGCTCGACAGCAGCCGCTAACTCCTCACCATGAGCATCAAGCGCCGCCCGGAGGGCTGCCTCGCCCTCGCCGGTCGACCGCTCTGTGCCGCCAAGCGTCGCTTCGTCAGGGTACGTGTCAGTTGGTTCCGACATCGTCAGTCGTCCTCCCGCGACGGTGTCGCCGCGGCTGGATCCGCTTGGTCAGTGGCTTCCGCCGGCGAAATTCGGACTGCGGAAACCTTGTACTCCGGTGTGGCGGCTGCGGGATCCAAATGTTCCTCGTCCGTCAACCGATTCACTGCCGTCTCGGCGAAGTGCATCGGTGCGAAGACGGTATCGGGGCCGACCCGGTCGGTGACCTGCGCCGGAACGGTAATGGCTCCGCGTCGAGACTCGACGCGAACTGGATCACCGCTCTCGATCCCATACTCGGCCGCCGTTTCCGGATGAATCTCGAGGAAGTCACTGGGTGTATACTGCATGATTCCCGATTCGCGGTGCGTCATCGTGCCGGTGTGGTACTGATACAAAACTCGCCCGGTCGTCAGCGAGAGCGGATACTCCTCATCAGGGAGTTCCGCCGGCTCACTGTAGCCAATACCCTCGAGGTTGGCTTTACCATCGGGGGTGTTGAATTCGTCCGCATAGAGTCGCGTCGTGCCTGGGTGGTCCTCATCCCAGCAGGGCCACTGAATGCCTCCTTCCTCCTCGATGCGTTCGTGCGTGATGCCTCCATACAACGGTGTCAAGGAGTTGACTTCCTCCATGATTTCCGCAGTCGATTCATAATTCCACTCCCGACCCATGCGCCTCGCAAGCTGCTGAAGGATTCGCCAATCAGGCTGCGAGTCGCCTTTTGGTGGCATGACACGTTTGACCATCTGCACCCGCCGGTCGGTATTCGTGAACGTCCCGGTCTTCTCGACGAACGAGCATGCAGGCAACACGACATCCGCATATTCGGCCGTTTCTGTGACGAAGAGATCCTGCACGACGAGGAAGTCCAGCTCCTTGAGCACCCGCTCGGCATGACTGATCCCAGGCTCCGAAAGGGCGGCATTCTCGCCGATAACGTACATTCCCCGGATATTGTCGGCATCTGCCTGCAGAAACATCTGCGTGGTATAGTAGCCGTATTCTGGGGCAATATCGCAGTCCCAGGCGTCCTCGAATTTCGCCCGGATCTCGTCATCCGCCAGATCCTGGTAGCCCGGAAGATTGTCTGGGAGCGGGCCCATGTCTCCGCCGCCACCCTGCACGTTATTCTGTCCGCGAAACGGCGAGACGCCCGTCCCGGGTTTCCCCAAGTTGCCAGTGATGGCGGCCAAGTTGGCCATTGCGATAACGTTCTCAGTTCCGTGCGAGTGCTCGGTCAGCCCGAGCGTCCAGCCGAAGACACAGGTATCCGCGGCCGCAATCGTTTCGGCCGCCGCGGCGATCTCCTCGTGGGGGACGCCCGCGACCTCCTCAACACGCTCGGGCGTGAACTCCTTGACCGCCTGAGCCACATCCTCGAATCCCGTTGTTCGCTCCGCGACGAAGTTCTCGTCATAGAGGTCGTGCTCGATGAGATAGCGAGTGATGCCGTTGATCCAGACTGCATCATAACCCGGTTCGATCCGGCTATACTGTGTGGCATATTCGGCGATTTGAATCTCTCGCGGGTCGAATACGAGTAGGTCGGCCCCATCCCTGACGTTCTGTTTGATCCGCGTCGCGATCACCGGGTGGGCTTCCGTCGTGTTCGAGCCAGTAAGCAGATAGCAATCCGTTTGCTCGAGATCCTCGACGCTCACGGACGCGGCCCCGTAGCCGTAGGTCCTTGCAAGCCCGGCGACCGTCGATGAATGACACAGCCGATTGCAATTATCGACGCTATTCGTGCCCAATACCTGCCGGGCAAACTTGCCCATCAAGTAATTCTCCTCGTTCGTCGCCTTCGATGAAGCGATCAACGCCAGGGCTTCGCCCCCAAATTCCTCTTTGATTTCACCGAGCCCCTCGGCAACACGATCGAGCGCTTCCTCCCAGGACGCCTGACGAAACTCGCCATTCTCATCCCGGACCAACGGCGCAGTTAGGCGGTCGTCAGAGTTGACAAAATTATACCCGAACTTTCCCTTGACGCATGTGGATATGCCATTGACTGGGGCGTCTTCATCGGCCGTCGGACGCGCTGCGAGGATCTCTTCGCCATCGGAATACAAATCGAAGCGACAGCCGACGGCACAATACCCGCAGGTGGTGTCCTCGACGGTAAGTTCAGAGAGTTCGCGATCGGCAACCGATTGTGCGATCTCGAACAGTTTTCCTTCCGACAGCGTTCGGGCGGCGGTCCCCTCGGCGAACTGTTCGACGTTCGCTAAGGCCTGCTGTTTGGCGCGCTCCATGTAGCTAGCGACGCCGGAGGAATCCTCGCTCATGGCCACTCCTCCGTCGGATCGTTCGTGCCTCGCTCACGTTCCGCGGCGCGTGCACGCTCCCGATCGGTTCGCTCGTCGGACTTCTTCGGCGTCATCGGGCCTTTCG
>JBDGPQ010000075.1:17869-42113 GCA_042219595.1 Haloarculaceae archaeon
TCGAATCGGCCATCGTCTCGGCCCCGTTCTGAAATCCGATTCTCGTGTCCGTCCCACTACCTTCGACCCGGAGGACACCTTCCACTTGGACATCGTTGCAGGCCTCGACACAGCGGTTACAGAGGATGCACTTGTTCCGGTCGATCTGAATAAATGAAGAAGAATCGTCGACTGGTTCGTAGGCATCCCGGTCGTCGAGAACGCCGTATCGTGGCTCCTCAACCTCCGCATCGATAGCGGCATCCTGCAATTCACAGCGCCCGTTCTTTCCGCATGTCGTACACCGGAGGTTGTGATTGGAAAGGACGAGGTCCAGATTGACACTCCGGGATTCCATCGCTGCTTCGGCGGATGTGTCGATTTCAATGCCATCCGCGGCCGGCGTCGAACAGGCTGGGACCAGTCCATGACCGGTTGTGTGGACCATGCACGTTCGACAGGTACTCCGTGGACCGATATCCTCGCGGCCGTAGTGACAAAGCGCCGGAACATCCGCATCCGGATTTGCAGCCTCGACCGCGTCGAGGAGCGTCGATCCTGCGTCCACGGTCACCGATTCACCGTCGACGGTAAGTGTCGATGCAGTCTGGCTCTGCACCGGTGGATCGGTAGCCGTCCCCGGTGCGATATCCTCGGTCAGCGGCGGTGCGTCTTCTGGGTCTGGGTGTGAACTCATCGTATCATGTCACCTCACAAGTGCCAGTGGGACACCGGCCATCGGCGTGCGCGGCCACCTCCCATTCGAATCCTTCGAGGGCAGTGCGGGCTGGCCGCGCAGCCTCGACGCCGAATGCGCACAGACTGGCGCCGTGCATCGTGCGAACAAGTTCGC
Organism: Haloarculaceae archaeon; assembly: GCA_042219595.1. GTDB lineage: Archaea > Halobacteriota > Halobacteria > Halobacteriales > Haloarculaceae > CAYLJD01. Next base: position 18,702 of record JBDGPQ010000075.1, read on the forward strand.
TGATTCCCTCCTGTTCGAAATCGCCGTCATAGACGTCACGGAGAAGGCCAACGAGCTGTTTGGAGCCCTCCCGGCATGGGACACACCGTCCGCAGTTGGCTTCCGCGGCGAAATTGGCTCGTCGACCGATGAACGAAAGAACACATCGGTCCGGCCCGAGCAATTCGATGCTTCCCTCCGTTCCGAGGTCCGCCGCCGAGAGGGCGTCCGGTGTCGGCCTGACATCGAGAGTATCTGTGAGGCCTCCGAACCGACCACCGACGCAGGCCGCTTTGAATTCCTCGCCGTTTTCGACGGCATCAAGAGCGGCCGAGAGCGGCGTTTCTGTCGATAGTTCGACGGTTGCGGGTGCTGGGACGTCGCCACCAATGGAGACGACCCGAGTAGTTGAGGCCTCCCCCGCTCGCACGCTCGTGGCAAGGTGTGCAAGTGTCCGGGCTGTGTGCACAAGCGCCGGTTGACCGGCGAGCATGGGAAGCCGACCAGGCGTCCGAAGCCGAGCCTCTAGCCGGTGGTTTCCCTCGAGTGCCTCAAGCGCCATCGTGGGCTCGCCGGCCCGGTAGACCGCTGGGCCAGTCTCGACGGTGATGGGTGCAGGCGGCTCGGGATAGGCTGCTCCGGCGGCTTCGGTATGCTCGACTGCGGCGGTCGCTTCGGTCGATAGGTACACGATGATCCGCGACGCGTTCGTAACCTGAGCGGCGAGGCAAGCACCCTCGAGGATCTTTAACGGCACGCTTTCACAGAGAAACGCATCAAGGTCGCCGTGGGCATTGACCACAATGGCGGGGGAGCGATCCTTACTGTGAAGCGTGCGCCAATGTTCGACGATCGGTTCATCCTGGTGCCAGTCCCCCCAGCCCCGTCCTCTGAGCGTCGCGGCCGAGCCGAGAATGTCATCGGATGTCACGGTGTCAAACCCGCCCGCCTTCCGGTAATCCTGGGGGCTGGCCGGGCGCTCCCAGCCCGCGCCGGCAAGGACCCGACGCGTTCCGACACTGAATCCCGGCAATTCGAAGTCCGGACGGCCTTCACCCTCGTGCTCGACGACATCGGCAGCTGATTCCGTCGGCACTGTCCCGTCGGCGAGCTTGGCGGCTACGTTCGTTGCCCGTTCTGGTGAGCAATTTGTGAAACAGGCGGTTACGCCGTCACGTGTTGCGGTCACGAACGGGTCGTGCCGCGCCACGCCGGTTGGACCGACAGGCCTGACCTCAACGGGCACATCGGTAACCGCTGTCCGGATCGCCGTGGCACGCGCGGGGAACCGCAGTACTGCCGAGTCTGCTGTGCTAGACCCTGCCATTCAGTGCCTCCAATGCTGGCGGTCGACAGCCATAAAGGATGGCCATAGTGAAGCCTGTTCACTCGACATCTCGAATGGCCTCGTTGAGCGCGGGGACGACCTCATGGAGGTCACCGATCACCGCATACTCTCCCTGCTGGATGATCGCCGCGTCCGGATCGGTATTGATTGCCATGATATTGTCCGCGCCCTTGCACCCCACCATGTGCTGGACAGCACCGCTGATGCCACACGCGATGTAGATATCGGGGCTGATTTTGTTACCCGTCAGTCCGACCTGGTCATCATGCGGCCGCCACCCCTCGTTGACGGCAGCTCTCGACGCACCGACAGCACCGCCCAGCAAATCCGCAAGCTCTTCTAGCTGGTCGAAGTCCTCCGCACTGCCCACGCCACGGCCTCCGCTGACGACGACACGGGCCTCGCTGAGAGGCACTCCCTCTTCCTCAGACTCTTCGAATCGGTCAACGGCAACCTGGCTATCGCCGAGATCCGCACGAACTTCGTCAACGGTCGGCTCCACGGCCGTTTCCGCTGGCTCGATAGCATGTTCGTGGGGAGCCGCCGAGAGCAATGGCGGTTCGCCAGCCACGCGTGCCCGTTCTACAAGACTTCCACCCCATCGCTGGCGGGTTATGGTGAAATCCTCATCCACGGCCTCGATGCTGAGACAGTTCGCGGCCATCGGCTGACCGAGCACGGCGCCGGCGTGGGCTAATACCTCCTGTCCCCGGTCGGAACCGGGGCCAATAATCGCCGCCGTCTGATCACCGCCGCCGATATCTGCCAGCACCTCTCCCCAGACAGCGGGTGCGTAGGCGAACCCCGACTCGGGTATGACGGCATGGACCGCTCCGACACCGTGGGTGCCAAGTTCGTCGGCGACTGCTGCACCCTCATTACCGAAAACGACAGCCTCTAGCGTCGCCTCGAGCCGCGCCGCGGCATCACGAGCAAAGTTCAGAGCCTCTAATGAGCTCTCGAGTGGTTCCCCGCCTTCCTGCTCGACCAACGTAATGACACGGCTCATAGGACCTCCACCTCGTCTTGAAGTACCTCAATGACCCGCGGAACAGCATCCGGACCTTCACCGAGAATCTCGGCTTCGCCCTCGTCGGACTCGGGGGCGATCAATTCGACTTTTTCGAATGTGCCACTATCGGCCGACCGATCCGGTGACGCGCGGTCCACGGACTGTTTACGCGCCTGCATTTTCGAGCGCATCGACGCGTATCGTGGGGCATTGATGCCTTCCTTGACGGTGATAACGGCCGGTAGGTCAACCTCGTACACTTCACGCCCACCGGACACTTCTCGCTTCGCCACGGCCGTCCCGTTTTCAACGACCAAATCCTTGATCCCCGTGACCACCGGCACGTCCAGGTGACGGGCCACGCGCACGCCGACCTGGTAATTTGCCATATCGGCGGACTCGTTGCCGAATAACAGAATGTCATGGTCGAGTGCTCCATCATCACTCACGGCATCAGCGATGGCGGCGGCTGTTTCCCGCGGCGACCACTCCCCACCGTCGGTCTCCAGGAGCGTTGCCTCGTCGGCACCCATAGCGAGGCCGGTGCGGAGCTGTTCTGTCGCCTCCTCGGGCCCGAGTGTCAGCACCCGTGATGTGCCACCATGCGTTTCGGTCAGGCTAATGGCCTCCTCGATGGCACACTCCTCGTGGGGGCTCATCGTGAACCCGAGGTTGCTGGTATCGATATCCTGACCATCTTCGGTCAATACAATCGTCGCGCCCGTGTCAGGAACGCGCTTGATGCAAGCCAGTACGTCCATTGTGTGTGAATGTGGGCGGGTTATTTGGCGAAGCTAACTCCGGATGCGCTCGTTGTCCGGGTCGAACAGCGGCCGGCTGCCAACGACCTCGATCGTGACCGGGTACGTGTCGCCCATGTACTCGACTTGGAGGGAGTTGCCCTCCTCTGCATGATCGGCCGGAATATATGCCATAAGCAGATGTTTGCCGACAGTTGGGCCCGTTCCGGCGCTGGTAACGTACGACTCGCGACCCTCCTCATCGACGAGTACTTCGCCGGACTCGTCAAGGATCGGCTCGTTGCCCAGCATGAAGCGACGTTCGCCTGTCGACGATAGGTGGTCGTCGACCGAGAGTGTACACAGTGTCGCGGTATTCTCCTCCTCGATCGCCGCTGCGTACGCCTCCTTCCCATTGAAATCGGCGTCCTTGACTCCGTGGAAAGTGAGCCCGGCTTCGGCAGGGTTGTAATCAAGTTCCAGCTCGTGACCATACAACCGATAGCCCTTTTCCATCCGGCCGGTGGTCCCATAGACACCCATGCCAACCGGTCTGACATCGTACTCCTGGCCGGCCTCCCATAGGGTGTCCCAAAGCCGACCGCCGCGATCCATCGGGGCATAGAGTTCCCACCCGCGCTCGCCCACGTACGAGATACGGAGCGCCCAAACCGGGACATCACCGACGGTGAGCTCCTTGGCCGTGTACGGCGGGAAGCCTTCGTGGGAGACGTCTTCCTCTACGACCGACGAAAGGACGTTGCGGGCATCGGGACCCCAGACGCCAAGCGTGCAGAGCGCGGAGGTCTGATCGTCGATATGAACGGAGCCATCATCGGGAAGGTGGCTCCGGAACCAGGCTTTGTCGGGGCCGCCCATCGCGCCACCAGTGATAACGCGATACCGGTCCTCCGCAACACGGGCAATGGTGAGGTCGGAGACGAACCCACCGTTCTCAGCAAGGATAGGCGTGTAGACCGACCGACCGACATCGACATCCATCCGGCCAACGGCCATTTGTTCGGCGTAGTCGGTGGCACCAGGTCCGACGAGATCAAAGATCGAGAAGCCCATATCCCCGACCAAGGCGACATTATCTCGCATATGCAGATGCTCAGCGAGAATGATTGGTGACCACCAGCGGGAGTCCCATTCGTTTGGCCGCATCAGGCCGGCGAGTTCGCTATTGTACTCCGTCAACAGATCGCGGTTCGACTCAAACCATTGGGGGCGCTCCCATCCCGCGGTCTCGAACCACCGAGCATCGAGGTCATCCTGCTGCGGATAGAACGCACTCTTCCGGAGTGGACGGCCTGACTGCCATTGTTCGTTCGGGTGAATAATACCATAGATCTCTTGATAGAGCTCGTTGGCCCGTGCTTTCACCCACTTCCGCGGCGTACCGTACTCGTAGAAGCGATTGACGTTCGATTCGTGAATGTCGATATCGGACCATCCGCGGACCATCTGTTGGGCCACGGCTTCGCCGATGGCTGGAGCCTCTTTGATCCAAACCGCCGCACATGACCAGAGGCCCTCGACGTCCTGCAGCGAACCGAGCAGCGGCGTTCCATCGGGTGCCTCCGAAAGTAGTCCGTCGATCTCATGACGGATGCCTGCTTCGGGATCGTCGAGCACCTCGGGCATTAAGTCGAGAGCGTCCTGCATCGACTTCTCGAAGGCATCGTCGGTGAGTGGGGGCTGCGTGGGCGATAGTGGCGCCTCGTCGATCGAAGGCACATCCTCCACGTCCCAGAGGATCGGGCGGTGCTGATAGGAGCCCACTTCCATATCGTTCCCGCTGGGGCGTTCGTACATCTGGGTGTCCATGTCGCGAACGACAGGATGATTGATTTCGCCCTCGAATTGCTCAAAGAACTCGATCGGGCCGACGCTAATCATCTGATGGACTGCCGGCGTGAGCGGGATCTCGACACCCGCCATCTGTGCGATCTTTGGACTCCACAGTCCAGCGGCGATGACGACTTCGTCGGCTTCCACCGTTCCGCTGTCCGTCTCGACTGCCGCGATCGTACCGTCTTCCACATGAAGGTCGAGAACTTCCGTATTCGGCGCGAGGGTGAGGCCTCCATCGGATTCCGCATCCGCACGAGCTCGCATCACTTCGCCGGCCCGAAGCGGATCACATGTGCCGGCCCCCTCGCTGTAGAACCCGGCTTTGATGAGGTCCGTATTGATATACGGGACGAGTTCTTCCACCTCCTCGGGCGTCAGCATGCTCGCCGGTTCGCCGAAGGCTTTCGCTGATTGCATCCGGCGTTTGAGCTCCTCCACACGCTCGTCGGTACGGGCCACCTCGATCCCGCCGCTCTCGGTGAACGTGTCCATGTCTTTGTACTGCTCGATGCTCCGTCGGGTGAGGTGGGTCATCTCCTTCGAATGCTCGACGGGCATCAGAAAGTTCGAAGCATGCCCTGTCGACCCGCCCGGATCGGGAAGCGGGCCCTTGTCGATCATCAGGACGTCGTCCCGTCCAAGCTTCGTTAGGTGATATGCGAGACTATTGCCGACAATGCCGGCGCCGATGATGACAGTCTCGGCGGCCGCCGGGAAGTCACTCGAACTCATCGCGGCGTCAAGATCCACTGCCGTACTGATCGGTCGGCCGCGCCGGCCAGCGCCGGGGTGCCTGCTCGGTTCATGTCCGGCTCATGGAAACTCCTCGCTCGGTATTAAAAGACGGCCTTCGCCATAGAATCGTTATACGATGAGTCCGCGAGTAGGGGCACGGCGTTTGCGTCATCATTGGACTAAATGGCCGTATTCACGGCTTTTGCCGCCAGTATCCCCCGTTTATGCCGACGACCGGCTTCGACCGAGATGGCGCCGATCTCTGCCGACTCCACAAATCATCAATCGCCGGACGGTTCCTGTTTGCTTGGGACTGACCCATTCCACTTCGGTCCCTTACTGAGCGCACCGAGCTCCCATTTGTCGGAAGAGCCGTGTGAAACCGCGACTTCATCGGCGCCTCGATCAGCCGCGAGGGCTGCGCGCATGGGCGTTGTGAGCTCGGCGGTGTCGCCCTGAGGATCGTCCCACTGCCTCAAGTCGACGCAAATCCGCGTATCAAGGGCTTTCAACTCCGGGAGGCGATCAAGCGAGGCGCTGCCTGGGACTCCGGATCGGATTACGAGTTGCGATCGGTCGATCCCAGCCCGGTCTGCAAGCAGAATCCGTTCCATCAGCATATCGAGCGTGTCCTCCACCGCACCAGTCGCTCGACCAGGCAATCGTGTCCCAGATCCTATGACTGCAGTCACCCCACTCTCAGCGACGAGGCGCCGCATCGACACGTCCGCGAGACCGTCGGGATCGACAATTCTGACCGCTCCAGCTTCTATCGCAGCATCAGCAAGCGATGGGCTCGATGTCGTGAGACCGATCTCTGCTCCGACATCGGAGAGGTCGTCAAGGATCGAGACGACCAGCTGACTTTCCACTGTCGATGCCACCGAATCCGTGGGTTTCTGGCGCGGAGTCACATCGATCTGAATCGTATCGATACCGGCCTCGGCGAACGTTTCCACTTTTCTCTGTACAGCACCCGGAGCGATGGTATGTCCATCACCGGCTGGGTCCTTCTGAAGGCCGATGTGGCCAACGATGCGGACATCCAGCGGTCCAGAATCCCTTGCTCGATCAGTTTCGAAAGCGGTCTCGAGGTCACGGACAAGCGGTGCATATTGAGCATCGTACGTCCGAAGCCTCTCGATGAAGTTGCGAAAGTCCGCTCGGGTGCCGGAGAGCAGGAGGCGAACGTGTCGATCGTCCGCTTCAATGCCTGAGACCGCCGCTGCACCACCAATGGCCCGCATTTGTTCGCGGAGGTTGATCGCGACCGGCCGTCGTGCATGAAGCCGGATGGTCCGACTGCCGAGGTTGTCCAAAAACCTGTTTGCCTCCTCCGGAGGCAGGTTCGCTCCCTCAAACAACGCTGCCGGCCGTGTTTGAGCAGCCCGATGGGCAGGAACGATCCGGCGTGTCCACCGATCGCGTGCCTCACTGACGGCATACAGAGATCCTGTGACGAGCACGCAATCCTGGTGCTCACTCGATGAAAGCGCGCGTTCAAGCGCCCCGGAAATGCTCTGACATGCGCGACGCTCGGCATCCGAAGACCGCTTGACGACCGCAGCCAGCGTTTGAGCGTTCTCAGCTCTGCTAACGGTGGGTGCGGCAGTATATACCCGGTCTGCCGACGGTAGTGCAGCCACCATCTCACGGTGATCTTTCTCGCGCATCGCGCCAAAGACCAGGGCGAGATCGCGATACTCAAACCGCTCAAGGAGCGTTGAAACCGTCCGACATGCTGCCGGATTGTGTGCACCGTCGAGGACGACGAGTGGTCCAGTCTCCACCACCTCAAACCGCCCCGGCCAGTTTGCGGATCGGATCCCTGCGGCGATCGCGTTCGTCTCGGTATCGGCAACCTGTCGTGCAAGGGTCGCCGCAATTCCAGCATTTTTGGCCTGATGGGCACCCAGGAGAGGTGATTCGGTCTCGACGCGCCAGTCCGGCCCTGTCAATTCGAGCTTCGACTGCGACTGAGAGATCATTCCGGTTTCCACAGCACGCACGTCCGATCCTCTCCGCGATCCAGGCGAGTCCGCAACGAGATTCGGGTGACCGCCATCCGGCGCGCCGGCTCCGACCGTAATAACGTCGGTTGCGTCCCGGATGGTCGCAAGCGCTCGGCCTGTAGTCCCAGTGACAAGCGGTCGATTCGGCGGTGCGACAGTCGCCTTGTCAGCAGCAATCTCTTCGACGGTCGAGCCGATGATGTCAGTGTGTTCGAGACAGACCGTTGTGACCGCAGATGCGGTCGGTTCGACGACGCTGGTCGCATCATATCGGCCGCCGATGCCGACCTCGAGCACCGCTATGTCAACATCGGCGCGGTCGAAGTGCCAGAGAGCGAGCACGGTAAGCACCTCAAAGAACGTCGGTGCCTCCCCATCCACCGCCTTGTCTACCAAATAGGGCTCCATTCGTTCGACGAACTCGCAGACAGTCGCCTTGGGAATCGGCCGGCCGCCGACGTGAATCCGCTCCCGCAAATCGTTGAGATCGGGAGACGTGTAGAGCCCAACAGCGTGCCCACTGACACCCAGAATCGACGTTAGAATCCGTGCGGTGCTTCCTTTGCCGTTAGACCCAGCAACCTGGATTGTCGTTAGTTCCGCTTCCGGATTCCCGAGACGATCGAGCATGTCGGCCGTCGCAGCAGTCCCCAACTTTGGCCGGAGCCGTCGAAGACCTTCCAAGCGGTTGATCGCCTCGTGATACTCCATAGGTCGCCGTCTGCTCGCCACCCCAAAGGCGGCGGGGGTCGGGACCCTCGAAGCACAATATATAATTTTGCAAATGTTTTAAGCCGCGCTGCCGGTGCGGCCGTTATGTAGCCATGGTCTCTGTCGATATCACCGCACCGTGCAAACACGTCGTATTCACTGTATTATAGGATTGAGAACATTCAAGGCTGGGTCGGGAAAACCGAGCAGGCATGACTTCCATCGAAGAATCCGAGCCGGATTTCCCGACGGACTACGAAATCGCACAAGCAGCAGAGAAGGAACACATTGCGGACGTCGTCGCCCCGTACGGTCTCGAACGGAGTGACCTCGAGCTCAACGGCGAGTACAAAGCAAAGATCAAACTCGACGCGGTTCAGCGGATCCGGGAGAGCGGAGCGGCTGATGCCAATCTCATCCTTGTGACTGGAATGACACCCACCCCGATGGGCGAGGGCAAAACCGTCACGACTGTTGGTCTCGGCCAAGCCTTCAACCACATCGGCAAAGATGCTCTCGTGGCGATCCGGGAACCATCATTGGGTCCGGTCTTTGGGGTGAAGGGCGGGGCCGCTGGCGGCGGGTATTCACAGGTGCTTCCGATGGAGGACATCAATCTCCATTTCACGGGTGATCTGCACGCCCTGACGGCCGCTCACAACCTCATCTCGACCATGCTCGACAACCACATCAAACAGGGCAACGATCTCGATGTGGCCGTCAATTGGGTCAATTGGCCTCGTGCTATCGACATGAACGATCGGGTGCTCAGGCAAACCGTGATCGGCTTGGGCGGCGATGTGACCGGCGTCCCCCGTGAGGATGGCTTCATTCTCACGGCCGCCTCCGAACTAATGGCTGTTTTGTGTCTCGCTGATTCCATCGCGGATCTCAAAGAACGAGTTGCACGGATCATCGTCGCCTATGACTCCGACGGGAATCCCATCACCGTCGATGATATCGACGCCACTGGTGCTGTCTCGATCCTCCTCCGTGATGCCCTGAAGCCGAACGTGGTCCAGACAACGGAAGGTACACCGGCGCTGGTCCATGGCGGCCCGTTCGCGAATATCGCCCACGGCACCAATTCCCTTATTGCGGACGATGTCGCCCGGCATCTCGGTGATTATGTCATTACAGAGGCCGGCTTCGGGTCAGATCTCGGAGCTGAGAAGTTCATGAACATCGTCTGCCGGTTCGGTGATATGGCCCCCGACGCGGTCACTCTTGTCGCGTCGGTCCGGGCGCTCAAATACCACGGTCAGAACATGTGGCCGCCGGACTTGGATGAACTCGAAGGAGAGGACGTTGCAGCTGTCCGCCGAGGATTCGAGAACCTTGATAAACACGTCGAGAACCTTCGGAAATTCGGTGTCCCAGTTGTGGTCGCCGTCAATCGGTTCCCGGATGATACTGATGCCGAGATCGACGCCGTGCTCGAGCATTGTGAAACAGATCTCGGCATCGCAGCTGCGGAATCCAATGTCTTCAGCGATGGTGGTGAAGGGGGAGCGGATCTCGCGCACGCACTCGCCGACGCAGCCGCGACGGACTCCTCGTTTGAGCCGCTCTATGATCTGGACGACTCCATCGAAGCCAAGATCGAAGCTGTTGCAACGGAGATCTACGGAGCTGATGGCGTCAATTATCACGGCGATGCTATCGACGATATCGAGCGAATGGAGAGTCTCGGTTTCGGTGATGTGCCAGTATGTATGTCGAAGACGTTTCACTCGCTAAGTGATGATCCGAGCCTAAAGGGGGCGCCGTCGGACTGGACACTGGAAGTCAAGGAGGTATACCCCTCGGCCGGTGCCGGCTTTCTCGTTGCACTAACTGGAGATGTCCTTACATTGCCGGGTCTCCCCGCCGAGCCCGCGGCAGCAAATATGGATATCGATCCCGACGGAACGATTCACGGGCTATTCTGAAGTTACTCCTGCTCGTCCTCACGGAGATCTGGCCGCTCAGGAAGGAGCGTGATATCTCGTGCCTCGAGCGCGCCCCTAACAAGCCCCGGAAGCGATTGATGTCCGGGTTCATGCCGATAGAAGGTTACCGATAGCCCGGCCATTGCGACAATCGCAAGCACGGCAAATGGGCCACCGGTGAGCACGGCAACATCCTGGAGAGATTGCCCGCCGCCGAGGGCCAGCACGGCTGTCGCAACGACACCCTGGAATATCCCCCAGAACAGAATACTGCCCGTCGTCGGAACGTGCTCCCGTCTCGTCGCCAGAATGGCGACAGCGACCGTCGAGACGGCCGCTGATGTGGTGATGAACACCACGATGAGTGCGAGGAATAAGAACATCAGGAGTTGACTCATCGGCAAGGGCGCAAACATGGGGAAGCCCACGACCGCTTGGGGACTCTCGAACTGCCCCATGACGGCGAGAATGTCCGCGCCACCGGAGTGCTGGAGTCCGAGCGTCGTGCCCCCGATCACGAGAAACCAGACCATCGTCGCCACCGATGTCGCACCCACGGCAGTGAGGACGACCGTTCGAACGGTGCGGCCTTTCGAGAGCGCGGCCAGAAACAAACCAGCGAATGGCGCCCACGAAAACCACCAGGACCAGTTCCAGATCGTCCAGTCGGCAACCCACTGACCGGCCGAGAAAATACTCATTGGAAGGAAGTGCACGACGTACTGGCCCAGTGCTGCCCCACCCCGCTCGAGGACGAATGTCCGCGGTCCGATGGCAAATATCAGCACCAGGAACATGGCAAACAGGGCGAGCGTGACGCCAGCAACGCGCCGGATTCCCCGATGTACGCCAGACTCAGCCATGATCACGAAAATGATCGTGAGTCCGGCAACGAGGAGCACCGGTCCGAGGACGCCATACGTCACGCCCCATTGGTAGTCAATACCCGTTAGGAATTGCCGACTGACGAACGCAATCGACGTCCCAACACCACCGATCGTCGCGAAAATGGCGAGAATATCCACGACTCGACCGGCAGGTGAGTCAAGACCGTCAACGCCGACGATCGGCGCCAAAATCGTCGACACTCGGAGCGGGGCGCCTCGCTGATAGACGAAATAGGCTATGGGAAGGCCAATCACGAGGTATGGCGCCCACGCTGAGATCCCCCAATGAAACAGCGCGTACGTCAGCGCATCGACAACGGCGGCCCCCGAACGAGGCGGGGCATCGAAGTACGGCGGTGGTGAATCGTAGTGGAAGATGGCCTCTGCAGGGCCCCAGAAAACGATTCCGGCAGCGATGCCCGCTGTGAAAAATAACGTGAAATATGTCGGATAGGTATAGGTTGGCTCAGCATCTGGCCCGCCGAGACGGATAGAGCCCCACGGCCCGAGGAGAAGCACCGCACAGAACACAACCGCAAGCAGGGTAGCGCCGAGATATATCCACCCCAAATCTCCGAGCATCACGCCTTTGAGTGTAGAAATCGCCGTCTCCGTGGTCCCAGGACTTCCAAGTCGCAGAAGTAGAACGGCACAGAGCACGACCACCTGAATACCGAACGTGACTGGATCAAGGCGCGCGAGGAACGGACCGAAGACACGACGGAAGCGACCATGTCGGAGGCGGAGTAGGGATCGAACGGTTTGGCCTCTGGTCGTATCGCCCTCCTTGGGTATGTCCACTGGCAGCAGTGCCAGATACGAGAGGCCGGCACCGAAGAACAAGAGCGAGAGCACGAGCCAGCCCTGGCCGGAAACGATCGTCCCGACAAACCACGGGAAGAAAAAGCCGGAGATGACGAGGATACCCGAGGCCACACAGATCGGAAGTAAGATCTTCCTGAGGAGGCGCTCGACGGGGCCGTCCCCCACGGTAGCCATGGGCACCGGTTCCGGGGCCCAAACCTTAGGGGTGTCGTCCGGTGATGTGCCAGTCACTCGCCACTCGAGGAGTGGACAATCGTCCATCTAGCAGGAATTCGGTGAAAAGCACGGGAGTCGATTGCTGTGGAGTGGATTCCTGTGCGGTTCAGGTACCCAACTCGGAAGCCACGACCGTGGTTCACGGCGGTGTCGATGCGTAAATCGTTCATAGTGGTCAGGCGGGGTCGAGATGCATCCCGACGCGGCACACGTTTTTACCGCGAACCATCGTAACCGCGTAGGTGGCGGGCGACGCACGCGAGGACACGGACGGGGCACTCGAGCGATTCTTTACTCATGCAGAGCCGATTCGGTTGGTCAACTGGCCAGCGGTCTCCGGAGCACGAGCCACTATTGTTCTCCTCGGCGCGGTCGCCGTGGCGTCCTTTGTTACTGGTCTCTCGGATCTGAGCCAGTCACGGATCGTGCTAGATGGGCCACTCGGCCGGTTCTTCCCAGGAGCGAGCAATCTCGTCCGCCTGTATGGCGTCTTCTTTGCCTTCCTTTTGGCCGGGCTGGCAGTCGGATTGAAACGCCGACTTCGACTCGCTTGGTATGCCGTGTTGGTGGTCCTCCCACTCGTGGCGCTCCTGCCGCTATTCACGGCCGAAGCAACGGACCTCCCGCTCCTCCTGCTCACGATCCTCGCGTTTCCGCTGGTGCTAATCAATAGAGAGCAGTTCGACCGGTCGGTCGACCTTTCGGCATTCCAGACCGCTGCGCTGACCGCATTCGTGGGTGCTCAGGTGTACGGGACGGTCGGCGCGTTCGCACTTCGTGCTGAATTTACTGGTATAGAGACACTGACTGATGCCCTATACTATATCATCGTCACCGGCACCACCGTCGGATACGGGGATGCAACCCCGACCACGCAGCTGACAAAGTTGTTTGCGCTGTCAGTCATAGTGCTCGGAACCGGCACTTTCACCATCGCCTCGGGATCGTTGCTGATTCCAGCGATTGAATCACGAATCTCGAGCGCTTTTGGTAACATGAACGCATCAGAACTCACGCTTCTCGAGGACCACGTCGTGGTTCTCGGCCATGGCGAACTTACCGGACCGTTACTCGATGAACTCGATGAGACGTCCGATGTGGTGGTCGTCACAGACAACACCGAGGCCGCGTCGGGGCTCCGTGAGGATGGACTGAACGTCCTCACAGCGGATCCAACGGATCGGGAATCACTCCGGGACGCCCGGATCGACGACGCAGCTGGCGTTGTCGTGGCAACTGACGATGATGCCGAAGACGTTCTGGCCGTGCTCGCGGCCAGACAGGAGAATCCTGAGATCCGGATCGTTGCGGCCGCGACAGACCGGAAACACGTCGACAAGCTGGAGGGTGTCGGCGCGGACGAAGTCATTAGCCCGACCGTCATCGGCGGTCGGATGCTTGGGCGGTCGGTCCAAGGTGACGGCTTCGAGGACCAGTAATCGAGGGAATAACCGACCACAACTACTCGGAAATTCGAGGAGACGAGTTTCGATTCCAATTCCACGATACCAAATTGTAGACCGTGGAGAGTTGATATCGGTGGTCTCCACGGATCTACGGGGTGATTTGCCCTGCTACCTTTGTGTGGCGAGGGAGTCAAACCCGCCCACTCCCAAAGTTATTTGAAACCGACAAGAGTACGGCATGCCAGATGTACAACACGATCCTGATTCCCTTCGACGGTAGTGATGAAGCCCGTCGCGGTGCCGAACACGGTATCGAGCTTGCGGCTGCACTCGGTGCCAGCGTTCATGCATTGTACGTGATCGATCTTCCAGGGGCGCCACGGACGGTCCACGTGTGGGATGATGAAGAGGAAATGCGCCAAGAGTACCGGGACTATGGCGAGGAGATCACCGCGGAGCTATGCGAGATGGCTGCAGATGCAGATCTCGATTGCACCACAGCAATTCGAACAGGATCCCCAGGCGAGGAGATCGTCGAGTACGCAGAGGAGGAGGGCGTGGATGCGATCGTCATCGGTAGCGCCTATCAAGGACGGTTCCGGGCAGTCCTCGGAGGGACCTCGGACAAGGTCGTCCGGACTTCGCCTGTGCCAGTGATCACGACACGCCAGACGGCCACTGAATGACCTGACGCTGGCGGCTATCCGGCGGTGGACGGCCGAATCAGGATTTGTCCTGTAGCCGTGTCTCCCGGAGATAGATCGTTACGCTGGCGCTCAGAAAACTCAGCCCTGCAACCGTCAATCTCCCAATAGCTAATGCGTACAAAGCGATGCCGAAAAGAGCGAGGACGAGAACAAGGAGCGCCGTGGATATGAAGTCGGCCATGCTCAGACTGGCGGCGCGGGATGCCGAATAGGTTTCCCTGATAGAGCGATGGGGCCACTGGGTCCGCCGCCGAGGATTACCAGGTACACCGATGGGAGCGCTATTGCGGGCATGGCCGTGGCCCAGCCGATTGCTGGGGATCATCGGCGATGTATCGGTGTCGTGTCACGTTCGTGACTCGAACACCATCTGAATCTGGCGCGACGGCGGCACCCTGACAAAGCAGAAGCCTGTTGTACCGGACGACGCGTCCAATCGGTGGGACTGCCTTCAGGAGGCTGCTCCCGCCAGTCTCGATCCAACCGATTTCTGGAATCGATGATTGCGTTCGGGATGCCCACCGTTTCCCACTCCATCCCATCGAAACGAGCTTACTTGCCAATGTGTATCTCGAGCCGACTTCTCCACGTGATTGCCGCTCGATGATCTCTACGAATACGAGTGCTGGAATTCCCAGTGATACCTGCAATTGTTACACGTCGCCCACTCCGGAATGTCGAAGCGTTCAGGGTGGCGTTGGCCGTGCATCATCCGTGCGCGACAGACTGGACATTCGAGATGCTGGAGTGTGAGCTCACCGAACTCTTCATAGTCGTAATTGGCGACGCAGCGCGGACAGTCGATCGCGTCGTGAGCCCGAGCTTGCCGAATGTCACTCTCGCATCGGGGGCATTCGAGTGTCGCTGGCGGACGATTTCCCCACCCCACCGAGCGGTTATAGGTCGTCGTTGCGGTTTCAGCGCTCGAGAGGTCGAATTTATTGGGTCCCTCACCTCTACGGAGTGGTGCTACCACCAGCTCAACGGCCCGTTTTACGACCGCACTGACTCGGGATCCGAACCCACTCACTATGAGATGTTTGTGAGTGAGGCGAATAAACCTCTCGTCCGCCCGAAGCTGTGGACTCATTCCGAAGGATATCCTACGGAGCGGGCTCACCGTTCAATGACATTTCAGTTGCTGTCGCTCCTCGCCAAGATCCAACAGTCTGAACCGTCTCGAGTGGAACGCCACTCGGTCTCCTTCTGATGTGTCGGTCGTGCCATCTGCCCGCGGCACATCACGAGACGACCACCGTGGGGCAGCACCGACATCAGCCCAACCAATGGCCGTTGTGCGCTCGTTCGTGTTTATGGACGCATGATATCCGCGTAGCCCCTTTTCATCGACTGGTTGGTGCTGAGTGTAGGAGCAAAGCACACGCTTGTGAGGTGCCATGACACCGCACCGTCCGGGTCATTATCCGCTGGATCT
Source organism: Haloarculaceae archaeon (assembly GCA_042219595.1). Taxonomy (GTDB): domain Archaea; phylum Halobacteriota; class Halobacteria; order Halobacteriales; family Haloarculaceae; genus CAYLJD01. The sequence goes on from JBDGPQ010000075.1 coordinate 34,503, forward strand.
GGCAGGCTGTCTGTGCTGTCGTCGTTAGCTTTTCCCGAAGCCGGCCCGATCTCGGTGCATGGTCGCTGGCTTCGACGGCCGATACATCGCCGGCCCGGCCGTCGTGGCCGGTATCAGCGTGGTGCCGGCGCCAGTCAGCGCACAAACGATCAGTCCGGCGACGTTGGTCGAAGTGCCCGGCGTGGTTCGAGCGATCGTTTCGGTCCTCGCCGTGGCGCTGATTGGCTGGGTCCTTATCTCCCGATACGAACCCTTCCTCGATCGCGCCGTTGGAGATACGCTGGACCGGCCGGGGATCGCCGTCGTCTATGGTCTGCTTGCGTACGCATTCGTCCTATTCCTCACATTCTATGGGCTCGACATCCTTTCGAGAGTAGGGGCCGTTGGGTCGCCATTGGGGCTCGTCGTCGTGGCAATCCCGGTCGTCGGGACACTGTTCCTCAGCAGCCTGGGGTATGTGGTCGTCGGCCGCCTGATACTCGACATCTATGGCGATTCAGATCCAATGCACGGGCTGGCGCTGGGGGCAGCGCTCAGTGGCGTTGGCTGGCTTTTCCTCCCGTTTCTTGGCGGGTTAGTGGTATGGGTCCTGATCGCGGCTGTCGGAATCGGCGGACCGACACGGACGTGGGTCCACGGAGAACACAGTGTCGCAACAGAAGTGCGTTCCTGAACGAGGTGATCGGCGAACGACACTTGAGTGTCCGGTGACAGGCCCAACCATGTACACTGGAGCGCCCCTTGCCCTTGGCGGTGGGTTGCTCGAGTCGGTCGGGCAAGCCGCGGCTATCGCCGGTACAGGACTGCTCGTTCTCATGCTTGTCGCGCTTGGGGCGTATGGGTACAAGCAACTGCGCGGGGGTGGCGTCGACTGGCCGGACGAGGATGAGGAAACCGACGGGGTAACGCGCGGAGATGACGATGATGAGTGGGATTATTACTAGGTCACGATCATCCAGCTAACCACTCCAAGACAAAATTGTCGAGGGAGCGCGCCATGTGTGGATGCTAGTTCAAGAGCGCAGCCCGTGCTCCCGCACCGGCGAGGGTCGAGCCGCTTATTACCACCGGGTGTAACAACCGAGTAATGGATCGTCGTGAATTCATCGAGACTGCGGCGGCAGGCTCTGTTGTCGCACTTGCCGGGTGTAGCGCTTCGCCAGCAGATGACACGAGTCCGACCCCGAACGATGGAGGGTCCACAGGCAATGAGTCGACGCCGTCCGGGACCACAACGACGACGAACCCGCCCCCAAGCGGGACACTTACCGTCGCAACGTATGACTCATTTACTGGCGAGGGAACGGCTGGGAATTACCTGAAATCGGCATTCGAGTCCGAATACCCAGCGGTGACCGTCGAATTCACGACACCGGAAAACGGTATAAACAGGTACATCCAGCGGCGTCAGCAGGATGCGCAGATCGATGCGGACCTCTACATTGGCTTGAATACTGGTGAACTCGTTCGCGCGGATTCTGCACTCGATGAATCCCTGTTCCTGGAATCCTTCTCGGCTCTCGACCGTGCCGATGCGATCAATCCTGAGCTGAGCATTGATCCCGAAGGTCGGGCCGTCCCCTACGATACAGGGTATATTTGCCTTGTCTATGATGAGAGCGTGATCGATCCACCGGCGACGTTCGACGATCTCCTTCAGCCTGCCTACGAGGGTGCACTCATCACCCAAAACGCACAGCAATCCGATCCCGGTCGAGCGTTCTTGCTCTGGACGATCGATGCGAAGGGGGAAGACGGATACCTCGACTACTGGGACGGTCTGCTTGACAACGACGTCCGGATCCTCGACGACTGGCAACCGGCTTACAACGCATATCTCAACGAAGAAGCGCCAATGGTTGTCTCATATTCAACAGATCAGGTCTACTATCACGGCTCCGATGTAGATATGGCACGGCATCAGATCGGCTTCATCGAAAATCAGGGGTACGCTAATCCCGAGACGATGGCACGATTCGCCGATACCGACCACGCCGAGCTCGGTCTACGATTCATGGATTTCATCCTCCAGCCGGCCCATCAAGCCGAAATCGCGGTTCGAAACGTCCAATTCCCCGCTGTGACCGATGCTGATCCCGGCGAGGAATTCTCGAAGTATGCGTACGAACCTCCCGAGGCGGTGACGTTTACCTATGACCGTCTCCAGGGCAACGTCGAGTCGTGGATCAACGCCTGGGCCCGACAAGTCGCCCAGCGCTGACTATGGCTCTCCGGCCGGAGCGCCTCGCCCTGCCCACTGGTCTTGTCGCTACGGTCGTCGTTCTCGTGGTCGTGTTCTACTACCCGGTCGTGAGCGTGCTGGCTGGCGCAGTGATGGGTGCCGGCGGATTGACCGTTGCCCCGCTGATCGCCGTGCTCTCGGATCCCTTCTATACCGGGGCCGCCCACGGCCTTTTCGTTGATCCGTTATCCGTTCCGGCTAATGTCGGGAGCTGGATCCGTGCAGGTTTCCCGGGTATTTCATTCGGGCTTTTCGGCTTCACCGCCTATCAAGCCGCGCTCTCGGTCATTGCGAGCGTCGTTCTCGGCCTCCCAGGAGCGTATATTCTTGCACGCTACGAGTTCCGGGGCCGGCGAACGCTCCGCTCGTTAACCATCCTGCCGTTCGTCCTGCCCGCGATAATGGTTGCCGTCGGGTTCGTCGCAATGTTCGGGCGCACCGGAGTCCTCAATGACATTTTGCGAACGTTCGGGCTCGGCCCGATCGAGATCTTGTTCAGTTTGGAGGCCATCGTGCTTGCGCACGCGTTCTATAACGCGCCGCTCGTCGTCAGGATGGTCACAGCTGCCTGGGAGTCCGTCGATCGCCGCCAGGTCGAGTCCGCACGGTCGATGGGGGCGTCACGGATGGAAGCGTTCAGGGACGTTGTCTTGCCACGGATCAAGCCAGCATTGCTCTCTGCAGCGCTTCTTACGTTCATTTTCACGTTCATGTCGTTCCCGATCGTTCTGAAGCTCGGCGGTCTCCAGCTGGCCACCGTCGAAGTCTGGGTATTCGACCGCGTTCAGGCCCTGGATCTGCAGGAAGCGGCAACCTTAGCCACACTCGAGACGGTGCTTTCGCTCGGATTGACATACGTATATTTACGGTATGAAGCACGCCAACGCATGGGCGGCAGAGCGGCGCGGGGATTGGATCGGCGATCCCTCACCATCGGCTGGGCCACGCTCCGGAGCCCAGTTCGCTTGGCGATCTTAGCGTATGGCGCCGTCGCGGCGATACTGTTCCTCGGACCGATACTGAGCCTCGTCCTCGAGAGCGTATTAACGGCAGATGGTCACTTCACGACCGCCTATTACCAGTTCCTTCTCGAACGACAAACGGCAGCCGCCGTGGGCACGACCAAGCCACTGCCGGCGATCATCAATTCGCTGGTATTTGGTGCCGGGACGTTGGCGCTTGCGGTACCAATGGGTGTCGTCGTCGCGGTCGTGGCGAGCCGCGGCGGTCGGGGAAGTCGTCTCGCCGAGGCGATCCTGTCGGCACCGCTCGCTGTCAGCGGCATCGTTGTTGGTCTCGGGCTCCTCCAGGTCGCGGTGTTCGGGACGACAGTGTTCGGGTATCGACTCACGGCCGCCGGCCCGCTGGCGATCGTCTTTGCGCACGCCGCTGCAGCCTATCCCTTCGTGACCCGAAACGTGACACCCGCGCTTGGCGGGCTTGATGCGCGCTTCCGCGAAACGGCCCGGTCGCTCGGCGCGAGTCGCTTGCGCGCCTTGCTCGATGTCGAGCTTCCGATCATTGGCGCGGCCCTGCTTGCCGGAGCTGCCTTCGCGTTCGCCATCTCGATTGGCGAGTTTGATTCGACGGTCTTACTGGCCGAGGGCGTTGATAGCTACACAATGCCGGTCGCGCTCGAGCGGTATATCGGCAACCGCTCGATCGGCCCGAGTCTCGGCCCCGCAACTGCTATGGGAACAGTCTTGCTCGCGATTACCGCCATCAGCTTTGTCGCCATCGACCGTCTTGGCGGGCGGTGGGCCCCATGACAAGCGTCTCGCTTCGGAATGTCTCCGTGGATTTCGCGGATGTCGCGGCACTCCAGTCGATTTCGATCGACGTTAAGGAGGGTGAATTCTACACGCTCGTCGGCCCCTCAGGCTGTGGAAAGACGACGCTATTGCGGACGATTGCGGGCTTCGAGACGCCGGACACCGGTACGATCGAAATCGGTGGCACGGTCGTGACCGCGCCGCCGGACCAACGCAATGTCGGTGTCGTGTTTCAAGAGTATGCGCTGTTCCCGCACATGAGCGTCAGCGAAAACGTTGGGTACGGGCTGCGGTATCACGATCCGCCAGACGGGGTATCGACGGCTGAGCGGGTCTCGAACCTCCTCGAGCTCGTGGATATGGCCGAGATGGCGGATCGGGCACCGGATGAGCTCTCGGGCGGACAACGACAACGGGTCGCCCTCGCTCGAGCTCTCGCGCCCAACCCCAACGTCCTCCTTCTTGATGAACCGCTGTCGGCACTGGACGCCCGACTGCGCGAGCGACTCCGCGTGGTCGTCCGCGAGATTCAGCAAGACCTTGGGATCACGACGGTGTACGTCACTCACGACCAGGCCGAAGCACTGGCGATCAGCGATCGTGTAGCCGTTATGAGCGATGGGCGTATCGAGCAGGTGGGGACGCCAGAAGCGGTCTATCGCGAACCCGCAACCCGGTTCGTCGCTGGCTTTGTCGGCGAGAACAACCTTCTTGACGGCTATGTCAGCGACACCGATTCGCCCACGATCAGCCTGGGGGATCCACCGAATAATGTTGCTATCCCCATCCAGACCGAACCCGAAAGAACTGGCTCAATAACGATCTCGATCCGTCCGGAGGATATCCATATAGACGAATCAGCACCGGTCTCGCTCTCGGCGACAGTCGAGACTGTAGAGTTCTTAGGGGATGCCTATCGGGTACATTGTGATTGGAATGGCGTATCACTGCTCGCGAAAGTCACCGCCGAAGAAGCACCCTCCGGGACAGTGTCGCTCGGCATCGATCCGAACCACATTACTGTGATCGATCGACCATGACCGATCTCGGGAAGATTGATGCGGATACGTTCGAGCACGTGATCGCGAACAATCGTGGGGCCCTCCGGCCGGACGTTCGGCTCGGTCCGACACCAGGCATCGATTTTGGCGTGCTCACCGTAGACGACCGAGCGCTCGTGTGTTCGACGGACCCGCTCTCGGTACCGGCAGCCCTCGGCCATGAGCGAGGCGCCCGGCTGGCAACCGACATCGTTCTGGCGGATGTTGCCGTCTCGGGCGTGCCGCCGGAACACCTTGCCGTAGGGCTGAATCTCCCGTCAGACTACGATCGGCAAAGTCATGCGGCGATTTGGCGGGGGATCGCAGCACAGGCAAATGCGTTCGATGTGAGTCTCTCCGCGGCGAATCCCGGCCGCTATCCTGGCGTCGATAGTTCCTGGATGGGGGGTGCGACGGCGATCGGCATTGGGGCGCATACTGACGTGGTCCGGCCTGATGGCGCCCGCCCCGGCGATGCCTTGGTAATCTCGACCGGGCCAGGGGCCGAGGTAGCAGGCCTGTTCGCTCACCTATTTCCTCACGCACTTGATCTAGATGAGGCGGAATTATCGACCGCCCGAGAACGTCTCGAAGATATCTACGTTGTCGAAGACGCACTGGCAGCCCATGCTGCGGGCCAGATTACCGCGATGCACGACGCCACAGAAGGGGGTATTGCCGGTGGACTGATCGAGATGGCCACCGGTGCTGGGGTCCGCTTCGAGCTGGATCGGGGATCAGTTCCGGTTCGTGATGGTGTATCGGCCGTTTGTCAGGCCGCGAACGTCGATCCCTGGCAAGTGACGAGTTGCGGGACGCTATTGATCACCGTTAAACAGGAAGACGCCAGGTCGGTGGTGACCGCACTCGAGACCGGTGGCGCGCCAGCGGCTATTGTAGGACAGGTGAGTGAGGGTAAGGGGGTCATCGTGGATGGGGAACGACTCGTCGCTCCCGAGACGGATCCGTCATGGGACGCCGCAGCCGATCTCGCCGCGAAGGAGTGACCTAGTCGTCGTCTGCGGGCACCGACCGACCGTCGTCAGTCAGCCAGGGCAGCCCATCGATCTCCCGCCCCACGTACCGCCCATCAAAGGTGTCGTCCTCAAGCCGCTCGTACGCGTCGTGCTGAACGATGCTCTTCATGACCTCGGACGCACCGCCGAGGAAACGGCCCGAGCGGAGGTCACGCTGGATGCGTTCGACGGGATACGATGTCGTTGTCCCGATTCCGCCCATGATCTGGATGCACGTATCAGCTATCTCGTAGGCGATATCATTCCCGAACCATTTTGCCATCGCACCCTCCATCCGCCCTGCCGAGAGCCCATTCGCGTCGAGGATTCGAGCCGCTCGTGTATTGAGTAGGTAGCCGGCATCGAGCTTCGTGGTCATTTCCGCAATTGCATGGTTGACGGCCTGATATCGAGAAACGGGACGTTCGTTCACTTCCCGATGCATCGTGTAATTCGCCGCGATTTCGATCGCGCGTTCGCTGGCGCCGAGACAATACCGCGCGACGGTGACGTGCTCGAGGTTCAACTCGTCCGTAATGTAGGACCACGCTGCTCCCTCATCGCCGATGAGATTGGTATCCGGCACATGAACATTGTCGAATCGCATCCATGCGGCGCCCGTCCCACGGAAGCCGTGCCAATCGGACTGATCCTGGACGATCTCGATGCCAGCGGCATCAGCCGGCACGACGAACATCGAGACACCCTCGCGATCGCCGTCGGTTCCGCTTGTCCGACAGGGTGTGAAATAGAAATCACCGTACTTCGCGAAGTCGATGAACCGCTTTTCGCCGTTCATAATCCATTCATCGCCCGCTTTCTCCGCGGTCGTCCCAACGTGAGCGAGATCGGTACCACTCGATGGTTCGGTGTAGGCCTGTGAGACGATTAACTCTCCATCGAGCATCGGCGCAAGGTATTCGTTCTTGACGTGTTCGGTCCCATGCTCGTACATCGTCCGGCCGACATGTTGGGTCTCAGACAGCTGGCAGGCGTGGACGATGGCACCTGTATATCCGATCGCTTGTTCAGCCAGCGCTGTCTCCACATACGTTCCTCCGGCACCGTTGTACTCCTCTGGAATGGTGATCCCCGGAAAATCATGCTCAGCCATCCGCGAGATATACTCTCTCCAATCCGCCTCGGACTCCTCGTTCCGGTCGAGGGCCTCGATATGCTCAGGGCCGAGATCATCAACGAAAACGTCCTCCTCGAGGATCCTGATTCGTTCCTCTAAGTACTCACGCTCCGCCGGGGTCAAGCTCGTATCCTCGCCGATCATGGCACCCTACAGAAGCCTATCTGGACGCATAAATCCCTGGTATTTTGTGAAGTGCATAGGACGAAATATTAGCGTATAGGGCTTGATACAGCCGTTTATCGTTGTGGAAGTGTCTTGGAGGTGTGACTGGAAATCTTCGACTTTCTCCACCGGTATAAGAATGCGAGTATTCTCAGATGTGGGGCGAGCTGATCCGGGAATATTACTGGTTTAATTGATATTATTTGGCAGGAGGTGGACAACGTCTTGGGGAGATTCG
>JBDGPQ010000036.1:0-41169 GCA_042219595.1 Haloarculaceae archaeon
CGCAATGCAGCGCGCGTTCGAGCTCGCTCGCACAGCTGTCGATGCCGGTGACGCACCGTATGGGACCGTGTTGGTACATGACGAGGAGATCATCATGGAGGAGCGCAATGAGGTACGATCGTCCGGCGATTTGGCCACGCACCCAGAGCTGACGATCGCGAGGAGAGTTGCAAAAGAGTGCGACGAAGAGACCGCTGCCGACTCAACCATGGTCACGAGCACCGAGCCATGCGCGATGTGCGCGAAAGGCATTGCCGACACGAGCATTGCCGAGGTTGTCTACAGTGTTTCCTGCGAGCGAAACAGCGAGCTCCGTGGCCTCGACTATCCAGGTATCCCCGCCGCTGAAGTGTTCGATCGGTACGGTGCGGCCATAAGCGTCTCCGGTCCGGTGCTCCCCGATGCGGGGGCCGACGTGATTCGGGAGGGCTACGACATCGAGGAGTAATGTAAGCGCAGTTGACAAAATTGGACCGATAGCTGATTGGTACTTGTGTGCCGGGCTACCTTTGCGGTAGCGGCAGTTCTTCTTGACTTTCGAAGCTACTCACCCACTATCTGGCTCTGCAGGATCATCCTCGGCATGTGCGTATAGCAATGCCCACACGGTTAGCGCTCCGAGCCACCAAAGCACTGCCCCCCAGACCCACGCCATCAACGGGAAGCGGACTGGCTCAACCTTAACTATGGTTCGGTTACGCTGCCAAATGGTTTTTAATAGACCCATCGAAGCCGATGCTATGACACTTACCTTCCCGCCCATTGGCCTCGGCACGGGCGGGCCCGACCGGCTCAATGATGTCGATCTCATGGCGGCCGCACTGGAGATGGGCTACCGCCACATCGATACCGCTCAGAGTTACGAGAACGAAGACGAGGTCGGATCCGCCTTGAAACGAGCCGACGTGCCACGCGAGGACGTCCTCGTCGCAACCAAGGTCGAGAAGCATCACCTCGCCTATGATGATGTCCACGAAACCGCGAGGGAAAGTCGTGAACGGCTCGGCGTCGATACGATCGACCTCCTATATGTGCACTTCCCGACAACGACCTACGATCCCACCGGGACGCTCGGGGCGATGGACGAGCTTGTCGAGGACGGCATCATCGACCACATTGGGCTGAGCAACTTTTCGCCGGCCGAGGTGGACGAGGCGGCCGACACACTCGAGCACTCCATCGCCGCCAATCAGATCGAAATGCATCCCTATTGCCAGCAGGACGAGCTCGTCGAGTATGCCCAGGCCCATGGCCTTCCGCTGATAGCGTATACGCCCTTGGCCCGTGGCGAGGTGTTCGACGACTCCACGATCGTTGACATCGCAGAGAAGCATGACACGGATCCGGCGACCGTCACACTGGCATGGCTAACCGGGATCGACGGTGTCTCAGCGATCCCGATGACGACATCGATGGCCCACTGCGAGGCAAACCTACGGGCGCCCGATCTCGATCTCGACGACGAGGACGTCTCACAGATCGATTCGATCGAACGCGAAAAGAAGTTCGTCGAGATCGAATAGGCTCTTACGCGTGTGGCGGCCGGACCAGGTACTCCCATACTGAGTTCTCATTGTCGTGCTCAGGTGGATGTTCCAAATTGCGTAACGGACATACTTTGCCGCCCTATCCCTGCCCCTCGAACGCACATCGCGTCTCCTTGGCCCCGCGGGTTATGGAGATCTAGTTCGATTCACACGATCTCGTCGTCATGTTGAATAGCAACGAAGGAACCTACCAGCAATGCCGTCGGGTATACATCCACAGATAGAACTAACCGGCGGGCACGTAATGCCGGGGCATGCCACAGAACGATGTAGAGCACAAATGGCGCATTGCTGAACTCAAGTACCGCTATCTTCGTGCCATCGACGAGGACGACACTGAGAGCCTCCTAAACTGCTTTACCGAAGATGCAGTCATCGACCACGTCGATGGTTTTGGCCACATGGAAGGCCGCGAGGAATATGCGGAATGGTGCCGGAATACGACGGCTGGAGCCATGAATTCGATGCACATGGCGATGAATCCGCTGATCGACGTGGACGGTGAGGAAGCCAACGGACGGTCTAACTTCCTCGTTATTATCACGCAGGACGATCGGGCTGAGATCGCTCAAGGCTCGGAGCAAGATGCGTATCGGTTGGTCGACGGCGAGTGGAAGCATACACACCTCAAAACGTGGCGGAACTTCACCATCGATATCAGCGATTTGGGGATTGAGGAGGGCCGCGGGGACAGTGTAACCGGGAAGTGAACCAACGAAAATTGGTTATAAGATCGTTAGGTCACCGGTTCACTGTAATGTCTGCAATCTTACAAAGATATATGGTGTGGCTTCACAGGAGATTCCCCGGTATGACGCTTCATTTCCATGAATAGCGAATTTTCCATCCGATGAATGAGCGACTCTCCACCGGCGATCTCTCGAATTGCTGCCACATCCGATCGACGGGAGGGAATCAGGAGCGGTGAATCCATTCACACGCTGGGACAGCAGGAGTGTTGTAGGAAGCTCCGCCGCTTCCGGTGAGATGGATTTCACCCCTTCGCGTCACTGCCGCACTGCACGAGCACACGATCCGGATGGGAGCGCGGATCGACAGCGTCGGCGTCCGTCTGCGCACGATAGACCGGCCCCGAGGCGACGTAGTAGCTCGCCACATACGCAGCCTCGACTGGTTCATCACCGTCTTCTGGGGTGTAACTGGTTTCTATACGGCTTGATGCCAGAAACCCTGCTCCATCGCGCTCCGGGGTCCAGGGTGTGGTGGTGTCGATGTTGAGTCTCGACACCGGACCGTGATCCACGAGGATGCGGTTCCATGCGTAGGCAGTCTCGAAATCAGCCAAATAGTCGGCGACGGATTGTGCGTTCAGTTCCTGTGGTTTTGTGCCGTAACCTTTTCCCGAGAGATTGGCATCCTCAACGACAGGCGGCCGGTTCACGTCGCTCGGATCGCAACTCAGTGGTGTTGGACTCGGCGCGTCAGGTGCCCGCGTTGGTGTTGGAGTCTCGACGGTGGTCGTCGGTGACGGAGTCGTACCATCCGATCCGCCGCCATTTAGGCATCCAGCTATCCCGCCACTGGCGAGCACTGCAAGGATCCCCCGTCGTGTCGAGTTCATAGTGAATCCCGTGGCGCGGTGCTCACGAGTAGTTTCCTCCCACTACACCAATTCACGCGAGTTCCATGGCCCACCATGGTGGATCTGGATCATGTATCGCTATCAAGGACTCATCCGATCACGACAAGCGCCGCGCCGCTCACGATAATGGCAGACCCGAGCGCAGTCCATCGGGTGATGACCTCGAGTTCGCGGAGGAAGATGGCACTGAGGAGCACGGCCATCAGCGGTTGGGTCTGGATCAGCGGGAAGAAGATGCTCGCGTCAGTGATTTCGAGTCCCACAAAGTAGAACAGGAACGCCCCGGTCATCAGACAGCTCGCGAAAATATAATTCCGGATCGCGCTCCGGTCTGCAGTGAGGAGTCGCTCACGCCAGGGAGTCACGAGCGGTGGCGTCACGACGACGAGGGCCACGACGAAATTCACCGCCGCGGCCTCGATCGGCTCGATACCTGCTGTAAGTGCCAGCTTCCGGAGGATGACCGCCGCTGCTGCAAAGACAGCAGCGACGAGTGGGAACAGCGCCACCCAGGCAGAGTGGTCGGCTTGGTCTGTCTGCCGGCGGACATCCTTCGAGAGAACAACGATGCCGGCGACGATCGCGAGCGTGCCACCGACGACGAGCACCGTGAGCCGCTCCCCGAGGACAACCCACGCGAGCAGCGCGGCATAGAGCGGCGATGTCGAGTTGATCGAGAGGGACTTGCCCGGTCCGAGGTACTGGATGCCGATGAAGTACAGCGACCGACCGAGCACGGATCCAACAACGGCGCTTGCGCCAGCGTACACCAGTCCAAGCCACGGCGTTGCGGCGAATCCGGTTGTTGCGAAGGTCACGGCGAGAAATACTGGGGCACCGATCGCCAGCGAGGTGACGAGCAGCGCGTAAAACGACCCGGTCTCCATCCCGCGCCGTGAGAAGATGCTCGCAGCACCCATCAGGATGGCAAAGGAAAGCGCACTGGCGACGCCAAGCACGACCAGCGCTCGGCCGGGCCGGTGGTTAGCGGTTACGATCAGGCGCCGCCGAGTTCGATCAGCTCGATCAGGACACCATGGCCCGAGGCCGGATGGAGAAAGTTGTATTTATGGCCCTTGTTGGTCGCGGGCTCGTCCATGGTGAGCCGAGCGCCATGGTCGCGCAGGTGGTCACTGAGCGCGTCAAGGTCTCGGACCTCGAGACAGAAGTGGTGGATGCCTTCCCCGCGATCCTCAAGGAACGAATACACTGGGCCGGCGTCGGCGGTGGGCTCGAGGCAATGAACCTGCGTCCCCGCGATCTCCGTCGCTCGGACGTGAATGTGGTCCTCCTCGATCGACCACTCCATATCGAAGTCAAGGCCAAATAGCGTCTCGAAGGTGTCAACGGCGGCGTCCGCGTCGCGAACGGCGAGTGCGACCTCACGGACGCCAGCGATCTGGTCGGTTACCTGTGTCATGGGACACGGGAAGCCCCTCGTCGGCTTAAAGCCCGCTGGCACCCCACCGCTGCCTCTGAGTACAGGATACGCTAGGGGTAGGGATGGACCGCCCAACAGATCAGTGTGGATTGTTCTACGATAGTTCCAGGATGTCACGGGCCTCCTCAGTCGATGCAACCGGTCGGCCGAGCTCCTCGGCGATCCGAGCGGCCCGTTTGACGAGTTGAGCGTTGCTTTCGGCAGGCTCGCCAGCACGATAGTAGGCATTATCCTCGAGGCCAACCCGGACGTGCCCACCGAGGAGGAGACTCTGCGTCGTCAGCGGGAGCTGGTGTTGGCCAAAGCCAATTACGTTAAATTCCGCGCCATCCGGGACGTTCTCGACCATGTGTACGAGATTGCGGGGATGGGGAACCGTCGTTGTGCCACTCCCAAAGATGAGGTTGATGTACGGTGGCTCTTCGAGTTCATCCCAAATCCGCAACGACTCGTTCAGGTGGCCCGAGTTGAATACCTCGAGTTCGGGCTTGATACCCCGCTCGAGCATCCGGCCATGAAGCTGATCGACCAACGCACGAGTGTTCTCACTGGTGATCTTCTGGTAGCGATTCATCGGTCCCATGTCGAGTGAGGCCATCTCGGGGGCTGGATCTGTCTCGAGTGGCTGCGCGCGAACCGCGTTGCTCGCGCCCGTTCCGCCCGTCGAGTGTTGGATAATCACATCATCGGTGGCGTCTCGAACGGCCGCGTCGATTTCCTCGAACCGCTCCGTCGCGAACGCCCGCTCGCCATTCGGCCGGCGCGCATGGAGGTGAAGAATGCTTGCGCCGGCCGCTTCTGCCCCGGCAGCGGCTTCGGCGATTTCTGGGGGGGTTTCTGGAATCGCCGGAACTGTTTCCTTGCCTTGGACGCCGCCTGTCAGTGCCGCGGTGATGATCACGGGCTTGCCGTCAAGGTAGTCGTCGTAGCTCATTCCTCTGCGCGCTCGTAGAACTCACAGTGTGCTGCTGGCGAAAGTCCGTACCGCTCATTGCAGACATCGGCGCGCATAGGCTGGACAAAGCTGTCCACTACGGTACAGTACGCCCGGTCGACGTCGAAGTCGTGGTCGTCGTCCCCCGCGCGGTACTCGAGGTATTCGCAGGTCATGGTACCATACCACACTCCCCGGGGTCTTCGGTCTTTCTCAGATGTCCACGTCCTCGTCGAGATTGACCACGATGTTCGCGGGTGACCGCGCGGTGACGAATTCGACGGGCTCGGTATCGCTCATATTCCGCTCCACGTGCGGCAGGTATGGCGGAATGTATACCATATCACCTGCCTCGAGTTCGACGTACTCCTGGTAGTTTTCGCCCCAGTAGACCCGGGACGTCCCGCTTAGGACATACCCAGCGGTTTCGGCCTCACCATGGTGGTGTGGGCCAGAGTCCATGCCTGGTGGTCCGGTCGGCCGCCCCATCCAGATCCGCGTCGGCGGTATCGCTACTGATGCCGTCCAGTCGTGGCAGCCCTTCAGTCTGGGCGGTATCATCGCTCAGTTCGTCGGCTTTCACCGCGACGACCTCCTTCTCGTTGGCCATGCGAGCCCCAGCCAGAGGGTCATCCTAAACCTGTCGGTGAACCAAAGGGCTATCCCCCGCTGGCCCCTCCTCCGGTCATGATCGAAGAAGGCGATACGGCTCCGTCATTCGAGCTTCCGAGTACCACTGGCGGTAACGACACGCTCGACGGCCTGCTCGACAGTGGCACCCTGGTCCTGCTCTTCAATCGCGGGACGTGGTGTTCGTACTGTGCCGAACAACTGCAGGCGTTCTCCGCGCTCGAATACGACCTCTGGCGGCACCACGGGACGAGGGTTGTGGGCCTGACGGGCGACCCCGTGCCCGCGAATCGGCAGATGCAGGATCGTTTCGACCTGTCCGTTCCGCTTCTGTCCGATACAGGGCTCGAGGTTTCGGCGGAATACGTCGGCATCGAAGAGAATCAGAGTCACGGTGATATTCCGTTCGCGGCGACATTCATAATCGATGCCGACCGAACAGTGCAGTACGCGCATCACGCGGAGAATGCCGCTGACCGGACCTACGCAAACTACGCGCGACACTTCATCAAAAGTGGCTACGAGCGGCCGTATGCCTGAACGGTAGAGTGAACTGTCCGGGGGGCAAGCCGGGGAGTACCCATGGTAGACAGACTCGATGGCCAGCGCGCGGTCATCACGGGGGCCGCGAGTGGTATTGGGCGATCGATCGCCGAACGGTATGGTGCGGAAGGAGCAGCGGTCGCACTCCTGGACGTCGATGTTGATGGGGCGGAAGATGTCTCGGATGGCATCGACTCCGAAACTGCCGTCATCGACTGTGACGTCTCGGACACGGCCTCGGTCAACGCCGCTGTCGATGCGACGGTCGACGCCCTCGGTGGGATCGATGTTCTCGTGAACAATGCCGGGATCGTCCACCGCAAGGATCTCGTCGACACCGACGACGAGACGATGGATCGCGTCATCGATGTCAATTTAAAGGGCGTTCTCAAGCTCACCCGAGCAGCGACCCCTCACCTCCGCGATGGTGGTGGCTGTATCGTGAATATGTCCTCGATCACAGCGTTGGAGGGAACGCCCCGCCGCAGCGTCTATTCAGCAACGAAAGGCGCGGTGTCGGCACTCACGTTTCAGCAATCGCTCGAACTCGCGCCAGACGTTCGCGTGAATGCGATCGCACCAGGCACGATCAAAACACCGCTCAGCGCTGAAGCCAGACAAGATCCCGAATACGTGCAGCGAAAGCGTGAGCCGGTTCCCCAGGATCGGCTTGGCGAGCCCGAAGACGTGGCCGGAGCCGCGGTCTACCTTGCCTCTGCGGACGCCGACTACGTGAACGGACACGTCCTCGCTGTGGATGGCGGACGCTATCACACCTGAATCCGATGACGGACGCTCTCAGCGACGACCGAGCGGTCGTCACGGGCGCCGCGCGTGGAATCGGTCGTGCGATCACGGAACGGTACGCAGCCGAGGGGGCGTCAGTCGCGCTCCTCGACATTGATGCCGAGGGCGCTGAGGCTGTCGCAGCGTACTTGGAGACTGAATCCCTCGCGATCGAATGTGACGTCTCCGATACGGCGTCGGTCGAATCGGCGATCGATACCGTGGTCGACGCATTTGGCGGGATCGATATTCTCGTGAACAATGCTGGCGTCATCCACCGCTCACCGCTTGTCGAGTCGACTGACGAGCAGCTGGATCGGGTCATCGACGTCAATTTGAAAGGCGTACTGAAGATGACTCGAGCAGCGACGCCACACCTCCGCAGGTCAGAGGGCTGCATCGTCAACCTGTCATCTGTCGCCTCCGTCGAGGGCACCGATAACCGGAACGTCTACTCCGCCACGAAGGGGGGTGTTTCGGCCCTCACCTACCAACAATCGCTCGAACTGGCGCCCGATGTCCGCGTGAATGCGCTTGCGCCAGGCACGATCGAGTCTCCGATGACGGCTGACGACAGAGAGGATACCGACTACGTGGAAGGCCGCCTTGCAAAGGTCCCCCGAAATCGGCTTGGCCAGCCGGAGGACGTTGCCGGGGCAGCGGTGTTCCTGGCCTCGGCAGATGCCGATTATGTCAATGGCCATGTCCTCCACGTAGACGGGGGACGGTACCACACGTGAGCATGGACGACTCACAGCTCTCAGCGGAGCTCGATGCGATCAAACGTCGGCTATGGCTCGTGCTCGCGCTCGTGGTCGGGCTCTACGTATTGATCGCTCTCACGATTCCGGTGCTCTTGGTCCCGGCGATCAGCGTCTGGCACGCATTATTCGCTGGTCTCGTCGTGGCCATCACCATCGCTATCGTCGGCGTTGTCCGGCGACGGCGGCGGCGGTGAGTTGCGAATCAACGCCGGAGCTATACGGGCCCAGAAGCTTTCGGGGGTATGTCCGATACCTCATATGAGATCGTTGATCCCGCGCAGCTCGACTGGGAATATTCCGAGCGAGGCACGGCACATTCCCGGAATCTCGCGGGAGCACTTGGGTGTGAGAAGCTCACGCCGCGCCTGTGGCGGCTCGAGCCCGGTGAGACCATGTCCCGACACCGACACGAGGAACAAGAAGAATTCTACTTCCTTCTCTCCGGCCCGGGCGGGATTCGTCTCGAGGACGAGCTCCACACCCTGGAACCCGGGCATGCAGTCCGTGTCTCCCCGCCTGTTGCGCGTCGTCTCGAGAACGTCGGCGATGAGCCGGTGACATTTCTCGCCGTCGCCGCACCCCCGCGTCATCACGACGGCGTGCACCTGTAGATATTTAGTCGCGGCTACCCGAGACCGGCCCGATGACCGATCACACCGGGGGCCGCCGTCGATGAGCGGCCTTTTCGAACAGCAAATCGCCGACAGCGTGCTCACCGAGGAACATCGCCTGCTCCGCGAAGAGACGCGGAAATTCGTGGAAAACGAGGTGATACCGGAGGCTCGCGAGCGGGACCACCGCAAGGAGCCGATGTCGAGTGACCTGATCGATCAGTTGGCCGACCTCGGCTTCTTTGGCGTGCTCACCGACGAGGAATATGGCGGTCTCGGCATGGATCTGAAAGCCTATGCCGTCATCGCCGAGGAGTTATCCCGCGGATGGCTCTCCGTTGGCTCGATCATTGCTCGCGGTCAGAGCCTGGCAGGAGCGACGCCGGCACAAAAAGAGGAATATGTCTCCGCAATGGCGCGTGGTGAGAAACTCAAGGCCATCGCCATCTCCGAGCCGGATGCCGGTTCAGACGTCGCTTCAATGTCGACGACTGCGGAGAAGGACGGTGATGAATACATCCTTAATGGCGAGAAGATGTGGTGCACGTTCGCTAAGGGGGCGGATTTCATCCATTGTTACGCGAAAACGGATCCCGACGCCGACCCGCCCCATCGTGGGATTTCGGCATTCATCATCGAGAAGCCACCGGGCACGTTCGATCGAGCCGGGCTTGACGGCCAACCAGTCAACAAAATCGGTTACCATGGATGGAAGACGTGGAGCGTGACCCTCGACGACGTTCGCGTCCACGAGGACAAACTCGTCGGTGGCGAAGAGGGACAGGGTTTCTATCAGATTATGGAATTTTTCGAAGAGGGCCGCGTGCATACTGCGGCTCGCGCGACTGGCGTTGCCCGGGGGGCCCTGGAGGACGCCCTTCAGTACGCGAACGAACGACGACAGTTCGATCAGGCTATCGGGGAATTCCAAGCGATCCGGTTCAAGCTCGCGGACATGGCGACGAAGGTCGAAGCTGCACGGGCGCTGACGCTCCTCGTCGCCGATGCGGTGGACGCTGGTGACCGGGCCGATGCGCAGGCAGCGATGGCGAAACTCTTTGCGAGTGAGGTTGCCGAAGAGGTAGCCAGCGAAGGCCTCCAGGTGCATGGCGGCTATGGGTACACGACGGATTTCGACGCCGAGCGCCACTGGCGCGACGCCCGCCTTACGCGTATCTTCGAGGGGACGAGCGAGATTCAAAAGCGGATAATCGCCGATAAACTGCTCTAGGTTGATCGACTACGCCTCGAGCCTGGGACGAGTGCTCGGAAAAGCGAGGCTTCGGGCTCGAGCGGCCGATTGAAAGTAGCCACTCCGGCGACGACCGCGATGAAGGCGAATCCAGATACAGTCGCGATGGCCGGCCAAAGGTCGGCGCCAACCCATCCCTCAAGCACGAGTGCACGCATTCCAGTGATGGTCACTGACACCGGGTTGAGCTCGGCTATCGTTGCCAGCCAGTCCGGCATCAATGCCGGAGGTGAGAAAGCGTTGCTGAGGAACACGACCGGTAAGACCATGAAGGATGTAACCGCTGTGAAGGCGAATTGGTGCTCGAGAACGTAGGCGATAACCATCGACAATGCCGTCAGGCCAGCCGTGAGCATGACTGCCAACGCGACGAGTACGGCCGCGCCTGCCGGGCCGGTCGCCAGGCGAACACCGTCGATCGTCGCGATGGCCAGGAGCGTTATGACCTGCAGGATGGTGACAGTTCCCGTCATGATGATGCGGGCGATCACCACTGAGGTCTTGCTGATCGGAGCCGTCCAGAGCTTGTTGAGCATTCCTCCGCGGATGTCGTCGACGATACACTGACCGCCCAGCACGACGAATTCGAGCGACATCAGAGCCACGACGCCCGGCAGGATGAACGCCCGGTAATCGTTGGCCGGAAAGGCCGGCAGTGAACTGACAGCCTCGAAGAGACTGCCGAAGAGGACGTACCACACCAGTGGTTTGATACCCACGAGAACGGCGAGCCCGACGGTCGATTGCGTCATCTCGCGCAACCACCGCGCCGCGAGATGCCGGGTCACCGACAGCTCTGCCCGGAGCGTCATGGCGCCACCTCCATGGCCGGTGTCGAGCCGGTCAATCCAGCAAACACAGCGTCCTCTGCCGAGCGTTCGGACTCATCCTAGAGCTCCTCCGGAGCTTGAATGGTCACCACGCGCCCATCCTCGAGAACCACCACACGGTCGCACAGTGCCGCCGCTTCATCCAGGTAATGTGTCGAGAGCAGCACCGTTCCGCCGGCATCCTGAAGGCCTTCGACGTACGTCCAAAGCTCCCTTCTGACGATTGGATCGACTCCAAGCGTCGGCTCGTCAAGGACGACCAACTTCGGCTCGTGAAGCAGCCCCGCGGCGATCTCGAGCCGGCGCTCCATCCCGCCTGAGTAGTTACCGACTGCCGTATCGGCCGCGTCGACGAGATCAACATGCGAGAGGGCCCTGTGGATACGATGAGTCCGCTCATCGCCTGGAATCTTGTACATCGCCGCGAACATATCCAGGATTTGTCGGCCCGTGAGCCAGTCATCGAGGGCCGTCTCTTGGGGAATGTATCCGATCCGCTGCTTGACCGCTGCGACGTCCTCAGTCACGTCGATGCCGTCGATCAGCGCGGTGCCCGCCGTCGGGACGGACAGACCGGTGATGAGCTTCATCAGCGTCGTCTTCCCCGCACCGTTTGGGCCAAGCAAGCCCACTACTTCCCCTTCAGCCGCCGAAAGTGAGACCTCATCGACCGCCAATGTATCGCCATACCGTTTCGTTAATCCGTCGACGAGGAGCGGGGGGTCGGTGGTGTGTTGGTGAGGCATATACCGCGGGATCGTTCCGCTTCGGCTGAGGCAGTTGCTCCCAGTTGGCTGGTGGTGTTTTTACCGGGAGTGTGTGTCGAGACGCATGCTCCGAGTAAGCGCTATCGCCCAGACCACGCACGACTTACTCCAGCAATGCGTCGACGGCGACGCCGCCCGCTGGGGTGCCGATCACGGGATTGAACTCCAGTTCAGTAACGTCAATGGCTGCGTAGAGGGACGAGATATTCGCGATAAGCTCGGATAGCGCCGTCCGATCGACCGGGGGGAAGTCACGGTATCCGTCGACGAGCCGGCTCGCCGCTGACTCGTCGATCATCTCCCGTGCCGTGGCCGCATCGACAGGAAGCGGCCGGTAGCTGAAGGCGTCGTCGAACAGTTCAACGAAGACGCCGCCGGGGCCAACTGTGAGGACAGGCCCGAAGTCGTCATCTTGGATCGCGCCGATGATCAGTTCGACACCGTCGATCGACTCCTGACAGAGAATGCCCGCTTCGACATCGATACCCGACAACCTATCGAAAGCTGCTCGAACCTCGGCGGGCGTCTCGAGGCCAGTCTCGACGCCACCGAGCTCGGACTTGTGCGGAACGGCGATCGGGTCAAGCTTCAGCACTGCCGGGCCGTCGAAGCCGGTGGCGAGGTCGACCGCCGCCTCGGCGTCAGAGACGATCCCGCCGGACGGAGTGGGGATATCGAATTCCTCGAATAGTCCCACAGCATCCGTCCATGTCCCGATGTCGAGCGTGTGCCGTTCATCGGGCATCGCGTAACGATCAGCGGGCTGTGCGCGGAGCCGTTCACCGTCCGCGGTCCGCCCGCGTATATGATTGAGCGTGGCGAGGGCCCGCGCGGGATCGGCAAACGACAGCACGCCACGATCTCGGAGGCGTTCACGAGTGTCGCGGTCGGGCTCCGCGCCGGTGAATACAGTTGCGACGGGGAGGTGATGCTCCGTCGCGAGGGAGCAAATCGCTTCCTCGCACGTGTCGATCGTCTCCGGGCCCGAATTGCCGAACTGAAACAGCACACAGTCCACGCCAGGGTCCGTGCCGATTGCGTCGACGCACTGCTCGAACACCTCCGGTTCGCCGATTGCCGCCGCGGTCACGTCGACCGGGTTTGTCGGTGAGCCATACGGCGGGATGCGCTCCGCAATCGTCGTGACGGTGTCATCATTGAGTTCGGCCATCGGCAGGTCGAGGCGGGCACAGGTGTCCGCAATCAGTGCGGCAGCGCCGCCGGAGATGCTGACGACGCCGACACCATCGGTCGGCGAGCGAAAGCGATCGACATCCAGCGCATCGAAGGCGTCGATCGTGTCCGCGAAGGATTCGACAGTATCGACGCTGACGACGCCCGCGGCGTCAAACATCGCCTCGTACACCGCCGCGTCCGACGCGACACTCCCGGTATGCGATGCTGTCGCATCCCGGCCCTGTTCGGATGCTCCAACTCGCAACCCGACGATAGTCGTCCCGGTTTCCGCGGCCCGACGACCGATTTCGAGCAACCGACGACCCTCCGGAAGCGACTCGATATACGCAGCCACCACGGATGTGGCTGGGTCTTCAACGTAGTACGCGAGGAGATCAAGGGTATCGACATCGGCCTCATTACCAGTCGTGATCCATTTGCTGGCGCCGACGCCACGGTTCTGGACGAGTTGGAAAACGGCGCCACCGAAGGCACCACTTTGGCTGACGAATCCGACAGATCCCGGCAGAAAGCTCTCCCGCTTGCAGATCGACGAGAATGTCGCCGCGACATTCCCGGGGATATTGACGAATCCCTCCGAATTCGGGCCGACTAACCGGACGTCAGCCTCAGCGGCTACCTCACGCAGCTCCGCTTCGAGTGCCGCCCCCTCGTCACCGACCTCGCGGAAGCCCGACGCGATAACCGCCGCAAAGGGGATTCCCGCGGCGCCACACTCAGCGACGACATCAGCGGTGAGTCGGGCCGGCACGAGGACGAGCGCGACGTCCACGTGGCCCGGGATCTCGGTGACGCTGTCATAACACGGCCGCCCATCGATCTCGTCACGCCCCGGATTCACGAGATAGAGGTCGCCGTCGTATCCGAATTGCTCAAGGTAGCGTAACGGACGTCCCGACAGCTTGTTCTGATCTGCGGACGCCCCAACCAGTGCGATGGCGTCCGGGTCGAACAGCCGATCGAAGTCAGTCGAGGCCATCCTTCTTCAGTTCGGCGGCGATTCCGTTCCGCATCGACTCGACGGTTCCGCCAGCGATCTTCCAGCCGCGGACCAGCCGATACAGGTATTCGAGGGGATGCTCTCGCATATACCCCGTTGCCCCGTGGATCTGGAGCGCTTCGTCGACGACGCGGTTGCCCACTTCGTTTGCTTTCAACTTTGCCATGGAGGTCTCGAGCCTGGACGGGCTCCCGTCGGCCGCGTTAGCGGCCGCCCGGTAGATCAAGAGGCGAGCGGCGTCCAGGTCGGTTGCCATATCTGCAAACTTCCATTCGATCCCCTGGAAATCCGCAATCGGCTGGTCGAACTGTTCCCTGGCAGTGGCGTGCTCGAGCGCCTTATCGAACGCGTTGAGTCCGCAACCAACGCACATCATCGCGTTATGGCATCGCTCGACATTGAACTCCTTGAGGAGTTCACGGAGGGCTTCGCGACCATGCGCCAGCGTGTTTTCGGCGGGGATCCGGCAGTCGTCGAAAAAGAGGTCCACCTGGGTCCCGCCATACATGTTTTCGTACCCTTCCCCGATCTCCAGGCCGTCCGCGTCGGCCTCGACAACAAAGGCGCCGATCTCGCCTTCGAGACGGGCGTAAACGAGAAACGCAGTCGCGACGTGTCCCTTCGTGATCCACGTTTTTCCGCCGTCGATGACGATTTCGTCACCTTCGCGCTCGGCGCTCGTCTCCATCGCACTTGCATCGGTCCCCGCTTGGGGCTCGGAGATGGCGATCGAGAAGATCTCCTCGCCGGCGCAGACGCCAGGAAGGTAGGTCTCCTTGAGATGGTCGTTCCCAAGGGCGGCAATCACCCGAGGGGGGCCGAGTGAGGAACGCGAGAGGACATGTCCCGTATCGGGACACACCCTGACGGCCGCCTCGGCAGCTAACAATGCTTCGACCGGCGTATAGCCGCCGCCACCGTACTCCTGGGGCAGTCCGATACCGAGCAGGTCGTTTTCCCGGAGGACGTCGACATTCGCTTCTGGAAACTCACCCTGCCAGCTGAACGCCGAGTCGGCGAATTCCGCCTCTGCAATCCGGGCCACCGTGCGTTTCAACTGGCGCTGTTCGTCGGTAAGCTGGAAGTCCATTGGCCGAAGCCTGCCCGCCGGGGTGCTTAAGCGTGTCCTCCGGGGATCGCGCGGGCGAGTTTTTCTTGGTCGCGCAGATTTCGTAGCCGGTCGGCAAACGTATCGACGGTCTCGTCATCGTAGATTCGGGTCGCACAGTGTCGGAATTTCTCCAGCAGTTCGGCCTCCGAGAGCGGGTTCTCGTGTGTCCCCGGCGGCTGCTCGCGGAACTGTTCGATGGTTTCGCCATCGCGCAACGTGATTCTCACCGTCGCACCATGGGCGCCCGGTGCCAACGATTCATCGACGCTATAGGTGACACGCTCAAGGAGCGCTCGCACCTCGGGGTGGGCGACGGCCTCATCGGCAAACGCGTCGATACCGACTCGGTCACGATGGATCGCACTCGCGACACAATATGGCATCGAGAACTTGCCCTGTAGCCCAGATGAGGGGTCATCGTGGGCAACCGTCTCGCGGGCCACACTCGAGCCTTCGACAGCGACCGATTCGACATCCGCGGCGCTGAAGCCGTGCTCGGCCTGTAGCGCTTCGGTTGCGGCGATCGCCGTATGGGTGAAGTGACAGCACGGATACTTCTTGACATCGACGCCGTCCTCGACGATGGCCCACCGTTCGCCAAGATCCGGGAAAGCGTCGGGATCCGGATCGGCTCCCTCGCCATAGAGATCATAGAACCCACGTTCCGCCCCCAGTGCGCCGGCGGTGGCAGTAGCACCGTGACGAGCAAGAGCGGCTGCCGTCAGCCCGCTTCGGGCTGCATGGGCGGGATGAATTGGCTTCGTTGTCGACCCGAAGTTCTTCTTCAGGCCCGATGCAAACGAAGCGGCCATCTCGAGCGCCGTTGCGGTTTCGTCGGCCGAGAGATCCCAGAGCGTGGCCGCAGCTGCGGCCGTTCCGAAGACGCCAAATGTCGAGGTGGCGTGCCAGCCGAGCTCGTAGTGGGTCTCGACGAATGGGCGGGCGACATAGACGTCGGTCTCGTAGCCGGCAATGTAGGCCTCGATGGCGTCCTCACCGGAGGCGCCAGTGGCCTCCCCTGCTGCCAGAATCGCCGCGACGAGTGGCAAGCTCACATGGGTATGGATGCTCGAGACAGTATCGTCAAAGTCGAGGCTGTGCCCCGCCGCGGCATTGACAAATACTGCATCGAGAACGCTCGCATCCGTCCCGCGGCCGACGAGCGTCGCTGGCCCGTCGGTGCCTTGGAGCTCGGCCATAGTCTCCGCCGCGATCGTGCCCGCTTCGGCGGTGGAGCCCGCTACCGCGACGCCAACGGTATCGAGAAAGCACCGTTCGGCCTGGTCGATGCCCGGTTCCGGGACCGCATCGAGCGAGAGCTCGCTGAGGAAGGTCCCGAGCGATTCTGCCGGTCGATTGCCGGTGTGTGGGTCGATCATCGCTGATAGGGCTGGGCGAGGGCGCCGCCGTCCACGACGAGTTCCTCGCCGGTGATGAAATCGCTGTAGTCCGAGACTAAAAAGAGCGCGGCGTATGCTTGATCGGCCGGTTTCCCCCAGCGCCCGCGGAGAAGATCCGGGTCCGGATCGCCAGTCCGCTCTTCGGACGCGCCAACCGACGACCCAGTTCGGGTTGGCGAGATTGCGTTGACACGGATGTTGTCCTCTGCGAGAACGTACGCAGCGGACTTCGTGAAGCTGAGGATTCCCCGTTTGGCCATGCCATACGCGGTGCCTCGCGGTCGCGCGACGTGGGCGGATGTCGACGCAAAATTCACGATTCGGCCGCCACCGGACTCTCGCATCGACTTCGCGGCTTCTCGGGCAGTGAGGAATGTGCCCTTCAAGTTGACGTCCATGACGGCGTCGAACGTCTCCATGTCGAGTTCGAACATCGTGGCCCGTTCGGTCACGGCCGCGCAATTGACGAGAATATCAACCGGGCCGAACTCCGTTTCGGCCGTTTCGACCATGCTCGCAACGTCGCCCTCGTCGGCAATGTTGGCTTCCGCAGCTACCGCCATGCCACCCCGGTCGAGGATGTCATCAGTCGTCGCACTGGCTCGGTCGGCGTCGATATCGGCAACCACCACGCCCGCACCCTCATCGGCGAACGTCTTCGCGACCGCCTCACCGATATTCCGCCCGGCGCCGGTGACGATGGCCACCTCGTCAGCGAGTGCCTGTCCCTCGAACATGGCCCCCGCGACGGTGGGGATGAGGATAAACCTGTAGTTCTCTCGGTCATCGCCCCATGTCGGACGCCTTAAGCCGGATTGGCACCTCTCGGCGCGTATGCCAGAGTATGCCGTCGATGATGTCGAAGATCGCTTCAATAGCCGTGTAATCAAGTCGGTCGTCACGCCACGACCGATCGCCTGGGTTAGCACGACCGGCGAAGACGGGGTCGATAATCTTGCGCCCTACAGCACATACAACTACATTTCTTCGGCTAACCCCGTCGTGATGTTCAATTCGCCGAACCCTGATCATGGTGGCTACAAGGACTCCGCCCGCAACGCTATTGAGCGCGAAGAGTTCGCCGTCAATCTCGCGAGCGAGGATTTGATCGAGCCGATGGACATGTCTTCTGCGGACATCGATCCCGACGAGAGTGAATTCGAGTTTACCGAGCTGGAGGCGGCGCGATGTACGACAATCGACGCGCCGTATGTGGCTGCTGCGGCGGCCGTTCTCGAGTGCACGCTCTACGACTACCACGAGATTCACGATCGCGTGATGGTGCTCGGCGAAGTGCAGCATATGCACCTCGACGACCGGATCCTCGATGCCGATGGCGAGGTCGACATGGCGAAGGTCAAGTCGGTCGGCCGGCTCGGCGGCCCGTATTACACGGTCTCAGAAATCCACGACTACGAGCGCCAGTACTGATCGGTCGATCCCAATCCTCTTTACGAGACCCGGCAAACCGCGCGGCGATGGTCCACGCCCTTGTCGACCCGGACATTCAGCCGGTCGACCATCTGAAGCAGCGCGTTGGCGACCGTTTCACCGTCGAGGTCACTGCAGCGCCGGACCGCGACACGTTGATCGATCGCCTCCAGGATGCTGATCTGATCCTCACTACCTCCCGGCACCCGATCGACCGTACGGTCATGGAGCAAACGAATCTTCGTCTGATCGGGAAATTCGGGACTGGCGTCGATAGCATCGATCTCGAGGCAGCCGCCGACCTGGGAATCCCAGTCACACATACACCGGGACTGAACGCGAAAGCAGTTGCCGAGTATACGGTCATGCTGGCGCTGGCGGCGTCCCGACACCTGCTCCAGAACGTACGATTGCTCGAGCGTGGTGGCTGGCGTGATGAAAGCGCGAGCACTGGCCAAGTGACGGACCGAACTGTCGGGATTGTCGGCTTTGGCCGGATCGGGCAGCGAGTTGCCGGGCTACTCTCTGGTTTCAATGTTGACGTGCTGGCAAGCGATCCGTATGTTTTCGAGGAGGATACGGACATCACGGGCGCGGAATTAACTGATCTCGATGACCTCCTGTCTCGCAGTGACGTCGTCACGATCAACGCGGAGCTCACGCCCGAAACACGCGGCCTGATTGGCGCGGACGAACTCGCACTGCTCTCGCCGGATGCGTACCTCGTGAACACCGCAAGAGGGCCGATCGTAGATGAGGACGCCCTCGTGGCAGCACTCGAGCGTGGCGATCTCGCGGGGGCGGCACTGGACGTCTTTGAGACTGAACCGCTACCGGCCGACTCGCGCCTGCATGGCCTTGATAACGTGGTCGCGACGCCGCACGTTGCGGCGATGACGAAGGCTAGCCGGGTTCGGAGTGTCGACCGCCTGATCGACAATGTGATCGATCTTCTCGACGGTGAGCCCGTCGCTGATCGGTATATGGCCGTCCCTGCCTAGTCGAGTGGCGGAGCGGTGCTGACGACGACGAGCGCTACACTCCCGATGATGGTTCCGCCGGCGATGAACCCCAAGAGTGTGAGCTGTAGCGCCATGTCGACGCCGAGGGTGGCCGATGCGAGTGCCAGCAGGCCACCGATGACGACCGGGGTCATGGTGTCGAACAATCTTCCGACGGACTCCGCGGCACTGACGATGCCGGCACGGTGACTCTGGGGAACGATTTGGGTAATCATACTCCGATAGAGCGAGAGCATGAGGCCGAAGGCCAATCCGATCAGCGCCACGCCAAGCACGGCGATCGGGAGTATGGGCGAAAAGATGAGCAGTATGGCACCGGTCAGGTAGACCGCATTGGCCCCGACGAGCGGGTATACCCAGGTGTCGAAGGTGGCCGACACCCGCCCGGCCTGTGAACTCGCGACCGAGAGCCCAACACTCGCAACGGCGAAGAGTAGACCCGCCTGGCCTGGTGTGCCACCGTACAATCGGACGACGACGAGCGAGTTATAGGTGAGGAAGGCGAGCCAAACGGCCGTTCCAAGGCCGCGTGCGAGCACCATGGCAGAAAGCCGACGTTGTCTGAGCAGTCCGAACAGCTCTCGGAGGTACCCCAGTCGACTGCGCCGTGGTGCATCGGTGCGAGACTGCCGAGCGGGCTCCTCGAACCAGAAATATGTAGCTACCGCGACCGGAATGGCGAGCGCGTAAATCAGGAACGGGGCCTGCCAGGCGATGCCGACGAGCAGTCCAGCCAACAATGGAAAGACGGTCGTGCTGATGCCTGAACTTGTAAACCGAAGCCCCTGAGCCGTTGCCTCTTCGGTCTCCGCGTAGAGGTCGCCAATCGCGGTGATGATGATCGGCGTGAGCCCGCCATAGAATACCCCCTGGACGAAGCGAAGACCGAGCGCGGCGGTAAACGTTGACGTCAGCGCGATCGCCGCTCCGGCAACCCCGTAGCCGACAAGCGATACCAGAAGTACGGGCTTGCGTCCGTAGAGATCTCCAAGGACGCCGATAATCGGTATCATCGCGACTGATGGGGCAGAATACGCCGAAATCAACAATCCGACCGTGGCCGGAGACGCCCCAAGGGGATCGACGAGCGAGTCGAGAACGGGCGAGAGTAATGCGAAGCCAAGCGGGCCGAGCAGGTTCGCCAGCAACAGGATCTGGAAATTCCGCCGTGATAGCACGGCCGATCCTTCACCAAGCAGCGACCGGACGGTAAGCACGAACTGCCTGGGAAGACTCGTGGTGGGGCCTAAAATCGCGCGATCGGGAGCGACTCAGGGCATGCCGACTCCCTCACGGCCGGGGAGGTTGATGTACAGCAGGGCTGAAAGGGCCGAGACGGCCGCCAGCATGAAGAATGCCTCATCAAAGTACCCCGCATCGGCCATGACGCCGACCACCGTCGATCCCAGTGATCCCACGACGAAATTGCTCGTCCGAATAAGTCCCCAGACGCGTCCTCGGATCCCGGGTGGGAGCACGGCGATCATGTAGGCATTCGAGACTGGGGAGTAGCCTAGCCGAGTGCCCACCACGATCGTGACGACAAAAAGCGGAAGCAGCGAGTCGACGAACGGGAGCGCGGCGGCACTCAATGCACCGACTGCCGCGAGCACGAATAGTACCCACCGAGCGCCGATGGCATTGGCAACGAAGCCACCGGAAACTTGCGCACCCGCACCAGCGAGAAAGAGAGCGGCGAACAACAGCGCAACGATGCCTTGGTCGAAGCCCACGGCATCGACGAAGTAGGTCACGTAGAATGCGGTCAGGCCCTGATAAACGAACAGCATGCCCGTGTGTGCGACTGCCGCTCTTCGGAGCCCGGCAATCCGGATTGCGTCGCCAATGGCGCGAAGCATACCGGACTGGGTTTCCTCGCTGTCATGGTCGGTCGCGCGCGATTGGGACGGCACGGCCCACCAGGCAAAGCCGGCGGCAACGGCATACGGCGCGAGTAATGCAGCGACAAGGATGCGCCAACTGACCGCGCCGACGATCGACCCGGCAAGGAATGGCAGCGTTGCCGAGCCGATGGAGCCGGCGGCGAGTGTGAGCCCGATCGCAGCGGAGTTATCGTCGGAGAAGACTCGCGTTAACACCATCCCCCGCGCCGGTCCGAAGAGCCCGGAAGCGAAGCCAAACAATCCGCACGCGAGCAGGAAGATCAGATAGGTTGGCGCCCCTCCGAGGAGGATGACGGCGATCGCACACAGGCCAAGGCTCCCAACGATCAGAACCCGCTCGCCAAAGCGATCGGTGAGGACGCCAGCCGGTGACTGCATCAGCGCATAGGTCGCCCAGAGAACGGTCACTGCTACACCACCGGCGGCATTGCCAATGCCGAAGCCAGCCTTCACCTGCGGTAGCAAAGCTGGGACAAGGAATCGCCCACCGAGAATGAGTAACCAGCCTGTGGCAACAGCGAGGATGATCCATCCGCGGCCACCGCCGCGAAGCCGACCGATGGTCGCCCGTGCCGCCGTCGCCATCAGCGGGACCTGGCCACCGGGGCTACAAACTCCTCCCGATTCCGGGCGTCACTCAAGACGGCTCAGGATGGCGAACAACGCGACGAGGACCACTCCGGTCAGGGAGATTGCCGGAAAGGCTGCACCGACGCCCCACCGGGTCGCGAGGATGCCAAAGACTGCCGGGCCAGCTGCACTCCCGATTGCAGAGGCGGTCTGGATCAGCCCGAATAATCCACCACTCGATGCGGTCTCTGCCCGACGCGAGACGAGTGCGTTTTTGAGGGGAAACAGTGCATAGACGACCCCGCCGATCGTGGCGAACCAGACCGCCAATATAGCGACGAGCACCGGCCTGGTTAGCCCCGAAAACACTGGAATTGCAACAGCGGTCGCCGCAACGATGATCGCGGTGCCGGCACCCAGAATCATGCCGAGGCGCGGTCGGTTTCGCCGATCGGCCAGGCCACCGGCGGGGACTGAAACAATGCTTCCGCCCACGAGCAAGCCGAAAAACGAAAGATTGCCGGCTAGAACGGACAGCCCCGTTTCTGTCGATACATAGGCCGTCGTGAACGTGAGGATGCCCCGGGTCTGCATCGAGAGCATCATCGTGACGGCAAAGAGGACGACCACCGGCCAGCCGCCGACGAGCCCGGCGTTTGCGATGATGCTGCGAATCCTGCCTGCGACAGTTGGTGACCGGCCCCCGTCCGTCGTCGCTGCATCATCCCTGTCGCCGCGTGCCCGGAGCAACGCCGGGCCCGCCAGACCTGTTACGATGAGACCGAGTCCGGCCGCGACACCGAGAGCAAGTCGCCACCCCGCGACCGCCGCCACCCCGCCTACGACGACCGGGGAGGCCATCGTTCCAAGTGTGCCACCGAGTCCGAATACACCCATGGCACGCCCCTCGGTCGTGGCGCCTTCGACATCACTGATGACCGACATCCCTGCCGGATGAAACGTGCTCCCGCCGATGCCCGCAACCGCCTGGGCTGCCAAGAGAGTGCCGTAACTGTTCGCCGTACTTGCGAGCCCGACACCGACGACCATCGCAAGGAGACCCACGACGATCAACCGCGCACCACCAATGCGATCACCAAGGATCCCCGCTGGCAGCTGAAAGAGCAGATACATGAGAAAGAACACCGTCAGCAGGAGACCGGCCTCTCCATAGGTGATGTCGAAGTCGGTGACGAGCAACGGAATCACTGGGGGTATGACGATGGAAAGGAACTCGTTCACGCCGTGGCCGACGGTCACGGGGCCGACGACTCCGGGTCGGCCAACAGCAACAGCCCGGCGGATCCGCTCCCGCATGGTCTGGCTCCATCAACCCGGTCGGCAAAACCCTTCGGGAGATATGAGACCCTCTTGGCGAAAGATAGCCTCGCGCAATCGTTAATTATAATGACAGCGATATGTTTGCATGGCAACTGCAGCGCTTTCCGTGGGGGAGTTGTTCATATCTGTGGCCTTCTCGTCTGTGATCGGCGTCGTTTGGGGTATCCTTGGCTACTATCGCGCTCGTGGACAAGGGGAGGCCTTCAGCTGGAACAAGCTCGCACAGTCCGTGGTCATCGCCGGTGCCGCGGGTGCGGGCTTCTACCTCATCAATCGCGAACTTCCGTCCGAGCAGGACTTGCTGTTGATCGCCCCGGCCATCATCGGTATCACAGCCAGTGCTGAGAAAGCCACTCGATCGGTGCAGGCCCAGGCAGCTGGAACCTATATTCCGTACACCGAGCCGCGGGTTTTGTTCTTCAATACCGACTTGTACGTGAACCCAGAGTCTGCGGGTGTACTTGGCTACGTGCGAAACAACACAGGGAAGCGCCTTCCGCGTCTCAAGCTGACGGCGACGTTCTACGACGACGACTGGTCTGCATTGAAGCGGACCGAGCGGTTCTACGATGGCCTTGCCGCCTTCGATCGGTGGAAATTCGACGTCGTTTATGAGGGTGAGAATCCGGAGGCAGTGGCGGGCTACAACCTCGAAGCCGTCGTGATTCAGGAAACCAAATCGAGTCCCCGCGAACAGGATGGAGCGACGATACAGCAGCCAGGGGCCGAGTAGTCCCCCCAATCGGTTGTGCCCCTTCGGATAACTCGTTTCGCCGGGGGTAATGCATATATCGCCGCCGGAGGAAGCGAGATAGCATGAACGGCGTCCACGATATGGGCGGTGACCACGGGTTTGGGGCGGTGCCCGTTGATGACACTGCCCAGTTCCACGCCGACTGGGAGCGGACAGTTTACGGTATGGACAAACTCGTCAAAGCGACGGGCACGATCAACATCGACGAGAAGCGTCATGCGATCGAGCGGATGCCACCAGCCGAGTATCTCGGCTCGACGTATTTCGAGCGGTGGCTGGACGGTCTCGAGCGACTCATGGTCGAGAAGGGTGTCGCGACTGAGACCGAAATCGCGGAAGCCAAAGCGGCCGCGGCTGACGGCACGGCAGTTCCTGAACGATCGGACGCAGACCTCGTTGCGCTCGTTCGCGAGGCATTCGCGGCTCCGTCAGACTTCGAGCGCCCAGGAAAGGTGCCCGAATTCGAAGTCGGCGATGATGTACGAGTCCGAAATATCAACCCGGAGGGCCATACTCGCTGCCCGCGATATGCTCGGCGAGCACACGGCGAAATCCATGCAGTGCATGGGAATCATGTCTTCCCGGATGCGAACGCCCACGGTGAAGAACGGGCTGAACCACTCTACACCGTCGCCTTCACAGCCACAGAGCTGTGGGGGCCCGACGCGGAGGCCGAGACCGACACGATCCACATCGACCTCTGGGAGCCATATCTCCGGCCACTGGACGGTGACCACCAATGACTCACGACCACGATCACGATCATGGCGACGACGAAACCGCGGAGGATGTCCGGCCACGCGTCCGTGCGATGCAGTCGCTCCTCACCGAAGCAGGTATCGTCTCGCAAGATGCGATCGACGAAGCCATCGCAGCCTACGAAGAAGACATTGGCCCGCTTAATGGCGCCCGTGTCGTCGCGCGGGCGTGGACCGATCCCGACTTCGAGGAGCGCTTACTCGATGACGCGAACGCGGCGATCGAGGAGTTCGATTTCGATGTCGGCGTCCAACACATCTCCGTGAAGAAGAACACCGAGACGACGCACAATACTGTCGTTTGTACGTTATGCTCCTGCTATCCGTGGTCGGTACTCGGTCTGCCTCCGACATGGTACAAGACCCCCGCGTATCGATCACGGATGGTTCGTGAGCCACGGTCGGTGCTCGCCGAGTTCGGAACCAGCTTAGACGATGCGATGGATATCGAGGTTTGGGATTCGAGCTCGGAGCTTCGGTATATGGTGCTGCCCCGACAGCCGCCGGGAACCGAGGACCTCACCGAAGACGAACTTGTGGATATCGTCACCAGGGACGCCATGATCGGTGTGGAGCGACTCGATCAGGCGGCGGCCGATGGCGGAAGACCGGTTCCCCGGACATCGGCCGCTCACACCGTGATTTCCGAGCTCCTCGGCGAGGACGACCCGGTCTTCACCGCTCCGTGGCAAGCGCGAACATTCGGAATCGCCGTCGCGCTTCGAGACGCGGCCGAGGCGATCAACTGGCCGGATTTCCAGGCCCGGCTGATCGACGCCGTCGACGAAACGCCATCCGACGCGTACGAGGGGAACAACCGGGCCGCAGCCGCTCGCGAAACCTACTATGAACAGTGGTCGACGGCGCTCGAGCGCCTGCTCGTCCATGAGGGACTGCTCGATGCAGCTGCCGTGCAGGAGCGAGCAGCAGCCTTCGCGAACGGGGAGCGCACGGCCGAGGAGTTCGTACGCGGCGACCGCGGCCACTGATCGCGGCTCAGTCTTTTACCATCAGGTTCGCACAGACGGGTATATGGCCGAGCCACCGTCATCGATCGCAATCGTCGGCGCGGGTACGATGGGCCCGGGCCTGGCCGTTCAATTCGCCCGCCACGGGGTTCGTGCGACGCTGATCGATCACCGTGAATCTAACCTCGATGAGGCACGCCGGACCGTCACGGATGCTCTGGCATTCCTTCGGGAAGAGGAGCTGCTTAATGCTACCGCGGACGCTGTTCGTGAGAACATTTCCTACACGCTGGATACCGCTGCAGGCGTCTCCGGCACCGATCTCATCATCGAGACCGTCTCCGAGGATCTGGCAACCAAAGAAGAGGTCCTCGGCACTATTGACGACGCTGCGCCGGCCGACGCAATTCTCTCGTCGAACACCTCCGGTCTCTCGATCACCGCCCTTGCGGAATTCGTCGAGCAGCCAGCGCGATTCGTTGGATGTCACTGGTGGAATCCGCCATACCTCCTCCCGCTTGTCGAGGTTGTCCGAGGTGAGCAGACCGCCGACCGCACGGTCGATCGAACAGTTGGGTATGTCGAAGGGGTCGGCCGAGATCCGATTGTCGTCGAGCGAGATGTTCCCGGCTTTGTATGGAACCGCATCCAGTTCGCCGTCCTTCGGGAATGTAGCCACCTGGTGGCCGAGGGCGTCGCCTCGCTCGAGGACGTCGAACGGGCTGTCCGGGACGGCTACGCGCTCCGGACTGCGGCCGTCGGGCCGTTCGAGACGGCGGACCTTTCCGGGATCGATCTGTTTCGTGATATCGCTAACGAACTCTACCCGCACTTGTCAACCGCAGAGGAAGCGGGGTCGGTGTTCGATGACCGTATCGATGCGGGTCGTACTGGAGTGGCCGCCGGCGCGGGCTTTCACGATTATTCGGAGAGCCTGTCGGCGGCGATTCGGCGTCGAGACGAGCGAGTCGCGGCGATACAACGCGCCCGCGGAGAGACCCGGTCGCTGGACGATGTAGAGTCGGAGTAGGCACTCGCTCACCAGAAAAACGAATAGCCCTGATGCGAGGGTCCTACCGCCGGGTCAACCACGTGCGCACGGCCGTAATGACCGCGGTGTCATCATCCGCTTGCTCCTCGCCAGGGCGCCGATGCTGCAGTCTCCGAGTCCGCTCGGACAATAGGCGTTCGTAATGAGCGATGACGCGATTGAGTTGGTCATCCTTGCGCTCGAGTTCGGCTTCGAGCCGTCGGACCTCGCGCCGCAGGGTCGCATTCGACATCTCTTCGCGGGTATGCTGCTGCTCGTCGACCGAGGCCGGGGATGGCCGTTCATCCCGGGTCCGGTTCCACTGCCAACCCTCCCGTCCGGTGACGCTGCCGGTGGGCAGATCGGGTGCCATGAACCCACGATACTCGTGCGAACCGAGCCACAAAGATGTGCGTCAGACGCCACGCTCCAGCCCTGGATCCCGGCGGTTTTTTACCGCCTAGCTGCCGTACCGAGCACCCAGTGGCGTTGATCGAGGCTCTGTTCGGTGACCGCGCAGGGATCCTTCGCACACGGCAGTTTCAGCTGCTGCTGTTCGCGAACGTCAACGGTGCCCTGGGTCTTGTCCTCGTGTCGCCGTTTCTCGAAGTTCTGACGGGCCCCTTCGCAGTCTCAGACGTCCGTATTGGTCTCCTCATGACTGCCTACACTGTACCGCCAGTGGTGGGCATTCCGCTGGTCGGCATGCTTGCCGACCGGTACGGTCGGAAGCCGTTGTTGGTCGCCGGGCTCCTGGTATTCGGCCTCGCCGGGGCAGCGGTGTCTATGACGACCGACTTTACTGTCGCCCTCGTATTGCGTATTCTTCAGGGGATCGGATATGCAGGAACCGTACCCGTCATCATCGCCGCCATCGGTGACCTCTACACTGGGCCGACCGAGGCAACCGCGCAAGGACTTCGGTTCACGTCTTCAGGACTGACGCACACGGTCTTTCCCGTTATCGCGGGTATTCTTGTCGGCTTCGCGTGGCAGTACCCATTTCTTCTGTATCTCTTGGCCGTTCCGATTGCCATCGCGATCGCACTATTTTTCGAAGAGACTCGGACCTCGACCGATACCGAGACAACTGTCAGTGATGGTGGATCGACTCGATCCCGCGGTGCCTACGTTCGCCAGATTGCGGCCTTGTCAGCCCAGCCGAAGATGGCTGCGATCCTGGTTGCGCTCGCCGTGCCGAGCTTCCTCCACGTTGGATTTATCACATACGTCTCCTTTCTGGTGGTACGCGTCCTGGGCGGAACGCCGGGG
Organism: Haloarculaceae archaeon; assembly: GCA_042219595.1. GTDB lineage: Archaea > Halobacteriota > Halobacteria > Halobacteriales > Haloarculaceae > CAYLJD01. The sequence goes on from JBDGPQ010000036.1 coordinate 27,467, forward strand.
ATTGCTGGGTTATTGCTCTCAGTGGTGTCGGTGATATACGCTATCGCCGCCAGTCAAGCTGGACGATTGACCGACTGGCTCGGCAGCCGGGCTATCCCGCTGCTTGCGGCGAACGTGTGTATCGGCGTCGGTCTCTCCACGGTCGCTCTTGCCCCGGCCCTGCCGGTAGCCGTCATCGGCGTTGCGATCATGGGTCTTGGTGTCGGTCTCGACTTTTCCCTACTCCGGAGCGTCCTCACGTCGATCGCGCCGGAGTCTCATCGTGGTGGAATCGTCGGGCTCGGCGAATCGCTCATCCGGCTCTTCAATAGCGCTGCACCGGTCGTGATCGGGTGGTTGTTCGCCGTTCTCACCGCGCCGCTCGGGGAGGCGACTGCCATCCGGTATGGCCTCACGATCGTTGCAGTGATTGGCGCTGCGATCGGTATCGGGGCTATCCTCGTTGCCCGGGCATCACCGGCCCCCGGACCGGTGGCCACGTGAGACCGGCTCAGTCGGCGATGAGCGTTGGTGCGTATCGCTGGATCTCCGGCATCGTCCGCGCGAGCGCAACGTCGAGGGCATCGAGAAAGCGCTCGATGTCCGCATCATCCATGGCTGTCGACAGAGACCCGAGCAATGTCGGCAGACTCGGTGGCGCTAGGCGGATGTCTTCATCCATCAGTTCGAAGAACAGCCGTTTCTCGATATCAGCGTGGGCATTAAGCGAATCACGGTAGTTCTCGACCGGATCAGCCGTAAAGTAGAATTTGAAGATCGATGACGGGCAATGGAATTGGATATCGAGATTCCGATCTGCGAGGACGTCTTCGACACCGTCTGCGAGGTCGGCCGACAAGTCGTTCAACCGATCCACGGCAGCTTGATCATACGCTTCCATCGCTGCCAGGCCCGCCGTTACCGTGGCGAGATTGGCATTGAAGGTTCCAGAGTGTGGGATGCGTGGGCCACCGTTGCTATCCCCAAAGATCGACATGAATTCAGCCGTGCCACCGACGGCGCCAACCGGGAATCCACCGCCGACCACCTTCCCGAAGGTCATGACGTCGGGGGTGACGTCGTAGATCGTATGCGACCCACCGTACGCGAACCGAAATGAGACCACCTCATCGAAGATGAACGGTACCTCGGCCTCGTCGGCCCAGTCAGCGAGTCCTTGGATGAAGGCCTCCTCCCCGGGAATCATCTTCGTGCCCATGTACGGAGCAACGAGGACGCCGGCGAGCTCATCGCGGTGGGCCTCAAGGCGGTCAAGCGCAGCGGTGCGGTCGTTGAATGGCAAAGTGAGAACGTTCTCGGCAGTCGAGTCCGGCACACCAGCGATATTCGGCACGCTTTCGGGCGCATCGGCCGGCCCGGCAAGCTCGAGCGGTGGGTGGACACTGACCTGGACTTCGTCGAAGGAGCCGTGATACAACCCCTCGATTTTGGCGATCACATCATTGCCGGTATGGGCACGGGCTGCCCGGACAGCGTTCATCACTGCCTCCGTACCGGAGTTCGTAAACCGAATGGCGTCGAGACCGGGGACTCGCTCGTGAAAATGCGCGGCATATTCGATTTCGGTTGGGGTCGGCGCCCCCGGCGCGCTTGTCGACCGGATCGCCTCGACCGTCGGCTCCACTACCGTCTCAGCCCCATGGCCGTGAATGAGCGACGTCATGTTGTTGACGAAATCGAGATATTCGTTCCCGTCGACATCGCTCACGTACGCACCCTCTGCTGCCTCGATATATGTCGGGTGCGGGGCATGCTGGACACCAGTTCGGGTATTGCCGCCCGGCATGTGCTTTCGCGCCTCCTCATAATAGGACCGTGATGTGTCGGTCCGCTCGACATAGCTATCCTCGGCGGAGTGATCGCGCATGGTAGCGCTCCGCATGCGTCCACTCGGCTTGAACCTGGCGGTCCCCTCCCCGCGTAACCCTTACGCCGGCACCGACCGGTCCCGGCGTATGGCGATCTATTTCGAGGATCTGGAGCCAGGCCAGACATGGCGAGTAGGCGGGGAGACGGTGACACAATCGGAGATCATTGCGTTCGCTGAACAGTACGATCCACAGCCATTCCACGTCGATCCAGCGGCGGCCGCGGAGTCGATGTTCGGCGAACTCGTCGCGAGCGGGCTTCATACGATGTGTCTGGCGGGTCGCCAGTTTATCGTCGAGTTCGTCCAAGGGATGGAGTTCAAGAACATGGGCGGACTCGGGATGGACGATCTCCGCTGGCACGAACCGCTCCGACCTGGCGACACGCTCGAACTCGAGATCGAGGTCCGGGACACCGAGCCGTCTGAGAGCCATACCGACCGCGGGTATGCGCACTTCGATCGGCGGGCGGTCGTCGGTGATACTCCGGTAATGACGTTTATATCACATAACGTGGTGGAGCGCCGGACCGAGGCGGATTAAAGCTGAGCGGGACTCAGGGCCTCGATCGTTCGGTCCCGCTCCGCCGGTGGGACGTCACGGGGGACATACACGATAGGGCAGTCGACGATCTCGGTGTCGAGGATGTCGCGGAACTGTGCTCGAACATCCTCCTCAGTCCCAGCCACGCCAACTTCGAACAGCAACTCGTCCGGAATGGCGGCTTTTGCCGCTTCGACTCCCTCGTCATCCCAGGCCTCGCCGATCGCGGCAGCCTCCTCCGCAAAGTCGCCAGCAACAGCATTTCGATAGTTCGGCAGACCACCGATGTAATGGGCGATGTAGTCCCGGACGTAGTCTTTGGCTTCATCAGGATCATCGGAGACGGCGGCGAGGATCTGCGGAGTCACCTCGAAGTCGGCCGGGTCACGGCCGCGTTCTTTGGCCGTCTGCGCGATGGTTTCGAATGCCTCAGCCATCGACGAGACGGGAAAGATGTATGGCAGCCACCCGTCAGCTACACGACCCGTTGCGCGACGGTTCGCTTCGCCGAGGGCAGCATTGTAGACCGGGACTTCCTCATCAAAGGGCGCGAAGCCATTCGTTGAGAAGATCTGCCCGTCATACTGGACTTCCTCTCCTCCCCCAGTCAGTGCTTTGATGAGCTCGATCGCCTCGTGGGTCCGGCGGACAGGCTGTTCGTAGGGAACGCCATGCAGACTCTCGACGAATGTGGCGTGACTCGGGCCGATACCGATCACTGCTCGACCGCCGGAGAGCCGTTGGAGGGTCGCGCCAGCCATCGCGAGGACCGGTGGCGTCCGCGAATACGTGTTCACGATCGCCGTGCAGAGTCTGAGGTCGTCAGTGTGGAATGCGACATCTGCAAGTTCGAGGAAAATATTGGAGCCCCAGGCCTCACTGCCCCAAATGGAGTCATAGCCGAGCTCTTCTGCGCGGGCGCCCCATTCACCAGCTGACATCTCTACGGGGACGTCGGGACTACCGCCGGTCGTCGGGAGTTTCAGGCCGATCGTTGGGTCGGACATATCTGCTGGCCGACGCCCAGACCTGTAGTCCTATTGGTAGCGACGTTAGCTGACCGCAACCGGCTTCCAGGGTGGGCACAGAGAGATCTCATGCGCTTCGGACTACATGTTCACGGCCTCCAGACGACCGACAGCCCACCCGGGCAGTCGTTTCAACGAATCATCGAACAGGTTTCGACCGCCGGAGCTCACGACTTCGACCTCGTTTGGACTGGCCAGCATTACGCGATGGAGCGGTACCAGAAGTTCCAGCCGGTACCCACTCTGTCGCGACTCGCTGCCGAGAGCGGTGACATGTTCCTCGGGATGAATCTCCTAGTACCATTGGATCACCCTGTGGCCATTGCCGAAGAGATTGCGACCATCGACGCGCTTTCAGATGGCCGTGCGATCTTTAGCCCGATCGCCGGTTACCGGACGGCTGAATTCGAAGCGCTTGACGTGTCGCTCGCCGAGCGCGGGGCTCGAATGGAGGAAGGTGTCAGCGCCATCCAACGCCTGTGGACCGAGGATGGCGTGACTGTCGAGGGCGAACACTACAGCTTTGCGGACGTAACGATCACCCCAAAACCGGTCCAGACACCTCGCCCGCCGATCTGGATCGGTGCGAACCAGCCAGCGGCCATCGAACGGGCCGGTCGACTGGGTGATGCCTGGTTCATCCCACCGTCACTCTCGGAGTCGGCCATCGCGGACCGTCTCGAGTTGATCGACAAGCCTTCCGGTGAGGGCTGGCACGCTCAACAACCAGCGATGCGACGAGTCTTCGTCGCCGAAACCGATGCCGAAGCCCGCGAGATCTATGGACCGGCTATTCGCGATCAACTCGACTGGCAGGCGAGTGCCTCCGCCGGCAGCGATGCAACTGCACCCGAGCTCCCCTCCTTCGACGAGCTCATGGACGAGGGATTTATTGTCGGCTCGCCGACAACCGTAGCCGACGGACTCGTCCGACTTCATGACGACCTCGGTATCGATTGTGTCGTGATGTCGACCCATCGGCCAGGTGTGCCACACGATGCCGTTCTCGAGTCGATCCGCTTGACCGGCGACCGTGTGAGGCCTGCGGTGCACGATCGCATCGACGACCATTGAACACGGAGACACCCGTTCATTTGCAGCCATTTGGATGGCCACCCTAGACGGCACTTACAGACACCTCGGATCCAGTACTAGCGGCGAAGTTTCAGGCCGCTGATCCCGAAGCTCATGCACCCCGGACAGAGTCGACTGACGGTCATTCCAGTCGAGCCGAGCGTCGGGTACTCCTACAGCCTCGGAGAGGACCGGGTGGGTGCTGATTCTCCGGATCCAACCGTCGCTACGCCGACGGCGCGAGCGTCTCGAGCGTTTGATCGCGGATGTCTTCCTCGATGCCGATCGGTAGGGTGACGATCAGGTTATCGACGACATCCTGATCGATGAGATCGTCATACCGTTCGCGAGCCACGCCCGGTGTGCCGACGATGGCCAGCTGCTGTAACATCTCCTCAGTGACCGCCGCACGAGCGTCATCACGGTCACCGGATCGCCACGCATCGGCGACCGTATCGGCAGCCTCTGGGAATGACAGTGCAGCGGCGTTTTTGTAGCCATCGCTGCTGCCGAGATAGTACGCCAGGTGGTTTCGGACGAGCGCCTCAGCTTCCTCTGCATCGTCGCTCACAGCACATGGCACATACGGCGTGACCGTGATATCGCTCGGGTCGCGCCCAACTTCACGCGCGGCCTCGGCAATGGTCTCGTGGCTATCCGCGAGCTTATCGAACGGGATGTTGTGCGGAAGCCAGCCGTCGGCGACTCTGCCGGTTGCCCGCCGATTGGCCGGGCCAAGTGCCGCCGCATAAACCGGGAGCGGTGACTCGAGCGATGGAAAATCCGCGACATCGAACAGCTTTCCGTCATACTCGACGCGCCCATCGCTCGAGAGAAATTCCTTCGTCAACTCGATCGTCTCGTGTAAGCGCCGTGGCGGGTTGTCGAAGGCCATGCCGTGCAGGTCCTCGATTGCCTTTGCCGTGCTCGTCCCAAGGCCGAGTCTAACCTCGCCATCAGCGCCGTCGGCGACGGTTGCGGCCGCCTGCGCGAGCGTCGCCGGCGAGCGGCCATAGACGTTCACGATCGCCGTCCCGAGGTCGAGATCGGTCGTGTACTCGGCGGCCCGCGTCAGCGCCACAAACGCATCACGGCCCCAGAGCTCAGTGACCCATAGCCCATCGTAACCGAGCGCAGCAGCACGGTCCGCAAACGGTTCGACATCGTCCTGATCTTCGGGCATGAGAATTCCGGTTGTCATACTCGCACATTGAGTGAGGGATACTCATACCTGCCGCTCCCGGCTCGACCGGTGATGTCAGGCCGTTGGGTCACGGACAGCCGGAGCGAGGCTCGCCACGATGACGGCCCCGATGCTGATGAAGCCGGCAATAACGGCTGTTCCGACGCCGACGAGCCGGATCGCCGGTACAAAACCTACCATCGGTGTCCCGATGGCGATACCCGCTCCCATTGCCACCGGCGTCACGGTCACCGCAAATCGGCCGAGTCCCTCGCCGAGACTGACCAAGCCGCCTCGGAGGACGATTGGCGCCAGTCCGGTAATGATACTCCGGTAGATCGACATGAGTGCTCCGAGACCAAGCCCCGACAGCCCGACACCGATTCCCGCGATCGCCACTCCGGGTGCGAGGAACGCCATCGCCATCCCGCCAGCGAGCGCGAGATTCAGCATGAGCAATGGGACGAGCCGGCGCTCAAAGATCGCGGTAATGCGGCCCGCTTGCGTCGCCGAAGCGGCATAACCGAGACTCCCCAGTGCTGCCAGGAGGCCAGCGTCAGCTGGGGTTCCACCGAGGACATTCCGGACGAGAATGGAATTGTAGGTGAGAAAGCCCAGCCAAACGATTCCGGGGGCCGCCCGCGCGAGCAACATGGCCGCTGGCTTCGGCTGGGCAATCAGGGACCAAAGCTCGCGAATTTGTGTCCGAACGCCCCGAGTATCGCTGTCCGGTTCGGCATCGGGGTCCACCGGTTCCTCGAACCACGCCCACACCGCAAGCACCACGGGGAACGTTAGCCCGTATATAAGAAATGGGTACTGCCAGGCAATAACCACGACGAGTCCGGCAATCACAGGCCCGATAGTCTGGACGATGCCCGAACTGGTGAACCGGAGACCTTGTGCGGTCGTCTCCCGGTCGCCGGTGTAGATATCTCCGATCGCCGTAATGATGACGGGGATGACACCGGCCCACCCTATGCCCTGCAGCAATCGCAATGCCAGCACGACACGAAAATCGGTCGTCAGGGCAATCGCGGTCCCACCGACGCCGAAGCAGAGGAGGCCGCCGATAAGTACTGGCCGCCGACCGATGCGGTCGGCAAGCACTCCAGCGACTGGCGGAAGGACGATCGCCGGTGCGGTCACCATCGACGTCATCAGCCCGATGCTCGCAGCACTGGCGCCGAATGGATCGATCAGCGAATCGAGTACCGGCGAGAGCAGCGCCGTACCCAGCGGCGCCATCGTATTCGCGAGAAGGATGACCTGAAATTGGCGGTCCGCCAGCAGGTCAGCGTCATCGCCGAGGAGCCAGCGAAGTACGCCCACGGCGGCGAGTAACTCGGCACCCGCACTTGAACGCTCGCTTTAGCGATACATAGCGGCGAGATGGTCGTCGATCAACCGAAGCTGCCGGTCGAGCTCATTCGGCTCAGTTGCCATCGGGTGGCAGATCACTTCGTCGAAGCCCAGGCGGGCGTATTCCGCGAGCGTCTCCTGGACAGCTTCAATGGTGCCAGTCAGACACCGGTCCATTCTGGCGTCGACGGAGCGGTCTTCGCCACTGATGTAGCCAAAGACCCGACGTTGCTCACGACGCGACCGCTTGTCATCGGCACCGGGAACCAGATGAACGTACTGCAGTGCAACCCGATCGAACGTGTCGGTGTTCCGGTTGCGTTCCTCGAGATAGCCCTCGATATCCGCCAAATCCGCGGCGATTTTGTCGACACTTCGAGGCGGAGCGATCCATCCATCCGCATCGTTCATTCGCGCGAGGACGCCGCGTGGCACGGTTCGGTCGTCGCCCTCGCCAGCACCGTCACCACCGGCTAACAGCCGCGGCGGCTGGCCAAGCTGTGGTTCGAGCCGGAATTCTTCGACACCGTAGAACTCACCATCGAAGGTGACGCGGTCCTCGGTAAAGAGCCGCCGGATCAGCGCGAGCGCCTCACGATACCGGGCTCCCCGCTCCTCCATTGGCACCCCCACTGCCTCGAACTCGGATTCGACGTACCCCGTTCCGAGGCCAAATGTCAGGCGTCGACCCGCGAGGTGCTGGGCGGTTACCGCACGCTTTGCGAACATGACGGGGTTGCGCAAGGGAAGCAAAAGAACGCTCGTCCCCATCGGGAGCGTCTCAGTTTCTCCAGCCGCGTAGGTGATAGTCGTTAGCGGATCCAGGAGCGAGCTCGCATAGCTGGGGCTCTCGGCGAGATGCTCGATCACGTATGCGCCCGCGTACTCCCGCTCATCAGCGGCCCGGGCATATCGACGGAATCGATCCGGCGGGATCGAATGGCTGGGACTCGAGAAGGACGGCAATCCGGTGGCGATTCGCATGCGGAGAGGTGACCAGGCCCGGATATAAATCGGTCGGGGACTCGATACTGTGGAGCCGACCCTCCTACGGGTATTCGGCGAGCAACAGCTCGTCGATCAGGCGGAGCTGCCGATCGAGTTCCCCGGCGTCGGTCGCGAGTGGCTGGAGGATGACCTCGTCAAAACCGACGCGCTCGTAGTCCGCTAAGGTATCGAGTATGGCGGCCACCGAGCCGGTTAGCCAGCTCTCCATCCGGCTCTCGACGGATCGCTCCGGGCCGGCAGCATTCCCGTAGACTCGTCGCTGTTGGCGCCGGGCACCGTCGTCATCCGCACCTGGCTCGAGATGGACGTACTGGAGGGCCACCCGATCGACACTGTCTGGATCACGGCCCTGTCCATCGAGGTACTCCGCATAGTCCGCCCAGTCCGACGCCAGCGTCGCCGGCGGACGCGATGGTGCGATCCACCCATCTGCGTCATCCATTCGTTCAAGGACAGCTCGAGGCACTCGACGACCATCTTCGGTATCGGTCCCATCTCCGCCCGCCAATAGCCGCGGCGGGCGGTCGAGAATTGGCTCGAGTCGAAAGTCATCGACCGAATAGAACTCGCCGTCGAAGGTCACCCGTTCACCGGAGAAAAGCCGTCTGAGTAGCGACAGTCCCTCTCGGTATCTCGCCCCACGCTCCGCCATCGGGATGCCCGCTGCCTCGAATTCTGACTCGACATAGCCGGCGCCGAGGCCAAGTGTTAGCCGGCGACTCGAGAGATGTTGAACTGTTGCCGCACGCTTCGCGAGCATGACTGGGTTCCGGAGTGGCAGGAGGAGCACACTCGTCCCGATGGGGAGAGTTTCGGTCTCGCCCGCAGTATAGGTGAGAGTCGTAAGCGGATCAAGCAGCGAACTCGCGTAATTCGGATTTTCCCCGAGGTGTTCGATGAGATATGCACCGGCGAACCCCCGCCCATCAGCATTCCGGACGTACTTGCGGAATCGGTCCGGCGGAATCGTGTGACTCGGGCTCGAGAACGACGGCAGGCCGATAGCGAGCTGCATAGCCATGCTTCCGGAGGCTGTGAATATAACCGATGCCCCGGTATGATGATGTGTGGGGACGATGTCGTACTGGTATGAACGATACCGACGATTGGTATTACACGACCGGACTGACGGATGCCATCGACGTGGTCAGCACCACGGTCGCCCGGGCGGAGAGTCGGGTCTTCGTCATCGTGGGCAGCGAACAGACCGTCCTTGTGGATACCGGCCGCGGTCTCGGCGACCTCCGAGCGTATCTCGCCGAACACGGCATTCACCCAGATCGCGTCGTCCTGACGCATGCCCACTGGGATCATATTGGCAACACCCACCAGTTCGAGACCGCGTCGATCCACCCGAACGAGCGGAATGCCGACGGATCGCTCACACTCGATGTGGTCTCCGACGTCTTCCTGACACGGCCCCAGGAATTCGTCGAGAATCACCTCGCCGCTGGCCGTGAACTCCCAGAGAGTGTCGATGCCGACACCTTCGACATTCCACCGGTAGAGCACGTCGACACCCACGCCCCCGGGGACGAGATCGATCTCGGAAATCGGACGCTCGAGTTGGTCGATCTCGCAGGCCATACGGGCGGACAGACAGGTGTGCTCTCGCGAACTGATGGCGTGCTGCTCGCCGCCGACCTGGTTCACATCGACCGGAATGTCTACGCACACTTCACGGACTCGAGCGTCGAGGATTATATCGCAGCCCTGGAACGGGCCATTGATCTCCGAGATGCCGGCGCCTATGACGTCCTCGCAACCGCCCATAACGAACCGCTGACGGGTCCCGATCTCGACCTCCTCGATCGATTACTCGATGGCTTCCACGATATCCAGGGTGGTGCAGCACCGGACGATACGATCGAGACGAAGTGGGGGCCAGCCCGTGAATTCGGCGTCGGCGAGACGCTGATCCGCGTTGCGGCATAGCTTACGCGCTGATGCGTGCGCGAAATGGCGCCCGGCCAGTGACGCCCGGACGACATCGTAACGTCGCGCCAGCGTGCTCGCCGAATTCGGCGCGATCGTCGCCACCACCGGTCGTTACGTACAGATCTCGGAGGTCCGGTCCGCCGAAGGCAACGCTCGTTGGGAAAGATCCTGGTGTCTCATACCGAGCCACTTCACTACCGTCCGGAGCCAGGCGGGCGAGCTGCCCTCCATAGGCAAGCGCCGTCCAGACGTCGCCATCGGCATCAACTGTCAATCCGTCGGGAAAGCCACCGTCGTGATCGAATGCGGCAAATGTACGCCGGTTTGAGAGTTCGCCAGTGGACTGATCGTAGTCAAAGGCGTGTATGCGCCAGTCACGGGATTCAGCGTAGTAGAGCGTTTCCAGGTCTGGGCTAAAGCCCAGCCCGTTAGAGAGTTGAATCCCGTTCACAAGCGGAATCAGCGAAGCATCCGTGTCGAGACGGTAAAGCGTCCCAGGAGCGTCATCGACACCTTTCGTCCCGCAGAACACCCGTCCCTCAGGATCAGTGACCACGTCGTTGAACCGTGCCTCGGTCACCGATCCCGGCTCGACGAGCGTCTCGACGATCCCCGCCCCCTCGCGCCACCTGCGCACCGTCCCGCGATCGGTGAAACACAGTAACGATCCGTCGGCCGTCAGCGTGACGGCGCCGATTTGTTGATCGAAGGAGTGCAGCACCTCAGTTGAGGCGTCACTGGGGTCGTGTCGATAGATCCGCCCCTCATACACCCCGACATAGTACAGCATCTCTGCCTGCTCATCCCAGAGTGGGTTTTCACCGACGCGGAGTGGATGGTCCGCGACGACCGTGTATTCGAGCGTCTCCTGGGCCATGATGGGGACTCCTCTCCAACCACCGTAAAGGCTCGCGGCCGGGGAAAGCGTGCTTTAAGAGCCAGGCCCCGGATTGGGCAGCCAGCATGGAAATCGTGTACCACAGCCTCGGCAATCTCGATCGATTGTCGGGATATGCGGACGCCATGGTCGATTACCTCGATGAGGTCTCACGGCCGGACACAACCGTCGAGTTGCGAGGCACACCCAAGGGCGGCCTCGCGGATACGTATCGGTTTTTCTCATTCCAGGACGCCCATGGTGTCGCCGCGACGATCGCCAGCGAGCGCGATCGGGTTGACGCTATTGCTGTCGGAAATATCCTTGACCCCGCAGTCCGTGAGGGCCGCACGATCACCGATATTCCGATCCTCGGGCTGGGCGAGACGTCGTATCTCACCGCTTGCTCTGTCGCGGAATCGGCTGCCGTGATCCCATTGACACCCGAGTGGGAGCCGCAACTCCGCGACCGCATCCGGATGTATGACCTGTCCGAGCGGATTCCAGTGGTGCGTGGCATGGACATCGGCCTGGAACGCATGGCTGATGCCTTCTATGAAGACGACAAGCGTCAGCAGGTACTCGATGGGTTCGAGGCAGCAGTCGTCGACTGCGTCGAACAGGGTGTCGAACTAGTGATCCCTGGCGGGGGAATCATCTCCATGTTGCTGAATCAGGAAGGGATTACCGAGCTACATGGCGTCCCCGTCATGGATCAGGTCTCGGTCCTCGTGAAACTGACCGAGGCCTACGTTGATCTCTATGAGCTGGGGGCGCTACAGACGAGCGAAAAGCGGATGTTCGCCCGGCCGGCGAATATCGAAGAGCTGCTCGACGAATACGATCTCGGTTGAGGCCGGAGGGTGCGGTGCCGAGACCGGCTCTCAACACAGGAGCTAAGCCCCACCCTGTGGACTAGCCCTCCATGGAGCACGACGTCGTCGTGATCGGCACCGGAGTCGCAGGTGCTGCGGCCGCGGTGGCGGCCGCCGAGGCCGACGACTCCCTTGACGTTGCGATGGTCGAGCGAGCGCCCGAGGGTGAGCACGCCGGCAACTCGCGATACACGGACGCGTATATGCGGCTTGAGGCGGACGGCTCGCCGGCCGAAAACTTCCGCGAAGATTTCCAAGAATTTTCCAATGGCAAAGCTGACGAAGCCGTCGTTGACCGGATTGCGACGGACGCCAAGCCAACGATCGACTGGTTGCGCGAGCACGGCGTCGAATTCGAGCAGCTCGAGACGATGTTTCTCACCGCTAACCGACCACGGCTGCTCCCTGTGGGCGGTGGTCTCGCTATCGTTGACGCATTGCTCGACGATGCGCGCGACCTTGGCGTCTCCATTCATTTCGAGACGACAGCCGAGGCCCTGGAACGCGAGCGCGGTGCGGGTATTCAGGGCCTGTGGGTTCGTGACGACACTGGCTCATCGGAGCTCATCGAAACCGACAACGTCGTCATCGCCTGCGGTGGTTTCGAGGGCAATCCCCAAATGCTCGCCGAGTACGTCGAAGGCGACGTGACGGACTTGCCAACCATTGCCCCAGGCGGCGAGAAGAACATGGGCGAAGGTATCCGAATGGCGACTGATGTCGGAGCGGCGACTGACGGTCAGTTCAAACAGTTCCATGCCGAGCCGATTGATCCCCGGTGTGATGCACCCGAGGCGGCTATCATGGCGTTTCCGTACGGCATTCTCGTCAACAAGCACGGCGAGCGGTTTGTCGACGAAGGGGGTCGGACCGTCGATGAACACTACGAATACGTCTCGCGTCGGATCCGGGAGCAGCCGGACGGCCGGGCATACCTCATTGCGGATCAGAAGATCTTCGATGTTCCAAAAATCGAGCACTCGCTCCAGACAACGGAGGACCCAATCGAGGCCGAGCCGGACTACGCGGCCGACGAGGACCCCCTCGTGACGACTGTTGAAAATCTGGGCGCGCAGATCGATGTTGACACGGAACGGCTTTTCGAGACTGTCAGTGCATACAACGACGCCATCAACGACGCCGAGTTCGATCCATTCACGACCGATGGAAAAGCCGCGGCGGTGGACCCCCCGAAGTCAAACTGGGCACAGGCCCTTGACACCCCGCCGCTGGTTTGCTGGCCGATGCAATGCTCGATCGTCATGACTTTCGGTGGCGTCGCCACTGACGACCGTGCTCGCGTCGTGAATCCGGATGGTCGGGCGATTCCCGGCCTCTACGCAGCTGGTGAAGTGACGGGGCTGTACTTTGACAAATACGCCGGTGCGACTAGCGTCCTCCGAGGGCTGGTTTTTGGCCGACTGGCGGGCCAGGAAATCGCGAGCCGCTGAAGCGCAGACTGCAGTTCACAGCCGGAGGCCATTCGAGACGGCCATTGCCCCGTTGCCCATCTCGATCATAACCGTATTGTCGGGCGACTCGTCGATCCGACATTCGACTCGCTGCTCTGTACTGTTGTCCAATACGACGCGAACCTCGTACTCGCCGGCCGGTAGGTCAGGGCTCTCACTCCTGGCCTGGCCGGGAAGAACGTAGTACCGGGCTTGATGCATGAGATCGCCGGACAGGTCTGTGATTGCGATGTCCACGTCATAGCCCCATTGGTGGTCGTAGCTCCGCATATAGATCGCCGCACGCTGGCTCGCCAGTGCAGTAGTCCCGATCGGCGCGGTGTCGCGGAGCTCTGCGGTTCCATTGCGATGGGTCGGTTGATCGTCTCCCATAGTTGGAGATCGAATGGCACCGATAAAGCCCCGGTTTAAGCTCAGAAAGTCGTTTCAGCCTGTCAGCGATTCCCATGCATGATTAATCGAGCAGTCGAACTGG
>JBDGPQ010000035.1:0-41062 GCA_042219595.1 Haloarculaceae archaeon
ATCGCCCCACACTTCGATCGCCGTGTCATACCGCCCTTCCCGCAGCCAGTATCCTGTGGTTAAAGTACCAACGGCCCCCGATTCGAGTCCGAGTGTCACGACGGCGCCGTCCTCGACATCGACACCCTCGAAGTCCGATGAGAGATCAGCGCGGACCCACGCGACCGGGTCATCGAGCACCCAGGGTAAGAGATCGAGCCAGTGAACGCCCAGCCACTGAACGATACCCCCACGGGACGCATCCTCGTCAAAGAGGTAGTGGTCGGTCGGTCTGGTTTGCAACTTCGAGGCAATGAATCGTAGATCGAAGCTGCGCATCTCCCCGAAGAATCCGTCGGCGGCGCGCTCGCGGAGATCGATAGCGATGGGGTGACCGCGCCAGGTATACGCAAACCCAACCGTAGCATCGGCGTCCCCGGCCGTTTCTACAACTGGCGCAAGGTCCGCGGCAGTCCGTGCCCCTGGCTTCTCGCTCATGACATCGACGCCGGCTGAGACTGCGGTATCGATCGCCGCAGGGGTTCGCGAATTCGAGAGCGTTAGCCACACAAGATCTACGCTTTCCTCCGCGACGAGGTCCTCGATCGAGGTGTACCACGGCAGCTCGACGAGCGAATCGGCCCCAACGTCAGCCGGCCGGTTTCCGTCGGGATCCGCGCTCGCGACGAGTGATGCGTCTAGCGCATCGATCGTTGCCAAGTACGGCTCGCGATGGTGATGATCGAGGCCGACATATGCGATTTGGACAGTCATTCGAAGGCAGGAAGCACCTCCTCGCCAAGTCGCTCGATACACGCCAGCGCGCTCTCTTGGGACTGCCCCGGGAATTGGAAGCGGAGAAGCACGTGATCGACGCCGAGGTCGGCATAGGTTTCGAAGTCGGCGATCGCCTCCGATGGTGTACCGATTACGAACTTCTCCTCGAGCGCATCCCAATCCACCCCGACGTCCCTTTCAGCCATGTAGGTCTGGCCCCAGCGGTCGTACCACTCGTAGAGGTCCAAGAGGTGGGGTTCGACGGCCTCACGCGCCGCCGCTGCGCTGTCCGCGATATAGCAATCTCGCATGAGAACGATCTCGCCCGGTCCGCGGTCGAACTCTTTACGGGCAGACTCGTACACCTCGATCTGTCGTTCCAAGTCCGCCGTGGTCGACGAGGCAGACGCGATCCATCCGTCTCCTCGATACGCTGCGCGTCGAATCGCCTCGTCGGCGTGACCGCCGATCCACACTGGCAACCCAGCGGGTGGTTGAGGACTGATCAGCGCCTCTTCATAATCGTAGAACTCGCCATGATGGGTTACCGGCTCGTCTGCGGTCAGAAACTGATCGATTAGATGCAAGGATTCGACGAGACGGCCGACTCGCTCATCCATGTCGACGCCAAATGCCGCGAGCTCGCGCTCTCGGTACCCAAGTGCCGCGCCGAGGTGGAACCGGCCAGTGGCGAGCTCGTCGATCATCGCCGCTTGCTCTGCCAACCGCAACGGGTCATACAGTGCTGGAAGCAATGCGGCAGCGCCAATTGTCAGGTCGGTCCGGGTCGCTAGCGCGGTCAACCCCGTGATCGGCTCGACGACGCCCTCGCGGTGCACATGCCGCTCACCAAGTGTCGCGCTATCAAACCCGACAGCCGCCATGCGCTCGGCTTGTTCGAGGATATCGTCGAGCCCGAAGCCTGATCCGGGGTAGTAGTACTGGTTGAGGAAAGCGCCGAATTCCATCGGTCGGGTGTGGACCGGCTCCTACCTAAGCCTCACGACGGTTCGAACGACCACTGGGCCGGGCTGGAAAACTGCCGGATGTCGACGGCTCCGGCATAACCGAATGGTGCCTCAAGGACGCTTTCCACGTCGAGCTGGCCGTTCTCGATCTGGAGTGCGGCCGTCCCGTCGGGGAGTTCTCGATATAGATCGCCGTGGGCGGCGAGCACCGATTCCTGCACGTCGGAGGGGAACCCCTCGAGCCCTCGGAAGTAGTGGTGGCCGTTCCGCTCGACGTGTTCGATCCCGAGTGTAGCCATCGCTGCGAGGTCCTGCTGAAGTGAGACTGGCCCAATCGTCGTCAGGTCTTCGCCGGTTAGGAGGACGCTTTCACCGCTCTCACGGTGTCGATCGGCAAGCATGGCGTTCACGACGCCTTTGATCACGCCTTTGCAATTTTTGTGACTCGTGCCATCATATCCCAGGTCGAGCGCCCGACCAAAGCTGTCGAGTTCGCCGTCGGATTCGTCGATGACGATCTGGTACCGATCGGCGATGGACTCGAGATTCCGGCCAATATCGGCCGTGAGAGCAACGTCACGGGGAAACGGCTGCTCGATGAAAAGGAGGTTTTCCGTGAAACCGGGGACGGATTCTGCCCGGTCCAAAAACGCGGCCAACTGATCGACCGCTTCATACTGTTCGTTTGCGTCAAGCGTGAAGCCATACCCGTCACAGTCCGCTTCCAGGACCTCGAGAACCTCGCGAACACGCTCCGCGTCCGGTGCTGGTTCGCCGGCAACCTTCACTTTGAATCGATCTAGCCCGTACGTCTCGATGTTTTCAGCAAGTGTTCGCGGAAGGTCGTCATCGGGCTCATCCGCGGCCTCACGGAGAGGGTCTCCGTGACCGACGGTATGTCGAACAGCGATCGATCGCTCCGGCGCCGACGGCAGCGCCGCCTCGATCTCTGCCCCCTCGAGTTCGGGGTAGATCGCTCCGGGGCGGATCCCCAGTGAATTCTGCCGGACAGACTCACCGAAGGTCTGACCAGTCGCCCGGCAGTAGGCGTCAATCAGTGCCCGTTCGATAAACGTCACGCCGAAGTTCCACAGCAGTGGTGGATAGCTCGTCTCCGCGGCCCACTCACGTTGGGCTTGATGAATCTGCGACCAGCAGTCGAACACCGTCCGTCCATCAATATCAGCCGCGTGGTCACAGGCCCGCTTCACAACCTCGAGGATCATTTTCGCCTCCTCCGTAAGTGGGAGATCAGGATCCTTGGTCAGCCACCGAGGCGGGAAGTGATCGGCCGCAAGCCCGTTCACTTGTTCGCCATCGATGGCCACCTCGAGGGAGACGAAACAATGTGGCACCCGTGTCATCGTCGCGATCCCAAACTCGAACGGGAATCGCGTCTCGAGGTTCACCAATCGAATATCCGTGCCCTCCACCGCGATGCTCATGGCCAACCCTGCCTCGCGATCGGTATAAACACCCGGCGACACCCGACATGATTTGGCCTGCTACTCAAGCCAGCCTAGCCCAACTCATAGACATGACCGAGGTTGTCGTTATTGGTGGCGGGGTCGGGGGCCTCACCGCGGCTCACGAGCTTGCCGAGAGAAATATCGACGTGACCGTCTACGAGGCGGAAAACCGCGTCGGTGGAAAGGCCCGGTCGATACCGGTGGACACCGGACCGGCTCCACTCCATGGCGAGCACGGCTTCCGGTTTTTCCCTGCGTTCTACCGGCACGTGATCGACACGATGCAGCGAATTCCGGATGGGCAAGGAACGGTCGCTGATAATCTGGTCGAGACTGAAGCTACGCTCCTGGCCGGCATCGACGCCGAGGATCGTGTGGCGGTGACTCGCACTCCGGACACGCCTCGGGAGTGGCTCGAGTCCGCGCGACCCGCGTTTGCCGAAGACCTGCCGCGGCGGGACGTCGTCTTTCTCTTGGAACGGTTACTCTACCTCCTTACATCCTGTCAGGAGCGGCGCGAATCCGAGCTTGAGCACATTTCATGGTGGGATTTTCTCGAAGCAGATGAGCGTTCGACTGCGTTTCGAGAACGAATAGCGTATGCGGTTCAGGCGCTCGTGGCGCTCCGTCCGGAACTCGGCAGTGCCCGGACGATCGGGACCATCTACGCGCAGTTGCTCTTCGGCCAACTCGACCCACGGCGGCCAACTGAGCGGATTCTCAACGGCCCGACCTCACTGGCGTGGCTGGATCCGTGGGTCGATTACCTCCGCCGGGAGGGGGCAACCATCTGTACCGGCCAAGCCGTGCGCTCACTCTCGTTTGACGGGACTCGCGTCACGGGAATCACGCTCGCGGACGGCTCTCCCGTCGAGGCCGATCACGTCGTGCTCGCGGTGCCAGTCCATCACGCACCGGAATTCGTCACGCCTGAGATCGAGCGTGCGGCCCCGCCGCTGGCCGGAATCGACAGGCTCGACACCGCCTGGATGAACGGCATACAGTTCTATCTCTCGCGGGATGTTCCGCTGACGCGGGGCCATCAAGTCTACAGGGACGCGCCCTGGGCCCTGACCTCCGTCTCACAGCGTCAGTTTTGGACCGATTACGATTTCACGAATCGCGGACCGGACGCCGTGAATGGTGTCCTTTCGGTGATTGCCTCCGACTGGAATACACCCGGGATCCTCCATGACAAACCCGCGCGGAAGTGCACCCGTAAAGAGATAGCCGAAGAAATCTGGGCACAGGTACTCACGCACATTGGCGATGAATACTGCCTGACCGACGATGACCTCGTCGACTGGTTCCTCGATCCAGCCATCGTCGAAACCGACGACGGAGTCGAGAACCGGTCGCCACTACTCGTCAACACGGTCGGCTCCCTTGAGCATCGCCCGCCGGCGGATCCGGGACTGCCTGGTCTCGCCGTAGCTGGGGATTACGTTCGGACACACACCGACCTCGCCTCGATGGAGGCAGCGAACGAGGCTGGGCGGCGGGCCGCCAACGTGGTGCTCCGGCGCTCTGGTCGCGCAGGGAGGGCCGAGGTGTGGCCTCTCAAGGAGCCAGCGATATTCCGGCCACTGCGACGTCAGGATCGCCGTCGATATCGACTCGGCCTGCCGCACCCGGCCGCTGTCGGCGACGCCATCCGCTCGCTGACCCGTCGGCTTCCCGGCCCGGTCTGAGATTCATGCGGACAGCCCAGCGCTCGCACGCTGGCCAGAGTGTAAGTACCACCAAGCAACCCCAGCCGCGTCGCCACTGAGGACATCCAGTCAGTCGAAAGCGTCGGTCGTCACAGCAAGGGCTATGGGTCCGCCGTGCGGTCTCTCGACATGGCACGCGTCCCTAGTCGCGATAAAGACGATCTCGACCCAGAATTTCACGAATACTTGGTCTCGTCGCTCCAGCCAGGCAAGCCCGTCAATGTGTACGCCGCGGTCGGCAATAACCCCGCGGTACTCCGTGGTTTGCGACAGTTCCTTGGATCGCTGTGGACCGATTCGGGACTCACGGACCGCGAACGCGAGATCGTAATCCTCACCGCCGCCACAGAACTTCGCAACGAATACGAGTGGCACCAACACTGCAATATTGCTCCCGATGCGGGCCTTACCGCCGACGAAGTCGCAGCCATCGCACGAGACGACCATAGCCACTTCACACAGCCCGAGCGGGCGCTGATCGCCTATGCCCGGGCTGTGGTCCGTGGCCGCGTTACGGAGCCGCTCCACGCCGCCGTCGATGAACATTACGATCACGAAACCCTTGCCGGTGCGGCCGCCACCGCTGCCGGGTATGCCTGCCTCGGCCTCCTGATCGACGCCTTCGGCGTTGAGATCGAAGCCGATGACGAGTTCGTCGGCTGGGATCTCTCTGGGCGACAGGATTAGGGTGCCAGTGGCTCAGGATCGGGGCATGAACGCGGTTACAACCTTCGAGACGGCACTCGAGGGACAATCGATCGTCCACCGCACGACCACGGATGCATTCGCTGATGCACTTGCTGCGGCGATCGACCCTCCGGCCGTTGGTGTCCCTCTCCCATTTGAGGCAGTGTCGTTGACGGCACGCGATATCACGATCGACCCGGACCTCGACGATCTGGAAGCGGCAACAACCGGCGTGACACCGGCAGGCCTCGGTATTGCGGAGTACGGGACCGTGACGCTGCCGTCGACGGCGGCCGGTGGCGAGCTCGTCTCACTGTATGTGGACCGTCACGTGGCGGTCCTGGCCGGGAGCGATATCGTTCCGGATGTCGAGACAGCGTACAGTCGCATCGACGCTGAGGGGCCGGACACGCAGATTCTCGCGACCGGGCCGAGTGCAACCGCCGATATGGGCGACCTGATCCGTGGCGTGCACGGTCCTCACGAGACTCATGTAATCGTATTGGAGGATCAATAATGGGTCGTGGCGATCGGGCGGCAGCCCTCGACAGACTCCTGGCAACTGAGGGTGCCGCCGTCCGGGAGAACACCACTGGCCTCAATGATCAAGCCACGCGCTCCCTCGACGGATTTAGCGACAGAGAAGCCTGTCGAGCAGCCGCGCGACAGATCAAAGAGGACGCGATCGAGGACCTCCCTCAGCTAATCGATCGTGTCGAGGAAAGTGTTCGGGCGAATGGCGGCCACGTCCACCTCGCATCGACAGCGTCCGACGCCAGGGACATCGTGGCCGAGATCATGGCTGCACAGGACGCGGAGTCCCTCGCAAAGAGCAAGTCGATGACGACCGAGGAACTCGAGTTGAACCAACACCTGGAAGCCGAAGGTTACGAGGTAACCGAGACCGATCTCGGCGAATATGTCATCCAGGTCGCCGATGAAGCGCCCTCGCACTTGATCGCGCCCGCGATTCACAAGGCGCCGGCAGACATCGCGGCCTGCTTTAACGAGGTATTCGATCCTGAGCCACCCCTTTCGGCTGATCCGGAGGCGCTCACCGCCTTTGCCAGGGAGCGAGTTGGAACCGCGATCAGGGACGCAGATGTCGGCATGACTGGCGCAAATTTCATTGTCGCGGATTCGGGGTCGATTTTGTTGGTAACAAACGAAGGCAACGCCCGGAAAACGGCCGTGACGCCGCCGGTCCACATTGCGGTTGCGGGTGTTGAGAAGCTCGTGCCCACGCTCGAGGATCTTGCCCCATTCACGGAGCTGATCGCCAAGTCCGGTACGGGCCAGGACATCACCTCCTACGTCTCACTGTTGACGCCGCCGGTCGACACGCCGATTCCCGATTTCGGAGCTGGCGAGCTTCGGCAGGCTGCAGAGCGAGAGTTCCACCTGGTCCTCGTTGATAACGGTCGCATGGCGATGCGCGAGGACGAACAACTCCGAGAAACGTTATACTGCATCCGATGTGGGGCGTGTGCGAATGCGTGTGCGAACTTCCAAGCAGTCGGTGGCCACGCGTTCGGTGGCGAGACGTACACGGGTGGGATCGGGACAGGATGGGAGGCTGGCATCGGCGGCCTGGAGGCGGCTGCTGATATGAACGATCTCTGTACGGGTTGCTCACGGTGTGTCCCCAAGTGCCCCGTCAAAATCGATATTCCCTGGATCAATACCGTCGTCAGGGATCGACTCAATAGGGACCACCCTCCGAGCGAATTCCAATTCCTCGTCGACGGACTGGTCCCCGATGAAGAAGGCGGGGGCATCGATATCCAGAAACGGTTCTTTGGCAACATCGAAACCATTGCCAAACTCGGCAGTCGAGTCCCACGACTGGCGAATGCCATCGCCGAGGCCCCGTATGCAGATCATATTCTCGAACGGGCCGTTGGCGTCGCCAGCGAGCGGGATCTCCCACGCTTTGCGACGGAGACACTGCACGATTGGTATGCGAACCGCGGTCCGATGGTCGAGGATCCGGTTTCTGAAGTGGTCCTCTACCCGGATCTCTATACGAACTATTTCGACCCTGGGCGGGGCCAAGCGGCGGTTCGGCTTCTCGAGGCCGTCGGAACACGGGTGCACATACCATCGGTGCCGGAGAGTGGCCGGGCACCACTCTCACAGGGAATGGTTGCGAGTGCCGAATCGGCCGCGGAGGCGGTCTATGGCAGACTGTCGACCCACCTCGACCGGGACCGGGTGATCGTCGCCATTGAGCCGAGCGATCTGGCAATGTTCCGCTCGGATTATGATCGGTTACTCCCCGATCGATCCGCCGAGCGGCTCCGCGAACACAGCTATGATGTCCTCGAATTCGTCAACGCTCGACTTGAGGCTACTCCCGCACTCCGAGACGATTTGGCAGGCCCGCAAGGCGACCCCGCTGTCGCGTATCACAGCCACTGCCAACAGCGAACCCTAGGGCTCGAGACACCCACCATTCGCGTGCTCGAGGCGGCCGGGTACGACGTGACCACCTCAAGTGTAGAATGTTGTGGGATGGCGGGCAGTTTTGGCTACAAAACAGAATATCATGGCGTCAGCATGGATGTCGGCGCGCAACTTCGCGAGGATCTCGGCGCGAACCCGGGACGGATCGTTGCGAGCGGGACCTCCTGTCAGGAGCAGCTCCGGGTTCTCTACGACCGCGAGGTACCGCATCCGGTCGAGCTGCTCGCTTAGGGGATCACGAGAATTTTCCCGAGCACGCTCTCCTCCATGACCGCCCGGTGGGCGTCAGCGGCGTCCGCGAGGTCATACTCGCGGTCGATGAGGACTTCGAGACGATCGTTCGCGACCAAGTCTGCGAGATGCTCGAGAATGCCAGTCATGCCTGGCAATTCGCGGTGTGTTGCCAAATTCGACATGCTCATCATATGGAGATCGAGCTCCTTCGACCGAGCGGCAGATGTGTCAGGAAACGTCGCTTTGCCGCCGGCGATAAAGACGAGGTCGCCCCCGAAGGCTGCCAAGTCCACATCCGTACCGAGGTATTGCTCTGGCATATGGTCGAGGACGGCATCGGAGGTGCCAAAGCCGTCGAGCACAGCATCTACGAGATCGTCCCGGGTGTAGTCGACGACGAATTCCGCACCGAGCTCGCTGAGAGGATCCGCGTACCGTGACTGTGCCGAGCCGGCGACGTCAGCACCCATTGCGTTTGCCAGACCGACGGCGACGTGACCGACACCACCGTTGGCACCATGGACGAACGCCCGACTTCCTGGTGTGAGACCGGCGTGGTCGACGAACGCCCGCCATGCAGTGACGCCGACGAGCGCGACTGCCGCACCCTCCTCGACACTCACGGTGTCTGGCAGGGGTGCGAGCAGATCCGTCGGCACAGCAGCGAACTCGGCAAACGACCCACCATCGAACCGAGCGACATGCAGGCCGGTGGCGAACACGCGATCACCGACTGTGTACCGCTCGACTCCATCGCCGACCGCCGTGACCGTTCCAGCAAGATCCGACCCAGTTGTCTTGGGTCGCGGTGGCTCGCGGCGCATCCGCACTTTTGCATCGACTGGATTAACGGATGCTGCTTCGATCTCGACGAGAACTTCACCAGGATCGGGTGTCGGGCGCTCGATATCGTCGACTGACAGGACTTCAGGACCGCCGGCTTCCGCGAAGCGAACTGCTTGCATCGCTCGCATGTTCGACACCGAGTCCTAAATGAGTACCCCGATGATCCAGACGATCCCCATTCCGACCGCCATTGTCGCAAGGATGTTTTCAGTCCGCCACGCCACACCGGCTGCAACACTTCCCGCAATCGCTCTGTCGATCGCAAAACCGCCAGCGGGGTCCGAGAAGAGGACTGCCGGAGCCACCAGGGCTGCCAGTACGGCCGCTGGAACGAACTGGAGGGCCGTGGCCAGACCGGATGGCACTCCGCCGAGTTGCCCGATCAACGCGATAAACGAGCCGCGGATTGCGTAAGTCAATACCGCGATACTCCCGATTACCACCGCGATCGAGAGTAGTCCGTAACTAGTCGTCACCGTTCCACCCCAACCTAGCGGCCACCACTCCAGCGCAAATGCCGAAGATGGCTCCAACGAGGAGGCCAAGATTCATCGGAAGACCGGCACCGCCCACCGCAATGCCGCCACCAACGACTGCTGCAGCGACCCCTGCCCGATCTTCGATCGCTGGCGCGAGCAGCGCCAGGAAGACGAGTGGTACAGCAAAGTCGAGTTGCCAGGTGGTCGGCACTCCGGTCCCAAGCAGGTATCCGACTGCAGTGGCTGCCTGCCACGCTGCCCACGGCACCACAGCCGCCCCGAGGTAATACGCCCGCCGATCGACAGACCGCTCACCTCGAAATTCGACGATCGAAAGCGCATACGACATATCGGTGAGGAGATAGGCGATGATCGCCTTCGACTTGGCCGACATATCGTGAATGTACGGGGCGATCGACGCGGAATACATCAGCAGTCGAAGATTGACGATCGTCGCGGTGAGGACGACTATCGCGAGCGGAGCGTCGACGCTGAGAAGTTCCAGGGCTGCTAATTGGGAGGCACCGGCGAACGCAAATACCGAAAACGCCACGGTGGCGACGAAGCCGATGCCGGCGTTAACCCCTGCAATCCCCGCAACCAATCCGAACGGAATAACCCCCGGCAACAGGGGCGCAGCGTCCGACAGCCCGCGCCGGAGATCCGACTGGTCCATGGCAGGGCGTCGGCCGGGCGGTGGTAAAGTCGACGGATTCCTGCACCCAAAGGTTAGGGCAACCCCGGTCGATTTCGCTGTCATGGGCTACCATCTCGTCGATCCGGCTGAGCTCGAGCAGTGGGACGACCGTCCGGCCGACGTTCGGTCGATCAGTGCAGCGGCGGGGCTTGAATATCAGGACTCGAAACTCGGGATGCGAGTTTATGAAGCCGAGCCGGGCCAACAGCTGCCACTCGGATATCACTATCATGATGAACAGGTAGAGGCATTCTACGTCCTCGATGGCACGCTCCACGTGGAGACGCCGGACCGCGAATATATCGTCGAGACGGACCAAGCTCTCGTCATCGAGCCGGGAAGCCCGCAGCGCGCGTACAATCCGTCCGATGCGTCAGCCTCGGTTCGTGTTCTCGCGGTTGGTGCCCCGACGGTGGCCGACGGACACATGTACGATCCAGAGGAATGACTGCTGTCGATGGGCCGTGGTCGGCGGCTGATCTCCAGGATTTTCTCGAGCAGGCGACGATACCACTGCGGTTAGCTGTCTTGACCCCTGCTGGTCGGCCGTGGATCGTCCCGCTTTGGTTTCTCTATCGTGATGGGACGTTTCGGTGTGCGACTGGTCGGGACGCTGAGATTATTGAGAGGATCGAAGCCAATCCGGCCGTCGGATTCGACGTCTCAACCAACGAGGTGCCCTACCGCGGTGTCCGCGGGCATGGGCGCGTAACAGTGTCTCCAGACGAAGACAAACGACTGCTCCGTGAGTTGCTGGAACGATACCTCGGCGGAACGGATTCGGCACTGGCAACGAGCCTCTTAGCCGACGATCGCGAGGAGGTCAAGATCACCATCCAACCGGATCGACTGGTCACGTGGGATTACGCCTCACGGATGCAGGACGTCTGACGCGAGGTTACCAGAGCTCGCCCGTGGGCCGGCTCCCATAGAGCCACCTCGTACCGTAATACACGAACCAGGCCATCCAGATACAGAACACGGCGAGCCACGCCCCATATTGGATGACCGGGTCCGAGAAGACGAGATACGCACCCGCCAAAATAGCCAGAGCCGAACAAACTGCGGCAGCGTCCCACCGATCAGGGCGTGGCGGGGAATCTACCATTGTATGCCGATTGCGTCCGGGGTGCTATGAGTGTCGCGGTCGCCAGATTGCGGGCATCCTCGACTGGAATCGCCTGGAGGGCCGACTCGGGGGGATTCGGCCGTGCCGGTCACCCGGCATGGTACGATATCGGCGGCTGGTATGTAGTGGCGGTGAAAGCTCAAATGGTGATTTGAGTGTGTGGATTCACGGCCCCGCCAAACAGATCCACGATTCCTGGAGGAGGCCCTCGAGGCATCCCTCACAGAGCTGCACCTCTACCTGTGCTGTTCCGCCATTGCGATCGACCATGTTCAGCTCATAGTCGGACCCTGTCGGCCCCCCGCAGTTCGAGCAGCCCCCCGACACGACTTGGGCATCGATCTCAATCTACAAATGCTTTGCTGGGATTGAATCATTCTGAATCGACTTGATGACGGGAATAGTCGCTGGGCGGGCCACAGTTCCTCTGTTCCTGCGGAAGGGCTTTGGGAGCGCTCGGCAATGGACGCGATATGGCCGATATGGGGCCGGTCGAGGATTCAGAGTTTACCGCCGCCGTCCAGGAGGTCTTTGACGGCGGATGCCGGGACGACGTGGTTCGCCGCCCCCAGTATCCAGCCGATCCCGGTGTCGTCCGCGTCGCCGATACATGCCTGGCGATCCATGCCGGACCGCTCCTGGCCATACCTGGTATCGGTTTGAAGCAGTCTGGCCGCCTCGCAGTTGAACGTCTACTTGCCGGCGTTGCCGGCTCTGGGTTGTCCCCGTCACACCTCACACTCGACCTCACATTACCGCCGGAAATCCCGGATGAAGATATCGGGCGGTTCATGTCTGGCATCGACGCCGCCGCGACGGATCACGGCGTGTCGATTGTGACCGGGCATACGGCCCGGTATGAAGGATGTGCCTATCCAGCGGTAGGTGCTGGAACGGCACTCGCTCTTGGTGAGGAGGCCGAGCTTGTGTCGGCTGAAGGCGCACGGCCTGGCGATCGTGTCATCATCTCAAACGGCCCAGCGCTCGCTGCGACGGGTGTACTTGGGCATCTTGCGACGACTGACCTCACGGCTGAGACTGCGGCGACGGCACGCGACAGATTGGCCGAGGCGACCATTGTCGACGCCGCCCAGCACGTTTCCACAGTGGAACACGTCTCGGCAATGGCTGGAGCCGGAGACGGTGGGTTGGACCGATGTCTCGCCGAGATCGCGTCTGTGAATGACGTGGGTATCGCGGTCGATCGCGACCGGATTCCGCACAGGCCGGGCGTCAAAGCGCTGTGGAATGCGCTCAGTCTGAATCGATGGAAAGCGAGTGCGACCGGGGCACTCATCGTGACGGTCGAGCCGGCGTATGTCGAGGAGGTTGTCGATCGGTTCCTCGACGCGGGGGTACCGGCCGCTGCTGTGGGTGAGGTGGTTGACGGCAGCGGCGTCAGCGCAAACGGAGCAGCCGTATCATCTGGAACCGACCCGCTCTGGGAGGCCTTTGGTCGCTATGGCGTCTCCTGAGCCGGTCTGGATCGTCCCACTCAGCTCTCGCACTCGAGAAGGAGGTCCGATTGTACCCACGCGTCTGGTGTCTCCCGGTCATAGATGATCGTCTCGCCGTCGCGGGTTTCGATCGACCCGTAGCGTCCGTCGCCGTCGGTCGTCTCCTCGGGAGCCTTCGTCGGTGGCGTCATGGTATGTGACCGGATCACGTGGACCCGTACGTAGGCCGTCGGCGGTTCAGGCATAAATCTTCGGGCAGGCTTCAGCCCTCATTTGATCGCGAGCCCGACTTTGTCACTCCCACTATTATTACGACCAATCCCACTGTCAGGAGGGAAACGATCGGCCCGACACCACCTCCATTACCACCGGCCGTCGCCGACGGCGACCCCATCGACGTGCTGTCGTCAGGCGTCGTAACTCGAATGTCGATACTCAGCTCTCCGGCGGAGATCTCTCCAGAGCCGATTTCGCTCGGCCGGACGACCACCGAGCGTGTCTGCATCTCGTTGCCGTCGAGATAGGCGGTGATGGTCGTTACAGCCGCGCCATTCGCCGTGATCGTTACGTTCCGGTGCCCCGGATAGGATTCGCCGTTCCGCAGTTCAAGATCCACTCGGACCGGCTTCCCGATTGGTACTGACGTCCGATTTGCGGTGATGTCTACGATCGTCGGTCTGGCTGGTTCTCGCACTGTAAGGCTTCGCTCGAATTGCCCGGCATGGAATGTGGTCTGGCCAACCTGTTCAGGCTCGACTGACAAGTGTTCGACCACAGTCGTGCCTGGTGCCACAGTCCCGTTCGCCCAAGTGCGCCCGATATCGGAGAGCCCGTAGGACAGATTGTATGTCCCCTTGGTGCCACCGAGGTTCTCGATACTGAGGTTTGCCGAGAGCTGTTCTCCGGGCACCACCACAAGTGATTCGTCGCGGATCGACCGATTGCGGTACGGCCCGGTCACTCGAAACCGCTCATCGAGTCTGACACTGATCCGTGCTGGCAGCTGACCGAATGCGGTTTGATGCGCCTCCTGATCCCACATAGGGGGTGTGGCTGTGGTCCGGGTGAAGCGGTCAGCGGCATCGCCGAGATCTGCACCGCCGAGCCGGTCCATGATGGTGATGAACGCATCGCCGCTCAGAGGTTCGGGGTGCTGATTGACCTCACTGAACACTGCTTGGAATGCGCGTTGCTGATCAGTCGCTAACCGAAGGCGCCGATCGAGTTCGCCGATAACGAGTCCGCCCTTGCGATAATTCGTCCCTGCCGTCCAAGTCGACGGGTCGGCGAGTATGTCATCAGTGAAGCGATCCCAGCGGCCCGTTCGTAGCAGATCCTTGAATTCGGGAAACGAGACTTGCTCTTGTTCGAGAGTCAGCAGCGCCGCGTAGTATGTGGCCGTGGCTTCCGTTAACCAACGGGTTTCCTCTGTGAGATTGAACGATTGGCGGGTGTGGACGTATTCGTGGAGCCACGTGCTGTCGGCGACATCCAGGCGTTCATCATCTGTGACATAGAAATCCCCGCCCCCAACCGCGAGCCCCTCGACGGCCCAGTCGACGGTCGCCGGTGCGGCTACCATGAGAACTCGACGATCACGAGAGCCTACTTGCAAGGCATTGGCGGCGCTGCCAACCGCTTCAAAGATTCGCTCAGGGGGTTCCGCGAGATCGGCTGCCCCCGGTTCGACGAGCCTGAAGTCCTGGTTTGCTGCGGTGTGCCGATGGATCGTGGCCGATCCCACGAAGACGAGCCACTTGCCCGCAGCGCCGTCCCCGTCGACAGCGGTTTCTCTGACGAATTCGACCTCATCACCGTAATACGAGACATCGATCGGGATGGGCGGACGGGTGAACAAGCCCCATTCTCCAACATCGGCGAAGCGGAATCGGCCGTCTGTCCCTTCCGGTCCACTGATCGAGCCGGTCTCGTTTACTGGGAGCTGGAAGGTGATTGCCGGAGTCTGCGTGCCACCATCCCAGATATATTGATCGCCCCCCGCATGCTCGAAGCCCCCACTGGTCGACACAGCACGGGCGTTCTCCGGAATCCGTGTGCGAAGTTCCTCGACGGCGTCGGGGAGTGTGAAATCGTATGTTGCCGTTACGAGTCCGGGCTCCGGATGCGCCGCGAACGACTGGGTCACATGGACAGTCACGACGTCAGCCGCGCCCTGGACATCTACACCCGGCGTGCCGCTTGCCCCCGTAACACCGGTGGCGAAGACAGCACATACAGAGAGGATAACGAGGGCAACGATTACCATCGCCAACCGACGGGTCCCGCGCATGTGCTGGCGGTGTGGTGGCCACGGGGATAGTCCTCTCGGCCGACCCACTTCCACCATGGACCCCGCAGGTTTTAGCCGCCGTCGCTACTGGCAGTGATATGGCCGAAGCGGGCGGTATCGTCGGTGAGTTTCTCGACCTCAAGGCCGGCACCGACGCCGATCTGCTCGCGATGCAGTGCGGAGACTTCTACGAATTTTTCGCTGACGACGCCGAGACAGTGGCTGCGGAACTCGACCTCAAGGTCTCCCAGAAGTCCTCGCACGGTTCCTCCTATCCAATGGCTGGCGTCCCGGTCGATGAGCTCACACCGTATCTCGTTGCGCTGGTCGAGCGTGGGTACCGCGTGGCCGTCGCGAACCAATTCGAAACCGACGACGGCCACGCTCGGGAGATTGACCGCATCGTTTCGCCCGGGACATTACTCGAGACGACGGACGCCGAAAGTCGGTATCTCGGTGCCATTGTCAGGGGCGAGAACGGTTTTGGCCTCGCTCTCGCGGATGTGACCACCGGGCGGTTTCATGTTACGTCGGTTGATGGGGCCGATGCAGAGGCAGCCCTCCTTTCGGAACTCTACCGGTTCGCGCCCGTCGAACTGCTTCCAGGGCCCGACCTGCGAGCCGATGACACGATCGTGCGTCGCCTCCAGGAGCGTACCGATGCCGTTCTTACGCTACACGATGCGGAGGCGTTCGCACCCGGCCGCGCCCGTCATCGCGTCCGAACCCAGTTCGGAACAGAGACTGTCGACGCCGTTGGCCTTGACGACGAAGCAGCCATCCGGGCCGCGGGCGCGATCCTCGCTTACGTGGACGAGACGGGAGCCGGAGTCCTTGCATCGATCACGCGGCTGCAGACCTCAGCAGGCGGCAAACGGGTCGAACTCGACGCCACAACTCAACGGAATCTCGAACTGACCGAGACGATGCAGGGCGACCGGGCTGGCTCCCTATTCGAGACGATTGACCATACCGTGACAGCGGCCGGTGGTAGACTCCTCAGGGAGTGGCTTGGCCGGCCCCGGCGGGATCTCGGCGAGCTCGAACACCGACAGACAGCCGTCGCTGCCTTGGCAGAAGCCGCAATGGCTCGCGAGGAACTCCGCGACCTGCTCGACGGCGCGAGCGACCTCGAGCGGTTGGCCGCTCGGGCGACGTCCGGAAGCGCCGACGCCCGAGCTCTTCGAGCCGCCGCAGACACGCTCGCGCGCCTCCCCTCTGCCCAGGAGGTCGTCATCGATACTGACCGGCTCGCAGACTCGCCACTCGCCACGGTCCTCGATCGACCGGATTTAGATGAAGTCAGTGCTCTGGCAGCTGAACTCGATGATGCATTGGTCGAAGAGCCACCCGGCTCGGTTACGCAGGGCGGGCTCATCGCCCGTGGGTATGATGAGGATCTCGACGAGATCGTCGCCGATCACGAGGAAGCCCTCGATTGGGTCGACAGCCTGGCCGATCGTGAGTCGCGACGCCACTCGATTACTCATCTGTCTGTGGACCGCAATGCTACCGATGGGTACTATATCCAGGTTGGCAAGAGCGAGACCGATGCGGTACCGGACGAGTACGACCGTATAAAAGAGCTGAAAAATTCGGTCCGGTATACTATCCCTGCGCTCGAGGACCGCGAGCGGGAAATCCTCCGACTGGAGGAACGCCGACACGACCGCGAGCGGGAATTATTCGAAGCCCTTCGCGATCGTGTAGCTGAACATTCATCGCTATTACAGGATGCTGGTCGCGCGCTCGCGGAGATCGATGTCTATGCGGGTCTGGCGCGGCATGCGGCACGGAACGACTGGACCCGGCCGGCGTTACGTGAAACCGGCGGACTCGCGATCGAGGCTGGCCGCCATCCCGTCGTGGAGCAGACCACGGATTTCGTTCCAAATGACCTCTATACCGACGAAGACCGCCGATTTTTGATAGTCACTGGTCCGAACATGAGCGGAAAATCCACGTACATGCGGCAAGCCGCCCTGATCGTGCTATTGGCGCAGGTCGGGAGTTTTGTGCCCGCGGCCGAGGCTCGGATTGGACTTGTGGACGGGATCTACACTCGTGTCGGCGCGCTCGATGAGTTGGCTCAGGGTCGGTCGACATTCATGGTCGAAATGCAGGAACTCTCGAATATTCTCCATTCCGCGACGGCCGATTCACTCGTTATCCTCGATGAGGTCGGTCGTGGAACCGCCACTTACGACGGGATATCAATCGCATGGGCAGCGAGCGAGTATATCGCAAACACACTTCGGTCGACGACACTCTTTGCCACCCATTATCATGAGCTGACAGCACTTGGCGAAGAGCTAGAGCCAGTTGAAAACGTTCACGTGGCGGCCGACGAGTCTGAAGGAGACGTAACCTTCCTCCGGACGGTTCGTGAGGGGCCAACCGATCGCTCGTATGGCGTTCACGTCGCCGAACTCGCCGGCGTCCCTGATCCGGTAGTCGCCCGGGCGAGAGATGTCCTCGATCGGCTTCGGGAGGACAAAGCAATCGATGTTCGTGGTGGTGGAAAGAGGGAATCAACACAGGTTGTGTTCGATCTCGATAGCGGAGAATTTGCTCAGCAATCGGACACGAGCGCGGAGCCTCGGGTTGCGACTGACGGCAGCCACGAGCAGAGCGGTCCTGAGGCGGAAGTCCTCGATGCCCTTCGAGATCTTGATGTCGAATCGACGACGCCAGTCGACCTCCTGGCTCGGGTTCAAGAGTGGCAGCAACGGCTCGAAGACGGGTAGCCTTCACTGCCAGAACTGCCGGTAAGCGGTCCCACGGCGAGTTTTGTGGTCCGGGTAGTAGGGATTCGTCTCAAGTCGTTGCTACTGTTGATCTGAGGGGTTAATCGTCGGCCGGTATGGCAGCTGTCGGGCTCTCGTCACCAAGCAGAGTTCGTGACGCCAGAACGCCAACCGCTACGGTCAGCGCTGCACATGCGAGGTATTCCGCCGTGAACCCCACACTCGCGACAAGCGGAAGCGCCACGAGTGGGCCGAGAGTTGATCCGAGATCACCGAACACGTTGTAGACTCCACCGAGCTTTCCGACATCATCCGCGGGACTGATATCACCCAGGTATGCCATCAGGGGTGGGTTCGTCCCGCCAACACCGATCCCAATAAGTGCTACTCCAATCACAAGACCGCTGAGCGTTGGACGGACGACCAGAACGACGAAACCACCCGCGAGAACGCCCACTGCTGGGAGAGTCAGCAGGGCACGGTTGGAAAGCCCGTCAGAATACCGCCCGACAAGGACCGTCGTCAAGCTAGCCGCCAGGACACTGACGGCCATCACCAGCCCGCTTACTCCGGTCGCCGACAGCAGTCCGATCGTGATGTCGATCACGTCTGCATATAGCACGACTGTCGAGAGTAGAACACCCGCGAACACAAATCGGACCACGAGGTTCACTGTTGAAACGGCCGCAATGCGAGCATCCGCCCGGACGATTCTGGGCAGGGCCCGCAGCGGGCTTGCCTGCACGTCGGGACTTACGTCCGGCAGAACCAGGAACGCCACGCCGGCTGCCACTAATCCGGCAACACCTGCCACGGCGAACGCTACATCGTATCCATACGCATCCGTCAGCAGGCCGCCAACGACGAGTCCGGTTGGAAAGCCAAGACTCTGCCCGCCCCGCATATATCCGATCCACTTTCCGCGATTCGCCGCAGTCGTGATGTGGGTAATCGTACTGAAGGCGCCGACGAATACGAACGCAGAGCCGAACCCCCAGACGGCACGCGATCCAAGAAAAATGGTTGCGCTCCCGATGGGAAGTCGATCGGCATGTAAGCCCAGGATATAGCCAAACGGGACCAGACCCTGAAGGACGAACCCGAGTATCATCGGCCGACGGGTGCCGATTCGGTCAAGGATTTGACCCGCTGGGGTATTCATCACGAGGCGTGTGAAGCGATTGATCGACAGAATAAGCCCGACAAGGAACGGCGAGATCCCGAGCACCGGGCCGAGTGTTGGTAGCGTGGGAAACGCGACACCGCCGCCGAGTCCTCCGAAAAAGACGCCTGCGACCAGACTAGCGACGACAGATCGCACACTGCGGTCGGCCGACGCGGACGGACTCATGGTTCATGTCTACCAACCAGTTTTCCGGCGGTGAGGTCGAGTCGCAGCGCTCGCTGTCCCGCTCGCCCGAGCTCAGATCCTGTTTGCATTCGGAATTGTCCCAGTCCACGTAACAGTACCTCAAAGATTCACCGTGTTCGAGCGCGTCCACCTAACAGCGCTGAGATGTGGCGGGACCTCTGGCAGTCTCGCCCGGACGCCACCGTTATACCCCGATCCGTCGAATCCCCGCGCATGCTCGAGTTTACCGAGGAACAGCGCCTCATCCAGGATCAGATTCGGGAGATCTGCAACGACTTTGGTCCGGAGTACTGGCGGGATCGGGACCGAGAGCACGAGTACCCGATGGAGTTCGTGCGGACTCTCGCCGACGATGGCTGGCTCGGCACGGTCATCCCCGAGGAGTATGGCGGCGCTGGCCTGGACACCTTAGAGGGGTCGATCATCCTCGAGGAAATTGCCGCAACGCCGGCGGGTATCAATGGCGCCATGGCGTGCCACGGAGCGATGTTCATTCCGCGGTCGATCATCAATTACGGGAGCGAGGCGATGAAGCAGGAGATCCTGCCTCAACTCGCCTCGGGCGAGAAGCTCATGCAGTGTTTTTCGATCACTGAACCGGATGCAGGCTTTGATTCGACAGCGATCACGACGCTTGCCGAGCGGGATGGCGATACATACGTTATCAACGGCCAGAAGACCTGGACGTCTCGGATCCACGCTTCCGATTATATGGTGCTCGTGACGCGGACGACGCCGAAGGAGGAGGTGGCGGAAAAGACCGATGGGATGAGCTTATTCCTCGTTGATCTCGCGGACGCGAAGGACCAAGGGGCCATCGAAACGGAAGTCATCGAGAAGAATATTCGCGCCGCCGTCCCCTCCTACCAGCTCTGGATCGAGGATCTCGAGGTTCCTGCTGAAAACCTCATCGGGACGGAAGGGGCGGGATTTTCCCAGGTTCTGGATGGCCTGAACGAAGAACGGGTCGTCATCGCGGCGGAATGCGTTGGCCTGGCACGAATCGCGATTGACCGCGCCGTCCAGTATGCCAAGGAACGAGAGGTATTCGACCGGCCGATTGGCAAGAATCAGGCCATTCAGCACCCGCTCGCGGAGGCCTATGCGCGGATGACGAGCGCACGCAATATCACGTACCAGGCTGCGAAAGCCTTCAAGGAGGGTCGGGATGTCGGCGAAGCTGCGAATATCGCTGCGTACATGGCGCGGGAGGCGGCCTCTGAGGCGACGGATGCAGCCGTTCAGACTCATGGAGGCTACGGTGTCGCCGCGGAATACGATGTCGAGCGGTTCTATCGCGAGGCCCGGATGACCCATATCGCGCCAGTGAGTGACGAGATGATCCTGAACTACATCGGCGAACACGTGCTCGGACTTCCCAGGTCGTACTGATGTTTGCGCTCGATGGCATCGACGTCCTGGCACTCGAGAGTGGAATTAGCGCGCCATTATGCACTCGACTGCTCGGGGATTTCGGCGCGGAGGTGGTCAAAGTCGAACGACCCGGGGTCGGTGATGTCAATCGTCACTGGGACAGCGTCGTGAATGGAAGTTCCTCGGCCCATGCCTGGGTCGATCGCAACAAGAAGAGTATCGAACTCGACCTGAAGGCCGACGAAGGCCGTGAGGTGTTTTTCGAACTCGCGTCGGAGGCGGACGTCGTCGTCCAAAATTATTCGCCCGGTGTCGTTGAACGGCTTGGGATCGCCTACGAAGACCTTGCCCACCGCAATGACGGACTGATTTACATCAATCTCTCCGGCTATGGCCAGGATGGCCCCTACGCCGATCGAAAAGCGTATGATATGGTTATGCAAGGCGAGACCGGCCTGATCTTGATGAACGGGTCGCCTGATGCACCGGCGAAAATCCCACTCTCGATCTGTGACATTAATGCTGGGATGTACTCGGCGATGGCGGCGCTCGTCGCGCTGTTTCATCGTGAGCGGACCGGTGAGGGCCAGGAGATTGAGACGACGATGTTTGGCGGGATCGTCTCCTGGTTGGGTTATTTCCCCCACAAGTATTGGCACGCCGGCGAAATTCCCGAGCGCAAGGGGATGCGCCACCACTTGCTTACCCCATATGGGCCCCACGAGACCGCCGATGGTGAATACATCAATTTTGCCGTGCTCAGCCGTGATCACTGGGAAACCTTCTGTGCGGACGTGATCGATCGACCCGAGCTCGCCACCGACCCACGATTCGAGGATAACGAATCACGGATGGCAAACCGGGAGACCTTCGAATCGATCATCGAGACAGAGATCGCCAGCGAGTCTCGGGATTACTGGGCAAACCGGTTCGACGAGGTCGATCTTCCCTGGGGAGACGTCAATCAGCTTGATGAGGTACTTGATCACCCCCAGACCGACCATCTCGAGCTAGTCCAGGAGATCGAAACCGCGGATGGTTCCCTTCGGTTCATCGACAACCCGATTGACTTCAACGAGCTAGAGCATCGGCGCGAACCGATGCCGGAGCTTGGGGAGCATACGGACGAAGTACTCATGCGCCATGGATTCTCAGATGAGGACATTCGAAGACTCGAGAACATGAATGTAATTTGAGACTTGTTTGCTAATACGCGGACGATCAAGAATTTTGAGCCTGGCGTACATACAAATCAACAGGAGGTGTAACCATGGCCACGGGGCTGTGGATGATCGGGCTCGTGCTCGTCACGGTCCTCCTGAATCTACTTGCATTACGGGCGGCATACCGTCTCGGATCGGTTGCGATGGGAGGATCTGCATTGGATGAGGATTCCACGACAGCAGATGCAGATGGGACGGTTGCATGTCCGGAGTGCGGTGTCGAAAACGAACTGGGATATCGATACTGCCGGGCATGCGTGAACGAATTACCTGGTGCGTTGGCGGTCGAGCAATCTGATGGTACCCCAATCGGCGGGCTGGTTCGTTGAACTCGACCGTCATTGGGAACCATATTAGCAGACAAATGTGAGCATGATTCGTGGTAGCTGATCGCATGAATCCGAATCTTTATTTGGAACCGCAAACAATCTTTAACTGCAATCGGGGTGACCAGAAATGGCGCTCCCCACGCGACCATCCAGTTCCTGGTTCGGAGGCACCGACTTCCCAAGCAGACTCTTTGAGACCGGCAGCAACGATTACGAACTATACGAGGAAGAGGATGAGTTCGTTCTGAGCGTCGAATTGCCGGGCTTCGATCCCGAGGAAATCGCCGTCTCGTGGGACGACGGCGTGCTGAACATCGCGGCGGAACAAGAGGACGAGCGACGGAGTCAGCGGAAGACCTACCACCGTCGGTTCCGCTTCCCAAAGAACGTCGAGGACGAGGACATCACTGCGGAGTACACGAACGGGATTCTCGAAGTCCGGTTGCCGGTGATGGCCGGCGCAACAACGCGCGGCCGGCAGATCGAGATCGAGTCGTAAAGACGGCGACTCCCCTGCCCAGGTGCAGCATATTTTTCAGCAATTTTGGAGGTGAGTGCTATGCAACTCCGCGTTAAACAGCTCAAGAACCGCGAACCCGGCAGCGGGATGGCCGTAATCGATCGCGAAGTACTCTCGGACCTCGGTGTCAGTAGCGGCGATTTCGTGCGTATTCTCGGGCCCGACGGACAGGCGGCCGTGGCCCGGGTCTGGCCGAGTGACGCGAGTGACGCTGGTCATGGCGTGATTCGAATCGATGGCCAACTCCGGCAGGCGGCCGGTGTGAGTATAGACGACCCTGTCGAGGTTGAGCGGACAACGGTCGAGCCGGCCGATCGCATAGTAATTGCGCTCCCTGGAACCGTTCGAATTCGAGGCGACCTTGGCCCGCACCTTCGCGATCACCTCGCCGATCAAGCCGTGACGGCCGGTCAGACTGTTGCGCTTCCGATCGGCTTCGGTCTATTGTCCGGCCGAACCGACCGACGAATTCCGGTCGAAATTGTCGAAACGACTCCAAGCGGCCCGGTCGTCGTTGGTGATCATACCGATATCAATGTCACCGATCGGAGCGCTGGCGATGTACCGGTCGAATCGAGCGATATCGACGAATCCACGGCACCCGGCGTTACATACGAAGATATTGGCGGACTCGATGACGAACTCGAACAGGTCCGGGAGATGATCGAGCTGCCAATGCGCCACCCCGAATTGTTCGGCACCCTTGGCGTCGAACCACCAAAGGGCGTGCTTCTGCATGGACCTCCGGGGACTGGCAAGACGCTGATTGCGAAGGCTGTGGCAAACGAAATTAACGCCGAATTCCGGACGATCTCCGGTCCGGAGATCATGTCGAAGTATTACGGAGAGAGTGAGGAGCAGCTCAGAGAGATCTTCGAGGAGGCTGAGGAAAACGCCCCAGCGATCATCTTTATCGATGAACTCGACTCTATCGCTCCAAAACGAGAGGAGGTTGGTGGAGATGTCGAACGTCGGGTTGTTGCTCAACTGCTCAGTCTTATGGATGGCTTAGAGGAACGGGGTCAGATCACGGTTATTGGAACGACAAACCGCATCGACGCGATCGACCCAGCCCTCCGCCGCCCGGGCCGGTTTGACCGCGAAATTGAGATCGGGGTTCCAGATCGAAGCGGCCGCGAGGAGATCCTCCGCATTCACACACGGGGGATGCCCCTCGGCGATGGCGTCGATCTAGACCGCTACGCCGAATCAACACAGGGATTCGTTGGTGCCGATCTCGAAAACCTCGCCAAAGAAGCCGCAATGGGGGCACTTCGCCGAATTCGTCCCGAGCTTGATCTCGATAAGGAGGAGATTCCTGCCGATGTCCTTGACTCGATCGAGGTCACGGCAGATGATTTCAAGGCTGCGCTCAGAGGCATCGAGCCCTCGGCATTACGCGAGGTGTTTGTCGAGGTGCCAGACGTCACCTGGGATGATGTCGGTGGCCTCGACGATCCAAAGGAGCGTCTTCAGGAAACAGTGCAGTGGCCGCTCGAACACGCCGATGCCTATGAACAGGCTGGCCTCGAACCAGCGAAGGGCGTCCTCCTCCACGGTCCACCTGGGACCGGTAAGACATTGCTTGCGAAAGCTGTCGCAAACGAAGCACAGTCTAACTTCATCTCCATCAAGGGTCCTGAGTTGTTCGACAAGTACGTCGGGGAGAGCGAGAAAGGCGTCCGTGAGGTTTTCGCCAAAGCCCGAGAGAACGCCCCAACGGTAGTATTCTTCGACGAAATTGACGCCGTGGCATCAGAGCGAGGCCACGGTGTCGGCGATTCAAACGTCGGCGAGCGAGTCGTGTCTCAGTTGCTGACTGAACTCGATGGGCTTGAGGAACTCGAGGATGTCGTCGTCATTGCCACGACGAACCGGCCGGATCTGATCGACGACGCTCTATTGCGGCCTGGCCGACTGGATCGACATATTGAGATCGACGCGCCAGACGCCGACGCGCGTCGAGAAATATTCGAGATTCATACTCGGGATAAGCCGTTAGCCCCAGGCGTTGACCTTGACGAACTGGCTGCGCGGTCTGATGGTCTCGTTGGCGCGGATATTGAAGCAGTCTGCCGTGACGCCGCCCAGCTTGCCGTGACCGAGTACGTGCGCGCAGCAGCCACAGACAGTGAGGCAACCGTCGAAGACATCGCAATCACACACGACCATTTCGATCGCGCGCTCGAATCCATTCGCGAGGACGATGCTGGAGGCGATCACCTAACACAGCTCTCGGAGCCGGTGTGACCTCGGTGGACGCCCACATATTTGCCATCGGCCCGCGAGACGTGCCTATGGAATCAGATCCGGTTCGTCGAGCAGCCACTTACGCATTTGAAGCCTCTGCGAACCATGCATGGGCATCGCTCGCCGAGCGTGGCATGGCGCTCCGTGGCTGAGAGTGTTCGTGACCTGGTCGACCACGCGGTGGCGACGCAGACGTCTGATGGGCAACTTGCTGCCGATTTCAGCGGTGCTGGATCCTGGGACGATGTCGTCGCGGAGTGGGGTGGGGTTGGTGGATACACAACAAACATCGGCCAGCCGATGATTGGGCAATGCGTTCTCGACGTGTATGACCGGACCGGGAATGACCGGTACCGTGACGCTGCCCGTCGACAGTATGAAGCCCTCTGTGAAGTGGACCGAACGGACGATGGCGGCATGCCGACGCGAGCGGAAAGAGCTGTGGATCGACGCCGTCGATATGTTCTCACCGTTTCTTGCGCGCTATGGTGTCCTCGCCGACGAACCCGATGCGATCGACGAAGCAGTGCAGCAGATTGCGATTCACGCCAAGCACCTCCACGATGATGCCTCGGGCCTATACCGCCACATTTGGTGTGAACAGCCGGACTTCTACCCGGAGAGTTCGTTGTGGTCCCGCGGGAACGGGTGGATGCTCACGGGAATGGCCGACACGTTGCGTGTTCTTCCCGAGAATCACGAGGGTCGGGCTGCGCTCGAAGACAGATTCGTGGAGCATGCAGCCGCGATACGGGAGGTTCGGGATGCAAGCGGCCTGTGGCGGAATGTCCTTGACGATCCGCATGCTCCGCTGGAAGTCTCCGGCGCCTGCCAATTTGCACATGCCTTTGCCACCGGCGTCCAACTCGATCTTCTGCCAGAGGACTATGCATCATTGGCTCGAGAGACGGTTGAGATCGTGAGTGGGTTCGTTGGGAACGATGGCGAGGTAAAGCGGGTAGCACTGACACCGGGGGGTCCCGGCGCCCCCATTGGTGGCGGGGCTCAAGGTCAATCGTGGTTCCTCGTGGCGGCGAATACCCTCGCCGAGTGAGGGCGTGTTACAACTAAGGTTGCAAAAGGTCTAACTCGGTTGTACCTGAATCGGGCCCAATCGGATGCTTACGTTCGTTACCTCGGCAGACACAGAATTGCTGGCCGGACAGGCCGCCATCGACCGGCTTCCTGACGATTTCCCGGTCGTGCGGCTCGCGAGCACCGATCAGCTTCAGTCGCGATCGGCTGTTCACGAATTTTTGGATGATTTGGAGACCACACCGAGTGTAATCGTCGTACGGGTCCTCGGGGGATCGCGCTACTTCGAGGAGGGTCTCGAGGTCCTCGGAAATCTCGCTCAGGAGCGAAATCTCCCCCTTATTGTCCTACCCGGAACGCGTGAATACGACCAGGAACTGACTGGCCATAGTACGGTGCCCCCTGCAGAGGTGGGCAGAGTCTTCGAGTACTTCACCCATGGCGGTGTCGGAAACGTCGAACAGGCCTTCAGGTACCTAGCGACTACATATTTGACAGATGAGTTCGATTTCGACCCGCCCAGAGAACTCCCGTGGCACGGGCTCTACCATCCGGATTTGGATGAACCACTTCAAGATCTTCAGACGTATCGCGAGCAGTTCTGCTCGTCAGGGCGGCCCACCATGGCTGTCCTTTTTTACCGGGCGAACTGGCTCAGCGGAAATCTCGACGCGATCGACGAATTGATCGCGCAGGTAGAGGCGCAGGGATATGATCCGCTTCCAATATTCGTCTACTCGATGCGTGACCCTCCGGAGGATGCCACTACGGACCGCCCAGTCGTGGATCTCTATCTCACGGATGATGAGGGAGAGCCGATCCCGTCAGTGCTCCTCAATACACTGAGCTACCACATGGGTGAACTCGATCGAGGTGAACGTGCGACGATGAGCGATCCGGCCGGGACGGCCTTCCTCGAGGATCTTGACATACCAGTTATCCAGGCGATGACATCGTCCTCGACCGTCGAAGAGTGGCGATCGAACGAGGAGGGCTTGACGCCGCAGGATACCGCGATGAAAGTTGCCATGCCCGAATTCGATGGTCAGATAATCGGGAGTCCATCGTCGTTCCGCGAGCCTGCTGACCTCGATGCCGCGGTCACGGGTCCAGTCCATCGGCATCGGCCACACCCCGACCGGACGCCGGCAGCGGTCAACGTCGCTGACCGCTATGCCCGGCTCGATGGCATCGACAATGCCGACAAGAGGGTTGCTGTTCTTCTGACGAACTTTCCCGCAGATAATTCTCGAGTTGGCAATGCCGTCGGACTTGACACGCCCGCGTCGGTGCTGAACGTCCTCGAACGGCTCAAGGAGGCGGGCTACGAAACCGGCGATCTTCCAGAGACCGGTGATGATTTGATGGAACTCCTGCTCGACCGCGGAGGGTACGACGAGCAGTTTTTGACACGCGAACAGATGCGGGCCGCGCCGGGACGGGTTGACGCAGAGACGTACGCGGATTGGTTTCAGGACTTCCCCGATGAGGTCCAGGGAGAACTCACGGCGGAATGGGACGAGCCCCCTGGTGACGTATATCGGGACGGTGAAGAAGTGTACTTCGCCGGTGTTCGCTTCGAAAACGTCTTCGTCGGCATTCAGCCGCCGCGGGGCTTTGGGGAGAATCCGATCGCCATCTACCACAGCCCTGACCTTGTGCCCACCCATCATTACGTGGGCTTTTACCGGTGGCTTACGGATGGGTTCGAGGCGGATGCCATCGTCCATGCCGGAAAACACGGCACACTAGAGTGGCTCCCGGGGAAAGCGGTTGCTCTGTCCGAATCCTGCTATCCAGAGGTCTGCAATCCGGATTTGCCGATATTCTATCCGTTCATCATGAACAATCCCGGCGAGGGGTCCCAAGCCAAGCGGCGGCTTCACTCGGTCATAATCGACCACCTTGTACCACCGATGACGACTGCCGACACCTACGATGATCTCGACCACCTCCAAACGCTTCTCGACGAGTACCAGGAGGCCGAAGAGCTTGATCCGAGTAAACTGCCGCGGATCCGGGAGGAGATTTGGGAACTCATCCTCGAGAACGACCTTCACGTCGATCTCGGCGTCGATGAGCAGCCGGACGACTTCGGCGAATTCACCGATGAAATCGACGGGTATCTTTGCGAGATCGGCGCGCTTCAGATCCGTGGGGGCCTGCATGTCCTCGGTGAACCACCGGCAGGTGAGGACTTGGTGCACTTCCTCACGTCGTTACTCCGGCTCGACACGGAGCACGTGCCTGGGATTCACTCGGCGATCGCCGAGGAGTACGGCATCGACTATGACCGGGTGACCGACGATCCCGGGACAGCCTACGAGGGTGACACGCCCGAATTTCTCGACGATATCGATACGGAGTCAGTGCGGATTCGTGGGGACGTCGAGTCGGCTATCGAATCCTTCGCACGGACACTATTCGCGGCGCTCGTCGAGGGTGACGATCCGGACGCAGTCGCTCGGCGCTATGACATCGGGTGTGACTCCCCGGTGCGGCGTGTCCTGGAGTTCGTACATAACGACCTCATCCCGGCTGTGGACCAAACGACGGACGAACTCGATAATCTGCTTGCCGGACTGGATGGTGGATACGTGCCTGCAGGACCGAGTGGTGCACCGACGCGCGGGATGCCGGAACTCCTTCCATCTGGTCGAAACTTCTACTCCGTCGATATGCGAGCGGTTCCATCGCCATATGCTTGGGAGGTCGGCCAGGATCTCGCGACTGCGCTTCTTGAGACACACCTGGAAGAAGACGGCGCATATCCGGAGTCAGTCGGGATCGTGGTCTGGGGGACGTCGAATATGCGAACCAAGGGCGACGATATCGCGGAAATTCTCGCGTTACTCGGCGTGAAACCGGTCTGGAATGAGGAGAATCGCCGCGTCGAAGGGCTTGAGGTGATCCCGTTGGAGGAACTCGGCCGACCGCGTATTGACGTAACGGTCCGTATTAGCGGCTTCTTCAGGGATGCGTTTCCCCACGTGATCGATCTACTCGATGAAGCAGTCAATCTGGTCGCCGACCGCGATGAGCCCCCGGAGCGCAACTTCGTCCGCAAACACACCCAGCGGGACCGTGAGCGCCATGAAGCCGAGGGGATGGACCCGGAGGCTGCGAAACAACGTTCGCGATATCGGATTTTCGGAAGCAAGCCGGGCACGTACGGTGCGGGTATTCTCCCGGCAATCAACCAGCGCAACTGGGATGATGAGGAAGATCTCGCCTCGGTCTACATGAATTGGGGTGGATACGCCTATACCGACGACGAATACGGCACTGAGGCCGTTGACACGTTCACGGAACGGTTGGCCGGCGTCGACGTGGCCGTGCAAAACCAGGATAACCGTGAACACGATATTTTCGATTCCGATGACTATCTTCAGTTCCACGGCGGGATGATCGCCTCGATCCGCGCGATCACCGGGGAGAATCCGACGGCACTGTTCGGCGACAGTGCCGAACCGGAAAACGTCGAGGTTCGGACGCTTGATGATGAGGCACGTCGGGTCTTCCGGTCCCGTGTTGTCAATCCAAAATGGATCGAGGCAATGCGTGAACACGGCTATAAGGGCGCCCTCGAAATGGCGGCAACGGTAGATTTCCTCTTTGGCTATGACGCCACTGCGGAGGTGGTAGACGACTGGATGTATGCAGACGTCACCGAGACGTACCTGCTCGATGACGAGAACCGGGCGTTTCTCGAGGAGCACAATCCGTGGGCGATTCGATCGATGAGCGAGCGTCTTATCGAGGCCATGGATCGCGAGCTTTGGGAGGATCCCGACGAGGATCTCCGGGCTGCGCTCGAACAATTACTGCTCGAGAACGAAGGCCAACTGGAGGCTCGTCAAGAATGACTGACGAGCCCTACTTTCCGTTTAATGCGATCGTCGATCGCTCGGATATGAAAGATGGCCTGCTATGCAATGCCGTTGCGCCCGACATCGGCGGTGTACTTATCTCTGGGACCCGCGGAACGGCCAAATCGACAGCCGCCAGAAGTCTCGCGCATGTCCTCCCGTCGATCGAAGCCGTAGCCGACTGCCCGTATCATTGTCACCCGACCGACCGGTCACTTCAGTGTGCAGACTGTGCGGAGCGCGACCTCGATGGGTCGGTCGTCGAAGAGATCTCTACGCCATTCGTCA
The DNA here is from genome assembly GCA_042219595.1 of Haloarculaceae archaeon. GTDB lineage: Archaea > Halobacteriota > Halobacteria > Halobacteriales > Haloarculaceae > CAYLJD01. Next base: position 30,198 of record JBDGPQ010000035.1, read on the forward strand.
CGCTCCCGATTGGGGCGACCGAGGATCGCGTCCTGGGAACGCTCGACATCGAATCCGCCATTCAAGAGGGCCGGCAAGCCTTCGAACCGGGCTTGCTCGCCAAAGCGAATCGAGGAATCCTGTACGTCGACGAAGTCAACCTCCTCGATGATCACCTCGTTGATGTCCTGCTGGATGCGGTAGCGTCTGGGACGAATCGGGTTGAACGCGAGGGTGTCTCTGTCGAGCATCCCGCCAACGTGCTCATCGTCGGAACCATGAATCCCGAAGAGGGGGAGCTACGACCCCAGCTGCTTGACCGGTTTGGGCTCGCCGTCGATCTTGAGGATGGACTCGAAGCGGAAGATCGCAAGACTGTCGTCCGCCGGCGAACGCGGTTCGAGGCTGATCCGGCAGGATTCGCTGCCGAATGGGAGGATGCTGAGGAAGCTCTCGCTGAGCGGATTATCGGCGCGCAAGAACGCTATCCGACCGTCCAACTCGACGATGAACTTCTCGATCGGATCGTTGGCATCTGTCTCGAGCACGAGGTCGCCGGACTGCGTGCCGATATCGTCATTCACCGAACCGCCAGGGCATTGGCGGCGCTTGACGGCCGTGAGGCGGCCACGGTGGCCGATGTCGACCGGGCAGCGGAGTTAGCGCTCGGCCACCGGTCGAACCGCCGGCGCGATACAGACTCTCAGGGATCCGGATCACCGGGCGATGGAGCTGACGATGGGAGTGGACGGCCCGACAAACCCGATCCGGAGGATCTGCCCGATCTTGATCAGTCAGGATCCGAAGATGACGTATCGGATACGGCGATGGGGAGTCAACCTACGGATGACGGCGATGATGGGGATGACCATACTGGATCGGCCGCTGAGGATCGCGTCTTTCCGATCGGTGAGAATGTCGAGACGCCCGATGGCACCCGGTCGATACGAAACGATCTGGCTCGAGAGGCCGACCCAGGTCGAGGTCACGGGCGTACGACGACTGCTGACGGACATGGGGCGTATATCCGCGCTCGACGTCCCCGTGGCAGCACAACCGACATCGCAATCGATGCAACTGTTCGCGCAGCCGCGCCATACCAAGGTGCACGATCTGCCGAGAATGATTGTGCTATTGCACTGCGACCGGCGGACGTTCGCGAACCCGTCAGGGCCGCTCCCGCCCGGAACCTAATCCTGTTCGTTGTCGACGCGAGCGGCTCGATGGGCGCCAACGACCGCATGACTGCGGTGAAGGGGGCGATCCGGTCGCTCCTTGCTGATGCCGATCGGGACCGCGATGCAGTTGGTCTGATTGGGTTTCGAGCTGATGACGCAGAGACATTACTCACGCCAACGTCTGATGTCAGTGAGGCAATGGCTGCACTCGCCGAGCTGCCCACCGGCGGTCGAACGCCACTCGCGGCTGGGCTTCAGCGGGGTTTGGATGTTATCCGCTCTGAACGAAACGGTCGGCTGTCGCTCGCTCCATTGCTCGTCGTATTGTCCGATGGCCGGGCCAACCATGTGACCGGTGATGTCAGTCCAACGGTGGCGGCGATGGATCGTGCCCGTGACATCGCCGCAGAAGGTGTCCCAGCGCTATGTTTCGATACCGAGACCGGCCCGGTTCGACTTGGCCTCGTGCGCCGTCTTGCTGACGCGATGGAAGCATCGTATCACCGGCTGGACGAGCTCGAGCCGGCGGCCGTGGCCGAGCCGATTCGAGATGCGGTCACGGGTGGTTTCGAGGGGTGACTGTTTCAGTTGACTCGGCATCTCGAAGTATCGACAGTCGCTCACGGGCCGCGCCGGCGTCGAGTCGTTCCCGCGCGAATTCGAGAGCTTCAGCGATTGAGTTCGTTGCGCCGCCGGCATAGATCCGTATCGCGGCATTGAGTACGACGGCATCTGCAATTGGCCCATCGCGCTCACCGGCTAGGATCGACTCGGTAATGGCTGCGGAGTCCGCCGCAATGTCTGCAACTCCCAGTGTCGAACGATCGAACTCGATGCCGTGTTTGCGGGCCTCAAGCTGACGTTCGGCTATCTCATCACCGCACCGCCACTCAACCATTGTTGTCCGACCCGGTCGGACATCATCATAGCCTTCGAGACCCTGGAGCAGGACAACCCGCTCAACCGGCAGTGAATGACTCTCTGCGACGGTGCGTGCAATCCGCTCACCATACGAGAGGTGGAAGAAGCTGCCAAGATGGACCGATGCATTTGCTGGATTGACGAGTGTCTCAACTGTGTTGAGCGGCGTTCGAACCCCCATGGATGTGCGGACGTCGCGTAAAGCATCGAGTGCGGGCAGGAAATGGGACTGGTTGTACAAGGCAAATCCAGCTTCGTCGAGCACCTGAGCGCTTGCCGACGGCGTCAGGCTCGTCTCGACGTCCAGTGCCTCAAGGACATTCCGGTATGTATCGCCATGCGAGGCCGGTAATCGGCGACCAGCATGGACAGCGATCGGTACCCCGGCTGAAGCCGCGACAAGGCCTGCGGCTACCCCAAGAATGGCCGTCTCTGTCTTGCCATCGTAGTTCGCTCCGCAGTCTACAGGCTGAACCTCCGGAGACGACAGGGTCGCACGGTCACGCAACGCATCGAGAAACCCAGCGAGTTCGGTTGGCGTATTCACTTTCCACCGAGCCGCGAGCAAGAAGCCACCCAACGTAACTGGGTCGGCATTCCCGTCGAGGATGTGGTCAAACGCGTTCCGGGCTTGCTCGTAAGTCATATCATCGGCCGTCTTGGGTCCAGAGCCCATGACCTCGGTCAACAACGTCCGGAGCGGTCGATCGCTCATCATCGAACCTCCCGACCGCCGTCGGCCTCGAGTGGCGGTTGTTCAGCTGCCGGCTGGGCGGGGGCTGCTTCGGTCCCATGCCACTCGGCTACCATCGCGCCGATCGAGACGACATCGCCGACGACTGTCACCGCCGGGGGCCGGATGTCAGCCGCCGCTTCGGCTATCTCTCCGAGGTCGGCGTCGACCGATCGCTCACCAGGGAGGCTGGCCCGCTCGATCACCGCGGCTGGCGTGTCCGAATCGACACCGTGCTCTTGGAGTGTTGCGGCTGTATCCGGGAGTGTTCCAACGCCCATCAGAATGACGAGTGTGCCCCCGGCCGAAATCGTGTTTGCAAGGGCCGGCCAATCGAGATTGCTGTCAGCTTTTGTCGGATCTTCGTGACCAGTAATCACCGTGAGACTCGACGCCACGTCGCGATGTGTGAGCGGAATACCCGCCGCCGCTGGCCCAGCAAGCACGGACGATACCCCCGGAACCAATTCAAAGGGAATTTCGCGGGTAGCGAGGTGTTGCGCCTCTTCGCCGCCACGACCAAACACCGTCGGGTCACCGCCTTTGAGCCGCACGACACGATCGCCGTTCCTCGCAGCGGTCACCAACCGCCGGTTGATCTCGGCTTGGGGTGTGCGCCCCTCATTTGGTGTCTTTCCGACGTTCTCAACTCGCGTCGCGGCGGGAATCGAGGCGACCACTCGATCTCCGACCAATGAATCATGAAAGACAACATCCGCATCGTCAAGACGCCGCCGCGCCCGGACTGTGAGCAGCGCGGGGTCACCCGGTCCGGCCCCGACGATGGCGACAGTGCCGGGGTGCATTATCTGGTCCCTCCAGGCATACTCGCGGGCGCGTCGAGTGCTCTGGCATAGCGAACTCGCACAGCATTTTCCGGGTCATCGAACGCTGCTGAATGGACGGTTGGCGCGACGCTATCCGCCGCCTCCGGTCCGTATTCGGCCATCCCGTGAGCCGCCGCGAGAAAGAACGGACAGGCTTCCGCGCACGGAATCCCCGCACCGCTGTCAGGCGTATTCCCTTCACGGACCCCCCATCGACGGTCCCGAACGCAGGATCCACAGACTGCCGTGATCGCCGCCTCGCGCTCCGCTGGCTCCAGCGACGCCACATTCCTATACATACCCTGCTGTCGGGAGAGCGTGTCCGAGAGAGATGTTGGATCCAATGTGCCTCGTCGATCACGATCCCACGCGAACACCGCACCCGGGTAGACAACTTCGAGCGCCCTGATTACGTCTCGGGTATCGAGGCCACTCAGGATCCATCCCTCTGGTAGGGTCGGCTCGCCAGTAAGAGGCCGGTATCCACCGGTGGCATCTCGCCGCACCCGTGCACGCAGCGCCGCCAGTGTCTCCATCTCATCGAGCGTCGGTATGGGTTGATCGCTATCGTTGACGTGACAAACAGCGAAGCTTTCAGGTTGCTCTCGGATCCGTACCTGACCCCACTTGGAGGGCATGTCATCCGACGCAAGTCGCTCGCAAAGACGCCGCTCGGCAGCTTGCACTCCTCGTCCAGATTCGTCTCTATCAATCACCGCTCCGGCCTCGACTGCCCGCTCAATGATCACGTCCGCGAGTGAGGGTGCCGTCCCAACTGCACCGGTATAGTGGACTCGATGTCCACTGATGTTGGCGGTCTGACCGATACCAGGATGGCCAAACGAAGCCGGCACATCCTCGGCGGCGTGGGGACCATCGGCGATGAACACCGGGACGACTACTACCTCATTTGTTGAGACCCGCTCTAACACGTCTACGACGGCCGGGTCGTCATCGAGAAATGCCGCGTGAACCGCTGCGTATGTACCCCGTGCTTGAACGCGATCGGCATGTCGGCGAGTCGCAGCTGCACTGCGTGGATTTCGCTCCGTGCCATGGCCGACGAGGATTACGGTGGTTGACTCCGGGTGATCGGCGTGAGTGGCGACTCGATCGTCGATAACAGTCGCAACCGATGGGTGTGTTCCGATTGGATCGGTGTAGCGAAGCGTCACTGCGCTCTCTCGCGGCAACTCGAGTTCTGTCGGAAAGACCTCACGCGCAAAGTACCCCTCACTCGTTAGCAATGGAACCACTGTCGCCGCGCCGGTCTCGATCGATTGGACCACCGACCGCAAGGCGGGCTCCTCTTTCCAGAAGCCGACGCGGACCGCGTCGGCCACTCCTTGGGCGCGGAGTCGTTCGGCATGTGCGTGCGCTGGCGCAGCCGCGCGACCGTCCTCCAGTGAGCCGTGTGCCGCAATCACGATCGTTTCAGGGCTCGTCATCGCGCTCCTCCTCCTCGCGTTGCTCCGAGAGGTGCTCCCAGATCTCAGTGCACCCGGCTCCATCTGAGACGTCCCGCAGGTGATCTGACTCTTCACGCCCATGGTCATCCTCGGCGAGCAACATGCCACCGTCCGTCCGGGGCGGTGAACGCTCGAGGAGTCCGGAAAATCGGCGATGTAGCCGCTGCAGAAGACTGGCAACCGTCCGCGTCGGCAAACTCATTGTACTGGATATAATGGCCGTGTTCTTAACCGCGCTCGCAGGGGCCGTCCTTTCCGCCGCTCAGTGGAGCCGGGGAATCCCTCCGGTATCGATGACGCCGACGCAGGCTAAATCCGACAAGACTGCTGAATTCGGATCGCAGACCGTTCGAACTTGCCGCCGCATGTTCAAAGAGACAGCAAATATTACCGCTTCGGCCGATCGCTGGCAGGGCTCGCCGTGAAAGCGATCTACATCAGTGACTGGCTCATGGGCCGGGGTATGAGTCGATCCGCGGTCCGAGTGACGGGCGGTCAGAGCCGACGATTCGGCCATCGACGGTGGACGGCATGAACGAAGTCGAGCGGTGGAAACAGGAGAAGCATCCTCTTGATGTGATCGAGGATGTATATGACTACGCCGCAGAGGGGCTGAGTTTCGACGAGATCGAGGAACGCGCCGGTCCCGGGGAGTTCGAGCGGCTAAAATGGGCCGGCATGTACACTCACGGTGTCCACGATGATTTCTACATGCTGCGGACGAAGGTTCCCGGCGGTCAGCTCGAACCCGAGCAGGCGGAGGTGATCGGTGAGGTCGCCAATGACTTCGCGACCGCGCCCCAGGAGCACGGTGGGACGAAGCAAAATGATGTCTGGGGGGATGCCTTTCTCGACATTACGACCCGCCAGGATGTCCAGATGCACTGGATTGAGATCGAGGACGTCCCGGAGATCTGGGAACGGTACGATGAGGTCGGACTAACGACCATCCAGGGTTGTGGCGACGGTGCTCGGAACGTCCTAGGGTGTCCGGCAGCTGGACTCTCAGACCACGAAGCCTTCGACGGGCAACCGGTTGTCGAGGCCGTCTCGGACTACTTTACGGGAAACCGGGAGTATGCGAACCTGCCTCGGAAATTCAAGATGACTATTACGGGGTGTCATGACGATTGTGCGCAGTCACAAATCAACGATGTCGGGCTGACACCTGCCCGGAAGACCGTCGATGAGATGGACCAATACGGATTCCACGTTCGGGTTGGCGGCGGTCTCTCGGATGGCCCGCGGATGGCCTCGGACCTCGACATTTTCGTGCCGCCGGAAGACACCGTCGAGTTCTGCCGTGCGGTGGCACAAGTTTTCAAGGAGCTCGGCGATCGCAATAATCGCGGCGTCTGCCGGATGCGGTACCTTGTCGAGCAGATGGGCCCGGAAGCATTCGAGCGGGCCGTACGTGAGAGGTGTGCGGTTGACCTGCCGACGCGAGGCCAGGATCTCACACGGGGGTACCGCGGTGACCACGTCGGTGTTCATCCGCAGAAGCAGGACGGCCTCCATTACGTTGGGTTCAACGTCATTGCCGGGCGCATGAGTGGCCAGGAGTTCGCCGAGGTTGGCCGCGCTGCCCAACGACATGGAACCGAAGACGCGACGGTCAGGCTTTCAACAGATCAGAACTTTTTGCTTAGCCATATTCCAGAGGACCGGCTCGGTGACCTCTTCGAGGAGTCCTTCGCGAGAAAGTACGAACACGATCCCGGGCCGTTCGCTCGGGGGGCCGTGGGCTGCACAGGCAGCGAGTTTTGCAATTACGGCATTATCGAGACAAAGGAGCGGGTCTATAAGTGGGCGAGGGCGCTTGACCGCCGAATCGACGTCCCGGAAGACCTCGATGTCGTTCGAATGCATATGTCGGGCTGCTCGGCCTCCTGCGCCCAGCCACAGATCGCTGACATTGGATTCAGAGGAGAGACCGTGAAGGTTGACGACCCGGAGGCAGCGAGCAACCTCGAGGGTGATGCCATCATCGAGGGAATGGACTTCGGTCTCGGTGGCTCACTGGGAGCCGATAACGAATTTCTCGACTGGGTGGAGGCAGCCGTCCCTGCTGGGGCCGTCATTCCGGCATTGGAGGAGCTGTTTGCAGCCTTTGCAGACAACCGCGAGGATGACGAGCGCTTCTATACGTGGTGCCGGCGCACTGCCAATAGTGACCTTCTCGACATCATGCAGCGTGCGGACGCTCCGGTTAGTGCGGGGGTGGCGCACGGTGACTAAGGACGAGCGACGGCTTCCCGGGGTCCCCGACCAGGTCGGCCAGTCCCACGCCACAGTGCCCCTGGCCGATGGCGCCCGTGTTGATCGTCCCATCAATGTCGGCGGCGTCATCCCAGTCGATGCCGTCGGCCCCCCGGACGAGACGTGGAACGGTCCGGATTACGACCTCATCGATGATCCTGCGGATACAGATGAGCACACCGACACGTGTCGCTGTGACACCGGTGCGGTGGCCACTGACGGCGGAACAACGCCGTCGAACGTCACAGCAGATGGTCAGCTTCGGGATCTCGAATTTACGGAGCCAACCGAGGGCACGAGTCAGGACGTATATGAAGAACCTCCGGACACACGGCGGTCGGTCCCTGACGGAGTCGATCTCGAGACTCCTGGATACGGCATCCGCCGGGAAATGAATGGGTCACCCGAGCCCGATGACAAGACGTGGTTTATGGAACTCGACGAAGCGGTGATCGATGAAGGACGATGCATCCAATGCGGGACATGTGTCGCCGCCTGTCCGTCGGATTCGATCGGCATTGGCGAGGACGACCTTCCAGAGTTGGTCAAGATGTGCACCGGCTGTTCACTCTGTTGGGATTTCTGCCCGCGAGGGGGGCTGCGTTACGAACGACAGTGGAAGATCACCGGCGGCGAGGATAATGTCGATGGCGCGGGCGATCCTATCACTGAGTTTTCCGCAAAAGTTGAGGAAGGGTGGCGAAGCAATGCCCAGGACGGCGGCGTCGTCACGAGCGTTCTGATACACTTGCTGGAGGCCGGTGAGATCGATGGCGCACTGATCGCTACCGAAAGCGAGGACAACGAATGGAAGGCCGAATCCTTCCTGGCCACCACACCCGCGGAAGTGATCGAAAACGCTGGTAGTTTCTACAACCAGACGATGGCACTCGGCAATCTGGGGATTGATCGGTGGGCCCACAAACTGCCGGATAAGCCTGCCGACGAGCTGAGCTTAGCACTCGTTGGCACGCCCTGCGAAATCGAGGGCATCAGGGCGCTCCAGGACTTTGACTGGGACTATGCCGAACAAGAAGCGGGCGTCCGAGCGATCGATTACACGATCGCGTTGATGTGCACGAAGAATTTCAACTACCACCGGCTCATCGGTGACAAACTTCGTGAGGAGCGCGGCATCGATCCGGCTGATATCGGCAAGCTGGATGTGCTCCACGGCAAAATGATGGCCTACGATCACAACGGTACGTTGATCGTCGAGGAAGATGTCGAAAACTTCCATGACGCCGCATTGAAAGGGTGTGATGAGTGTGCGGACTTTACGGGGTATTGTGCCGATCTAACGGTTGGTTCCGTTGGATCCTCGGAGGAGTATTCGAGTGTCATCATTCGCACGGAGACTGGTCTCCGAGCCTGGGAGTACACCAAGGACGATTTGGACTTCCATGACCTCGAGGATCGGTCGGCCATCGGCGGCCTCCAGAGCTGGGATAAACAGAAGGCATTCGAGGCACTCCAGCGACCATTCGATCCGGATGCGCCGAGATTTATCGAGTATACTGAGCATGCCGAGCGCTATGGGACGCGGCTCCATCCGCACGAATCCGACCACTGAGCGGACCCGGTACTTAAGTCGTCCCGAACCGGTCCATCGGCCAGCATGTCCCGACTGGAGGGCGTCCGCGTACTCGATCTCACGCAATTTGTTGCCGGACCTATGGCGACGATGCACCTCGGCGATCTTGGCGCTGACGTCGTCAAAGTTGAACGGCCCGGATCAGGCGATGGAATGCGGAGTTTTCCACCAGCTGTTGACGGTCTGAGTGCACAGTTCGCCGGGCTCAACCGGAACAAATACTCGGTGACCGTCGATCTCACGACCGACGACGGTCGGGAGGTTCTGCTAGATCTCGCGGAAAAAGCGGACGTTTTTATCCAGAATTTCAAATCAGGACGGGGAGAGCGATATGGTCTGGACTACGAATCTGTCAGTGCGGCAAACCCAGAGATCATTTACTGCTCCATTACCGGATTTGCAGAGGGATCTCGATACGAGGATCTCACCGCGTTCGATATGATCGCTCAGGCAATGAGCGGTGCCATGAGCATCACCGGTGATCCTGATGGCCCACCACGATATTGTGGCGTTCCAATGGGGGATATCGCGGCGGGGACCTACGCTGCTCAGTCGATTCTAGCAAGCCTGTACGGGCGTGATGTTGGTGATGGTGGTGGCGAATACATTGAGGTTTCTTTGATGAATGCGATGATCGGGTGGCTTGGGTACCGAATCTCGTACAGTCTCGTTCAGGGCGAGCCATTTCCACGCCGTGGTAACGCACATGGCTCGATCGCACCCTACAAAGTGTTCGAGACGCAGGACTCATATCTCGCCGTCAGCGTCGCAAGTAACAGTCTTTGGCCTCGATTCTGCGAAGCCATCGACAGACCCGACTTGGTGGATCGGCCGGAATTCGAGACGGTCGCCGATCGTGCCGAAAATCGGGGCCAACTATATAACCTTCTCGAAGATGTGTTCACGGAGCGTACGACCGACGCGTGGTTCGAACGAATGCGCGATGAGGGCGTGCCAGCCGGGCCGGTGTATGACACGCTCTCCGTATGGGATGACCCATATACGGAGGAGGAAGACCTCCGTGAAGACTTACAAAACGCGGAAATGGAAGGGACGATCCCCACCGTTCGCTTTCCGGTCAATTTCGGAGACGGCCATACGGAGACCCGCATCCAGCCGCAGCATCTCGGTGCGAATACCTCGGACGTTCTCGCGGAGCTTGGGTATGATGAAGACGATATTGAACGCCTGAAGGACGAAGGGATACTTTGACCCAAACCTATAGAACGGCAAGCCATCTCCAAAGATGCATATGGGCACTGAGGGCGATCTCACGGCTGACAGGATGGAGCAACGTCTTAGGGACTACTTCGCGGCATGCAATACTGGCGAAGCCGAGGCGATTGCGACTCACTTCACCCCTGATGCCGTCCACTACTTCCCTCCGGGAATGGAAGGAGGACCGTATCAAGGAGCAGACACGATCGGAGAGCACTGGGCGACACTCGTCGAGAAAGTCGACTCGTCGTGGTCGGTTGACCGACTTCAGACCGATCCGGACAGGGCTGCCGCTGCAATGGAGTGGACACATTTTGCCGGTCAAGACGGCCCGGTTCTGCGCGGGATCGAATGGTATGACTTCGAACCGGAGACTGGATTGATCGCCGAGATCCGCGCGTACTTTGCTGCTCCGATGGACGAGGACCGCGAGGCCAACGAACTGGTGGGATTCGAGTACGCCGATCGTGGGTACGCCACCGAACCACCAGTCGATCGCGACTAGTCGCCGGCCTCTGGGACGCCGACGCCGGTCGCGACCTCGGACGAATGCTGCAGCCCTAGGATCATCTTCAGAACGACGAGCAGCACACCGGCGCCCATGATCCAGGCACCATGGGCTACGCCGGCGGCGATCTCTCCCCCTAAGAAGACGACGATACCGATATTTAACAACCACATCCCAAC
>JBDGPQ010000061.1:0-285 GCA_042219595.1 Haloarculaceae archaeon
AGATAACGTGGCGTTCGACTGGGATACGGGCGATCCCGAGAATGCCGCTGATGCTGTCGAGCAGGCCGACCACACCGTGGATATCGAACTCGAGATAAACCGCGTGCTCCCGACGGCGGTCGAGCCGCGGGCCGCCGTCGCCGAGTACCGCGGCGGCGACCTCCGTGTGCACCTCTCATCGCAGAAGCCCCACGACATGCGGTCGACGCTTTCGGACGTTCTCGAAGTGCCTGAGCGCCGCCTGCATGTCCGGAGGGAGGCGACCGCGTCGGGAAAGCGGTTCGG
>JBDGPQ010000061.1:295-28997 GCA_042219595.1 Haloarculaceae archaeon
TCACCCGACGTTGGTGGAGGCTTCGGTGCGAAGCTGCGGCCATACTCGGGGTACGTCCTTGCCGCACGTGCCGCGATGGACGTCGACGATCCAGTCAAATGGACCGCGACGCGCACCGAGGAGCACAGCTCGATGGTCCACTCCCGGCACCATCTAATCGATGCACAAGTCGGGGTGGACGACGACGGTTCTATTCAAGGATTCACCGCAGAGACCGTGGCACCGGTCGGGGCCTTTCTGATGCCGGCGGGATCCAGTCCGCCCACGAACCTCGGCGTGATGTCCAAGGGTCAATACGACATCCCACACGGCTACGTCCATACGCGCGGCGCTTACACGAATACTGCGTATCTCGCCGCCTACCGCGGTGCTGGACGGCCGGAAGCTGCGTACTGGGCGGAGCGAATGATCCGCATCGTCGCGGACGAATTGGGCATGGACCCGGTTGAACTCCGGCGCCGGAATCAGATCGACCCGGACCAGTTTCCCTACGAGACGCACATGGGTCGGGTGTACGATTCCGGTGATTACGAACACACGATGGATGTCGCGCTCGAGAAGATCGGCTACGACGAATTCCGGGAGCGACAAGAGCGCGCTCGGCAGGATGATCGCTATCTTGGTATCGGCGTCTCGAGCTATGTCGAATCGTGTGGGTCTGCCCCCGGATGGCACGAAGTCGGCGAAGTGCAAGTCGCCTCCGACGGAACGGCTATCGTCAAAAGTGGGACAGCGGAGATCGGCACCGGACACGCGACTGCGTTCACGCAGATCGCCTCAGACGCCCTGGGGATCCCAGCGGAGGATATCGAAATCCGCCTAGGGGATACGGATCAGACGAGCTATGGAGGGGGCACTGCGGGCAGTCGGGCAGTCCCGGTTGCCGGCAGCGCAATCCGAGAGAGCGCGGATAAACTCATCGAGAAAGCAAGCCGGATTGCCGCCCACGCCCTTGAGGTCAGCGCCGATGACGTTGCGTTCGACGACGGCGAGTTCCACGTCGTTGGTGCGCCCGACCGGGCGGTCACGATGGAAGAGGTTGCCGACCTCGCCTATTCGCCGGGTGACTTACCCGATGACATCGACGCCGGACTCGAATTCACGACCTATTACGACCCAGAGAACTTCACCTTTACATTCGGCTGTCATGTCGCGGTCGTCGAGGTCGACCCGGACTCGGGCGAAATCGAGTTCGAACGCTACATCGGCGTCGACGACGTGGGCACGCAAATCAACCCGCAAGTGCTCGAAGGCCAGATCCATGGCGGCATCGTTCAGGGTATCGGTCAGGCACTCTACGAGGATGCTGAGTATGACGCAAACGGCCAGCTGACGACGGGCTCGCTGCAGGATTATGCCGTGCCGCGGGCGGAGCACATTCCGGAGATGGAGCTAGATTCGACGGTGACACCAAGCCCACACAATCCACTGGGCGCGAAAGGTGTCGGTGAAGCAGGGGCGATTGGCGCACCCCCGGCGATCGTGAACGCCGTCATCGACGCCCTCGAACCCTTTGGGGTTCGCGATATCGACATGCCGCTCACCCCCGAGCGCGTCTGGCGGGCGGTCGAAGAGGGACGAAACTGACAGTGAGGACGCTACCGCGACCCCTCGGTCACGGCAGTGCGACGCGGCATGTAGATTCGGCTGGGGAACAATACCGGTCTACAGGTTCGGGCGTGTCGCACTCGCGTGCGGTTCACCCTCAACACTTCCATGCACAGATGCAGCGGTCATTCTCGGAGAAAGCGCTTTGCGCACCTATAATGGAGGGACTCCAGCAAGCCAGTTGCGCCTCGATTGCACGCCCGCGTCCAGGTGCGGAATGTCTAACTGGGGTGGCCTGCTCGTCAGGCCATGGCCACCCTCGAATACATCGACTATAGCGTTCGCGACGCCACCGCCGAGGTGCAATTCGACCGGCCGGAAATCCTCAATCCGCTGAATGCACAAGTGTACGAGGAGCTCGTCACCGCTCTTGAACGAGCCAATGGCGATGAAGGCGTTACTGCGATCATCCTCACCGGAAAGGGACGAGCGTTTTCGGCTGGTCGCGATCTCGAGCAGTCGGGTCCCGAGACGAAACCGGAACTGCGCCAGTACCTCCATACCGTCATTACCGGCCAACGGCTCCTTCGCGAGGGCGATCGGCCGACAATCGCCGCGATCAATGGCCCCGCACTCGGCGGTGCCTGCGCTTTTGCCCTTTCCTGTGATTTCCGGGTCATGGCTGCGGATGCGTTCCTGAGGGACCAACACATCAATATCGGCATGCCACCGGAGGGCCGGCTTTGCGAGCTGATCGGCGAGAGTGCAGCCAAGGAATATCTCCTCCTCGGCGAGGACATCACCGCTGCGGATGCAGATCGCCTCGGTCTTGCCATAGATGTGGTCGAAGACGACGTTATGGCGCGGGCGAGGGACCTCGCATCCACGCTTGACGCGAAGCCCCGTGCCGCAGTCCGTCATGGCAAGGCCTTCACGACCGAGCGCCACGACCTGGACTTCGAGGCCTACGTCGATGCCTTCTGGGAATGCATGACGGATCCCGAGCACGAAGAAGCCCTGGCAGCGGTCGCAGAGGACCGCGAGCCAGACTACGACAGAGACTGAGACTCACTCGGCATCGAGAATGCCCTCGTCACGAAGCCGATCGATCTCTGCCGCGCTATAGCCAAGCTCTCGGGCAAGGGCCGCCGAATGCTCACCCAACCCCGGCAAATCCGTGCTATCGACGCTTTCGCTGCCCGAGAGGACAAGCGGCGTTGACGGGACGCGTACCTGCCGGTCAGTTGCGGCGCTTTCCATCTCTAGTATCATATCTCTGGCCTGCAAATGGGGGTCCTCGAGCACCTCTGGCACCTCGTTGATCCGCGCTGCGGGGATATTGTATTCGAGTAGCCGGTCGACCAGCCCTTCGCGGGAGAACGTTTCCATCTCCGCCTCAAGAATTGCGTCCAACTCCTCACGATTCGCCGTTCGGTCTTCGGGACCGGCAAACCGGGAATCCTCAGTGAGGTCGTCGCGACCGAGCGCCGCACAGAGCCGCTCGAAGGCGGGATCGCCGAAGGCGGCAACGTATACGAGCCCATCCCTCGCCTCGTAGGCGCCGACTGGCGCGTAGCTTGCCTTTTTCGACCCCATCCGCCGTGGTACCTCACCGTGGAGGGTGTAGTACGTACCCCATTCCCCGCCCCAGCCAAAGGCGGTTTCGAAGAGCGAAGCCTCCACCTTTTGCCCTTGGCCTGTCCGATCCCGTTGCCAGAGCGCCATGGTGATCCCGAGGACGGCGTTCGTCGCCGCTCCGATATCGATAATTGATCCGCCAATGCGTGACGGCTTCCTGTCGGGTTCGCCGGTCATGGCCATGAGTCCGGACAACGCCTGGGCGATCGGATCGAGGGCCGGCCGATCACTGTAGGGCCCGTCGTCACCGAACCCCGTTAGCGAGCAAAAGACGAGCGACTCATCCCGTGATCGCAGGCTTTCGTAATCGAGAGCGAACTGCCCGAGTACGCTTGGTCGGTAGTTCACGAGGACAACGTCCACGTGGGTATCGACCAGTTCGTGGACCAGAGCAAGCCCCTCGTCGCTTTTCAGATCCACGCAGAGACTTCGCTTTCCGCGGTTGAGCATGTGATGGATATGTGGCACGGTATTTCGCTCAGTAGCCCCACCCGGCGGCTCCACTTTGACGACCTCAGCTCCCCAGTCTGCCAGCAATTGGCCGGCATAGGGCCCAGCGACGGCCGTGCTAAACTCGAGGACGTTCACGCCGGCGAATGGCCGGTTCATGCCGATCGCCGCGGCAGCTCGATCGTCGCCGAGCCAGCGGTCGTCACCGCGTCGCGCTGATTCCGCCCCTCGAGATCTACCTCGACGAGCCCATCGCCATGTTCAATGCGCGTATCGGTTACTTCGCCCGAACACCAGGTCACGTCGCCGAGGAGATTGTGATCACGGACTTCCACGTAGAGATTGCGGAGGAACCCGTCGTCCCCCATCCAGTGGGTGGCCACATGGCCGAGCCAGGCCACCCGCTCCGGTCCATAATCATAAGCAGTGTGCGCTCCCACGCTTTTGGCGTATTCTGGGTCCCAGTGGACCCGCTCCGGCGGCTCAAGTGCGCCCTGATCGTTTGGAATTCCAAGGTCAGGCACCCTTGCGAAGGTTTTGTAGGCGACGCGGTGGGCGTCGACGAAGGCACCGCCCCAGCCTTGGTTGAACGCTATGAGGGACGTTACTGTAAGTGGCCCCTTGAGCAGCGTATCGAGTTCGTCGCCCGGAGAGACGTCTTCAAAATAGCGGGTCTCGCTGCCCCGGGGCTCCTCGCTCGTATAATGGTCGATGAACCGTTGCCGGTCGGCTTCGTCCCAGTGTGCCAGCTCGACCGATTCGCGTTTCTCTCGGCGTTCCGCGGCAGCATCACGCTCGGTACGAAAGCCCCAGGTATCCGCCGAGGCAAGCAATTCGCCGAACTGATTGTGAAAGTCTGCGTGATAGGTTTGGACGACAGTCCGGCCTGAAAAGTCAGTCTCCTTCTCTTCGATGTCTTTGAGATAGCCCGAGGGCTCGATCTCGTAGCCCCGCCTGATCGGTTTGTGCCACTCCCAATCAGCACCGGCCCACATCTCGTGAACACCGGGCAGGCCGATCGGTCGGCCGCTCGTAATCCGCGTCGTCGCACTCAGAATCGTTGGCGGGGCGATGAGGGAATTGTATGGCCCAGCCTCTGCGTATTCTGCATCCAGGTACAGCGGGTTATCACAGCCGATCCCATGGGCCCAGTGGCGGATCGTGTCCGGAGTGATCTCGGTTACGTGGCGATCCTTTGGCTCCTCGATCGGCTCGCCGATCCGGTCCTTGAGCTCAGCAATCTGGGCGTCTGTTATCCGACCGCGTTCGGGCATGATCGCCCCTGGGTGGCGCCTGTCATCAAGTTTGGCGTGTGGCGGACCTTCGCCGGTGGTTTCTTCGTGGCCCCGCTCCGGGACCGCCCATGGGTTACGACGGACTTGCCACCGCCTTGGCCGCGGATGACCGGTTTCGCCAAGCAGCCGATGGCCTGACTGGGGCCGTCGTCTTCGACGTTGATGGCGCAGCCATCCGGCTGGCCTTCACGGATGGGGTCATTGAAGAGACTCGTGAGAGCTTTCGCTTCTCCAACTGGGATGTTGCACTGCGATGGGACGCCTCTACCTGGAGGCAGTATCGTGACCCGGATCCGCCACCGTATCACCAAGATCTTCGTAGCAGCTGGATCGCCGAGGGACTCGAGCTCGAGGGAGACCTGACGCTCGCGCTGCGATACTGGCCTGCGATGAAGCGACTTGCGAATATCGCCGCGGCACGGTGGGACGATGACTAACGCTGACGAGCCGATCGAGGGCCGCTACCGCTATCTCGAGATCGACGGTGCCGAGTATCGGTGCTACTACGAGGTAGCTGGCGATGGTCCGATTCCCCTAGTCTGCCTCCATACAGCGGGTGCTGACTCCCGTCAATATCGTCACCAGCTCTGTGACAGCGAGCTCGGCGACCTGTTCACCATGTATGCATTCGACATGCCGTGGCACGGCCGGACGTTCCCGCCACTCGAGCAGGAGTGGTGGTGGAGCGAATATCGCTTGACCACTGCGTTCTACGTCGAGTGTATTCTTGCGTTCGTCGACGCGCTCGACCTCGATGACCCGGTTGCGATGGGGTGCTCCATGGGCGGTGAAATAATTCTCACCCTCGCCGCCGACCACGCCGACCGATTCCGTGCAGTGATCGGGCTTGAAACCACGGACCATATCGATCTTGCCGAATCCGCGTATGTCGACGATATGCTCGGCCATTTTACCGATGCAGCAATCGATCAGGAAACCTTCAGGGCGGAGTGGTCGGTCGGCCTTCACGGGCCTGGAGCTGACGAGCACCGAGTCCGCGAGACAGCATGGATGTATAGCCAGGCCGGCGCCGGTGTCTATGCCGGCGATTTGCATTTTTATGCCCGGGAATTCGACGCCCGGGATACACTCGATCGGATCGACACTGATGCGTGTGGCGTGCACCTTCTGACCGGCGAATATGATTTCTCTGTCCGTGCCGCCGACACGCGTCGCGTTGCGAACCGGATCGATGGAGCGACGTTCCAAGTGATGGATGGCCTTGGCCACTATCCCCCGACGGAGAACCCCTCCGTGTTCAAGGAATACCTGCTCGACGTCGCTGCTGACATTGGGGCGTAGACCGGGGCAACGGCTTTGCCACCCGCGGAGTAGGGACGGGCTATGGGGCTGTTCGTCGACCGCCATGAAACTCTCGAACGCGCCCGCGCGGATTTCTCATGGGAGGAGGCGTGGGACCTTGTCGATGGGACACCAGATGCCGTCAATGCGTACGACGAATGCGTCGGCCGGCACGAGGGGCTAGCGGCGCAAATAATCGACGACCAGGGAACGATCTACCGATATTCGTTTGCGGATGTCCAACGCGAAGCTGGTCGGTTCGCAAGCCTCCTTGAGGAGTACGGAATCGGAATCGGCGACCGCGTCGGTATCGTCCTTGAACCGTCGATATCCTTCCTGGCAGCGTTCTTCGGCACACTCAAGCGTGGTGCCATCGCGATCCCCGCACCCGCGTACTTCGGCCCGGACGCCGTCGGACATCGGCTCGTAGATCATCCTGTAACATTGCTCGTGGCGCCGGAGACCGTGGTCGACGGGCTAGATGTAGATAGATATGAGAGCTGGCTCTCCCCTGAGGAAGCCGACACCGAGCGTGCGGCGCAATCCCCCGACATACCCACAGCCCGGACGGCGGGCGCCGACCGCTCTTGGATTCAATTCACAAGTGGGACGACCGGACGCCCAACAGCGGTCCCATTCCACCACGAGAGCCCTGTCTATTGGGCGCCGCTCGTGGATTTTCAGGTCAACGTCCAGCCAACAGACCGCTTCTTTACGACCGCGTCTCCGGGGTGGGGCCCCGGCGTCTGGGCAGGCCTGTTTGGCGCCCTCATCTTCGGTCGGCCAGCCGGCTATCAAGCCGGTCCATTCGATCCTACCGTTGTCATCGATGCGATTACGGCGTGTGATATCACCGGGCTGGTCGGCGCTGCCCCGACCGCCCTCAGGAAACTTGTCAACGAGACAACGCCGGAGACTGCACCTGAACTTCGCGCAATTACATACACAGGCGAACCGATGGATCCTGGGCTTTCGCGTGAAGTAACTGCGACCTTCGGGGCCTTCCCCCGTGGATTCTACGGTATCACTGAACTACGGGGAAACATCACGGCTGACTACTGTTTCCCGGATTATGATGAGCGGCATGGCTCGCTCGGTCAGCCCGTCATCGGCACTGAGGTAGCGATCCTCGACGAGGAGGGCGAGGAACTTCCGACAGGCGAGATCGGGTATATCGCTGCACGGCGGTCGGGTGATTGGTTCATCAGCGACGACCTCGGCTACGTCGACGAGGACGGCTACTTTTGGAGCGATGGTCGTGCCGACGACGTCATCATCTCGGCCGGATATACGATCGGCCCGTCAGTCGTCGAAGACGCACTCCGTAAGCATCCGAACGTCGCTGAGGCAGGCGTCATCGGCATCCCCGATGATGAGCGTGGCCACGTGGTGAAGGCATTCGTGGAGCCTGCAGGTGAACCGCCGCCGGACCTCGAATCATCCCTGCAGGACTTCGTGCGCACGGAACTCTCTCCCCACGAATATCCCCGTGAGATCGAGATGATCGACGAGATCCCGACGTCTGGGTGGGGGAAGATACGCCGAAACGCCCTGCGTAATCGCGAAGGGATCGAGTAGCCCTACCGAACCGACGCCAATCACGTCGGGCGCGGCACCCGGCTTCTACCCCCAGCCCTTTCGGCATCGCCCCGCAGCCTTTCGATATGGCCGCAATCCAGCGCCTCATCGCCGATGCCCTGAATACGTTCATCAACGATACGATCGCCGCCCTGCCGACACTGTTGACGGGCGCGATCTTCCTGGTTTGTGCGTTTATTGTTATTTCAGTGATCCGCGCGATTCTTCGGCGGGTACTCGACCGACTGTATCCCGACGAGGATCGATTGATCGGGGACTTCGCATTGTTGGTCGCGACGATTGCGATGTGGTTCGCGGCGGCGCTGGCACTGCTCGCTGTTCTTGGATTGGAGGCGTTGGCGGCGAGCTTTGGGACAGCTACAGGGTTCCTCGCCCTTGGCGTGTCGTATGCGCTGTCGGATGTCATTGCCGATGCTGTCGCCGGTATCTACCTCCTCCGCGATCCGGATTTCAATGAAGGAGACACGGTGACCGCGGCCGGCGAGACTGGGATCGTTCGTACAATCGGCCTTCGAAAAAGCCGGCTCGAACTCGAGGATGACGATGTCTTAGTACTGGGAAACGCCAGCGTGGAATCCCGTTGGCGACGCGATGTTACATGAACATCTGATCTTCGAGCCGTCCCTCACCCTCAGCGCGCTCGAATCGGGCGGCCAGCTCCGCATAGTATTGTTTGACCTCCTCAGCAAATGCGGCGAGTTCTCCGGTGTCGACCGTCAGGTCATACAGCTCAGCGGCTGTCTCCACGAGCCTGATCGCCGCCTCCACGTCAGGAGCCTGGGCGTGGACGGGTGTGATTAGCACGCCGACCCGGAGTGAGGATTCCATACCTCGACCGACGAGCGCGGCATTGACGCCTTCGAGAAATCCTGCACCCATTCCGGGCAATGACGCATCATCGAGCCGTGCGGCCCGGTAATCCTCGCTAGCGACGTAATATGTGCGGTGATCGTCGGGCCCGTGGGGTATCGGTACTCCTGAGAGGACACTCACCTCTTCAATGCCCGAGTCGTCGGTCCAGGAGAGAACCGCCTCCGACAGGGCATCCGCGGCCCACGGGGGCACAAATAACTCGTTTTGAAGGACACTCACCTCCAGGTCGTCACGGCCGTAGATACGGGTGTGGTGGCGCGGTGTGCCGGCTTCGAACGGCGTGATCGCCGGCAAGGCATCGGCACTGATGTGTCCGTGGACATCGAGATCCAGCTGCTTGACAAGGTAATCCACGGCGGTTAGGCCCGCCAGACCGAAGCTGGAAAACCCCGCGATCAGATGTTGAGGTGGGGTGGTATCATGCGTGATTTCGAAACTCGCCCGGACGAAATCTTGTGGATGCGCCGACATGGTCTCCGTAAGGGCCCCGGCAAGCTTAGTGTTACAGGCCGTCCTCATCCCCGCCAGCCACTCACCAGATCGGGGGTTTCCTCAGACTGGCAAGTTCCGCATTACCGCCGGTCCAACGTTCCGTAGCCGCTGGAGGAGCCCAGGTTGAAGCCCATCGATGGCCGCGATTTCTTCGTCGGAGAGCTCTATATCGAGTGCAGCGATATTCGCTTCGAGATGCTCTCGACCGGTTGCTTTCGGGATTGCGACGACCCCGTCCTGTTCGACGAGCCACCGGAGAGCTACCTGAGCCGCTGAGGCATCATGCCGCTGGCCGATCGTAGCAAGTCGCTCATCATCGAGTACTCTTCCACGGGCAAGCGGGCTATACGCGGTCAGTGCAACATCGAGCCTCCGACACACCGACAGCAGTGCCGCTCGATCGATGTACGGGTGATATAAGACCTGATTTGTCAGGATGGGGTGATCGGCGACATTGACTGCTTTCTCGAGCTGCGAGGCTGTGAAGTTGCTGACACCAATGTTGTCGACGAGCCCCGCCTCGACCAACTCGTCCATGGCACCAAGAGTCTCTGCCATCGGCACCCGGGGATGGGGCCAGTGGATCAGTAACAGGTCGACAGCGTCGACTTGAAGCCGCTCCAGACTCCTACGGACGGAGCTATGTACGTCGTCATGTCGGAGATTCGAACGCCACACCTTCGTTGTGAGGAAGACCTCCCCACGACTGACGCTTGCGGCCGATAAGCCCGCACCGACCTGTTGCTCGTTTTCATACGCTTGCGCGGTGTCGAGGTGGCGATAGCCCAGCTCAAGCGCTGTCTGGACCGTCTCAGCGCACTGTGGACCGGTATTCTGCCAGGTGCCGAGTCCCAACACGGGGATGGCAGTGCCACCAACCTCGACAGTTTTCATGCGCTGGCTATGGATGCCGGCCTCAAGAACATCCGGTGAGATGTATCGACGGTAACGTTTTTGGTGGGCTCCGCCGACTCGCGTGCCACGAGGGAGATCCGTGCACGAGACATTCGTCGCCCACCGGGAGCCACGACCATGAGCGACTCACGCCGCGCCGATACCGTTCCACCCAACGAGATGCTTGGCGCCTCCGTCCAGCGACGCGAGGATCCGCGGCTTATATCCGGGGATGCGGAATACGCTGATGACATCCAACACCGCCGTGACACACATCTCGCACTCCACCGGAGCCGTCACGGGCACGCCGCCATAGATGCTATCGATACGTCGAGCGCGGAGGCACTCGACGGCGTTATTGCCGTGTATACGGCCGAGACACTCCCTGACCTCGAAGGTGACGGCCGGCTGCCCACCGACTCGGCGGATGAGAGCGCCCCCGTCGGTCAGCCTGTCCTCGCTGGTGATCGGGTCCATTATCAGGGCCAGCCGATCGCCGCCGTGGTCGCCAATGATCGCTATACAGCACGGCAAGCTGCCGATGCGATCGACGTAACATATGAGCGCCGCGATGCCGTGGTCGACCCGGAGCAGGCGCTTGAGGACGACGCGCCAACCCTCCATGATGCGGCGCCAAACAATGTTGCCTTCGAATGGGACGCTGGGGACCAAGCTGCTGCCGACTCCGCCATCGCAGAGTCCGATAATGTGATCGAGGTCGATCTGGAGATCAATCGCGTCCTGCCGACGGCAGTTGAGCCACGAGCAGCTGTTGCTGAATTCCAGCAGTCAACCGGCGAGCTCGAAGTCCACCTCTCGTCCCAGAATCCCCATAGTTTCCGGAGCGACCTCTCGTATCTCCTTGATCTACCGGAGCGGAAGATCCGCGTTCGATCTGCAGACGTTGGCGGCGGATTCGGTGCCAAGCTTCGAACATATTCGGGATACGTCCTTGTCGCCCTTGTCGCGATGGAGGTCGAGGCGCCTGTCAAGTGGACGGCATCTCGAACTGAGGAGCACACCTCAATCAACCACTCCCGACACCACATCATCGAGGCGGACGTCGGTGTCGACGATGACGGACGCATTCATGGCCTCCACGCGGAGACTGTCGCCCCCGTCGGTGCCTTCCTGATTGGCGCTGCTGTGACCGTTCCGACAAATCTCGGAGTGATGGCAAAGGGACAATATGACATCCCAGATGCCTACGTCCACATCCAGGGAGCATACACGAACACGACGCCACTATCAGCATATCGTGGCGCGGGCCGGCCCGAGGCAGCGTATTTCGTCGAGCGAATGATCCAAACGGTGGCGCGCGACCTCGATATGGATCCTGTCGAGGTTCGTCGTCGGAACTTCATCGAGCCGGATCAGTTCCCCTATGACACTGACCTCGGCCGGACGTACGACTCCGGTGATTACGAACATACGATGGATGTCGCACTCGGGAAGATCGGATACGAGGCCTTTCGGGACCGCCAGGCTGAAGCCCGTGAACAAGGCCGCTATCTCGGTATTGGCATCTCAAGCTATGTGGAAGCTTGCGGATCCTCGCCGGGGTGGTCCGAAGTCGGCGAGGTCGAAATCGCGCCTGACGGGACTGCTATCGTCAAAAGCGGGACGGCGGAAATCGGAACGGGTCACGCAACGGCCTTCACACAGATCGCCGCCGATACACTTGGCCTGCCGGCCGAGGACGTCGAGGTTCGACTTGGTGACACCGATCAGACCAGTGAGGGCGGCGGTACGGCTGGAAGCCGCGCAGTCGCTGTCGGGGGCAGCGCGATCCGCGAGAGCGCGGACACGATAATCGAGAAGGCGACACGAATCGCGGCGCACGCACTCGAAGTCAGTCCCGCGGACGTTGCCGTTGATGATGGAAAATTCCACGTCGTCGGCGCTCCGGATCAGGCGGTCACGTTAGCCGAGATTGCCGAACTCGCATATACGCCTGAGGACCTTCCCGAGGATATCGAGGCAGGCCTTGCGGCAACGACACATTATGACCCGGAGAACTATACCTTTACTTTCGGCTGTCATGTCGCGGTCGTTGAAGTCGATCCGGACTCCGGCGAGATCGACATCGAGCGGTATGTCGCTGTGGACGACGTCGGCACGCAAATCAATCCGCAAATCCTTGAGGGCCAGGTTGTGGGTGGGGTCGTTCAGGGCATTGGGCAGGCACTGTACGAATCCGTCGAATACGATGCCAACGGCCAGCTAACAACCGGCTCGCTTCAGGATTACGCGGTTCCGCGTGCACATCACGTTCCGGAGATGGAATGGGATTCGACCGTGACGCCGAGTCCACACAATCCGCTCGGTGCAAAAGGTGTCGGTGAGGCCGGAGCCATCGGAGCACCGCCCGCCATCGTTAATGCAGTAGTGGATGCCCTCGAACCATTCGAAGTACGCGACATCCCGATGCCCCTGACCCCGGAACGCGTCTGGCGGACGATCCAGGGCGAGTGAGGTCCACGGGTCTGAGGACCGTCACCGATCGTATGTGGTCAGCTCATTACTCGCGGTCCTGGATACTCAATACTAACTTCCCCCGGTGGCGGCGTTCGTCCATCGCCCGAAACGCTGACTCGAACGCATCGAAGGCATAAATATCGTCGATCACCGGCTCGACCGGCCCCTCTAAAATGAACTCCATCGCCTGTGCAAACTCATGGCGGTTATGCGTCGTCGATCCGCGGATGTCGAATTGGCGAACGAACATGAGCCGGATCTCCGTTTCGGGATTCGGCCCGGCAGTCGCTCCGGAGGTCACGAGTACACCACCATTCGCCAATGCCCGCATCGAGGGCACCCACGTTTCCCCACCGACGCAGTTGTAGACTACATCTACGCCACGCTGATCCGTTGCCTCCCAGACGGCGCTGTCGAAATCCGTCGACGTGTAGTCGACGACATGATCGGCGCCTAGATCCCGTAGAAATTCGGCACGATCTGCAGAGCTCGTCGTGGCATAGACGGTGTCCGCATTGAGCACTCGCCGGGCGAATTGGACCGCGAACGTCCCGACACCTCCGGTCGCTCCGACGATCAGAACGTCATGGTACGGCTCGACATCCGCCCGTGATGCGAGTGCACGCCAGGCCGTCCCGCCGGCCATCGGTGCCGCAGCGGCCCGCTCGATCGGATACTCCGCCGGCACCGGATACAGGTTGTCGGCGGGCACTGCGATGAACTCTGCGAAGCCACCGCGAAGATGTTCGCCAAGGACGCGGTAGTCCGCACACATCGATCCCTCACCCTGGATACAGAACTCACACTGTCCACAGGGCATCGCCGGATTCACTACTACCCGGTCGCCGGTCGACCAGTCGGCCACGCCATCACCGACGGCTGCCACACGGCCCGCGATATCCCCGCCACCCCAGAACGGGTATCCCGGGATATAGTGCTCGAGTTCGCGGATCGCAAGTAGGTCTTGTCGATTCAGCGCACACGCGGCCACCTCGATCAGCACCTCTCCGCGGCCAGCGCTCGGGGTGTCGACCGAGAGCATCTCGAATTGCTCGATGTCCCCATGCTCATGGAAGCCAACGGCGCGCATCGTCTCCGGGGGCATAGCTCAGCTATCGCCCTACCGCGGCTTGAGCCTACCCCAGCTCGTCCCGTAGAATCTTGCCGCTCGGATTCCGTGGAATGCGCTCAACGAACCGCACCTCCCGCGGCCGTTTGAAGTCCGCGAGCGCCGTTTGCGTGTCCCAGTACGCGTCGATATCGTCCGTTGAGAGGCTCGCCTCTTCAGGTACCACGTATGCGACGATCCGCTCACCCCACTCGGGATCGGGCTCACCGATGACGGCGGATTCAGCGATGTTTGGTGCCTCATCGAGCACTCGCTCGACTTCGGCTGGATAGACGTTTTCACCCCCGGTAACGATACGGTTGTCGAGTCGGTCGATCAAATAGAAGAAGCCATCTGCATCCCGGCGGACGATGTCGCCAGTAAATAACCACCCCTCACGAAGCGCGTCAGCAGTTCGCTCCGGTTGTCCGGAGTAACCCGACATGAGCTTATGACTTCGGCAAATCAGCTGCCCTCGCTCTCCTCGCTTGACCTCGTCTGCCGGCGTGGCGTCCTCTGTAGCATCGACGACACGTACGTCCACGCCATGAAATGGCCGTCCAATGCAGTATTCCCGCTCCATTCGCCCGAAGTCCTCGGGATGGAGGATCGTCACCAGTCCGGTTGACTCTGTGAGGCCATATACGTTGACAAAGTTCGGCGTGAGATGGTCACGGACCCACTCGATGGTCGGCGTCGACAGCGTTGCCCCCGACGTAACCACAAATCGAAGATCGTCCGCGTCGACTGTCGGATCAGCCACGCGCAGCCGCTGGAAGTGCGTTGGCACGCCCAGGAAGGACGTGATGCGTTCCGTGCTGAGGAGCTCAATCGTGCGTTCTGGGTCGAAGTCGGCGACGATAACGTTCGTGGCACCGACCTGAAGCGCAGGCAGAAAGTTGTTGAAATATCCAGCGGAGTGGTACAACGGAGCGAGGTTCAGGGTGCGATCAGTCCGAGCGTACCGCAGTTCGGCCACGTTGCTCATTGCATTCATCCATTGTCCTCGATGATCGACTGAGACAAGCTTCGGCATGCCCGTCGTCCCCGATGTGTGCATCAGAATGGAGGTCGCAGTGGGCTCGATATCGGGCCGGCCGGGCTCGGTCGGACTCCCCTCGGCTAAAAGCTCCTCGTACGTCTCGTCTGCCAACTCCGGAGCCGCATCGCGTCGGGAGACGGCGGTGGTCGCGACCAGGTGACACGCGAGCTCCATATCTCTGACCACGTCTTCGAGAGCCGGGTCGTAGATGAGCCATTCAGCCTCTGCCAGGGAGAGGATGTGCTCGAGTTCTCCAGCGGCGAGTCGGTGATTTGTCGGGACCGTCACGGCGCCGAGCTTTGCCGTCGCGAGGTATGTTGTGACTTCCGGCAGTGAGTTATAGGTAAACAGGGCGACCGGATCGCCGACACCGATCCCGCGGCCTGCGAGGGCGGCGGCGAGCCGGTTGATACGATCGTTCCATGCAGTATAATCGAGCCTGGCCCCCGCACCAGCCCGAGTCGCGTCGACGACCGCCATCCGGTCCGGGAACCGATCGGCGTTGCGCCGGGGGATGTCCCCAATCAGCATGACTCGGCATGCGAGGCCGTGACGGTAAAGCTCCCCGGCGGAACGCTTTTCATGCGACCCACCCCCCATCGACGGGATGAAGTTCGGCCTACACGCCTTTGGCCACCATCCACCTGACCGACCCGCAGATCAGAATTTCGCATCGTTGATCGAGCAGGTTCGCGCTGCCGAGCGTGTCGGGTTCGATCTGATTTGGGCTGGCCATCACTATGTGATGACCGACCGACAGAAGTTCCAAGTCGTCCCCGCGATGGCGCGGCTCGCTGGAGCTGCTGGCAACATGCACGTTGGGACGGCATTTCTCCTCCCACTCCATCACCCGGTTATCGTTGCCGAGCAGTTCGCTACCCTTGACGCGATCACAGGCGGCCGGTCGATACTCGGCCCCGTTGCGGGATACCGCGACGCCGAATTCGATGCGATCGGGATCGATAAGGGGGACCGGATCGGCCGGCTGGTGGAAGGGGTTGAGGTCATCGAGAAACTCTGGACCGAGGACGACGTGACTTATGACGGTCAACATTTCACGCTCGATGGGGTTACGATCACTCCCAAGCCGGTTCAGGACCCCCGCCCACCGATTTGGGTGGGTGCGAACGCCGATGCTGCGGTCGAGCGGGCTGGCCGAATTGCCGATGCATGGCTGTGTAACCCCCATGCGGATGAGGAACAACTCCGGCGCCAGATCGAGCTCGCTGGCCAACCGACCGGGACTGGCTTCCGCGGTGTGACACCCGCACGTCGGGACGTCTTTGTCGCGCCTACCGATCACGAGGCGTTCGAGATCTACGGCCCGTATATCGAGGAGTTCTACGACTGGTATGTCCAAGAAGGCCAAGCGGAAGCCATGGAGGATCCGGAAGCTTTGTCCGGTCCGTTTGAGGAGCTCGTCGAGGATCGGTTTATTATCGGATCGCCCGACACTGTCGCCGATCGGCTGGTCCGGCTAGAGGAGGACGTTGGTGTCGACTGTGTCCTCATGGGCATGCACCGACCTGGGATTGACGACGCGGACGTGATCCGTTCGATCGAGTTGACAGGCGAGGAGGTCATGCCCCGGGTCGACGCGGCCCGTTAATCGGTCACCATCGGGAGTGACTCATCGCGACCCCACTCGGAGAGGGACCGGTCGTAGACAGCGACGTTATCGTGACCGACAAGTTCGAGCGCGAAGGCCACGCTGCTCGCCGCGATGCCCCCGCCACAATATGTGATCACACGCTCCGCATCAAGCGCCTCCACATCCTCGAACTGTCCTTTGAGTGCTGGGCGGTCCATGTACGTCTCAAGCTCATCTCGCACGATCCCTGCTTCGCCATGAGCGGGGACGTTTACACTCGCGGGGATTCGGCCAGGTCGGCCGTACTTTATCGGCCGCCCAGTCCCCGCGAAATCCTCGGGCCGGAGCGCATTCACGAGTTTGGTGTCGGGGTCGTCGATGGCCTCGCGGACGATCTCCTTATCGACGACATACTCCGGCCGTGGCCGCGGTGTAAACGTGGCCTCCGGAATTTCCGGGTCAGCGATTGAAACTGGGTGGCCGTCGCTGACCCATCGTTTCCATCCACCGTCGAGCACGCCGACATCGTCGAATCCAAATGATCGGAGCAGCCACCAGACCCGTGCAGCCCACTCGTTGACATCATTATCGTACAAGACCACACGAGTGTCGTCGCCGACACCCAGCGCCTCCATCGACGTTGCGAAGTCTTCGGGGTCTGGCCGTTCGAAGGGGAACGGACCAGTTTGATCGGATAGATCCCCGACCAGGTCGGCATAGACACTCCCCGGAATATGGGCTCGTTCCCATTCCTGCCTGGCGGGTTGCTCGGTACGGGTGCCGTTTTCATCGAAGTCCAGGTGGACGGTACACTCGAGAATCCGCAGGTCGGACTCCTCGAGGCGCGCCGAAAGCCAGTCAGGTTTGACCAACTGCGGAACGTCGTCAGCCATGTAGAGGACTATTGAGACCGGAGCGCCCTACCGGTATCGGTCACGGTTTGCGTGGCAAAAGTGTCGTGAATCCAACCATCAGAGCAAAGATGGCCGCGAGACCGAAAAACGCCTCATCAAACAGACCGGCGTCAGCAAGGAGCCCGACAAGAAATGGCGCTCCCGCCCCAAGCAGCTGATATCCCGTGCGAATCGCCCCCAGGCCCGTACCTCGGACTTCCGCCGTCAGGGACGTCGTCAGGTAGGTGAGTGCGAGTGTCGACCGACCAAGCATCACGCCAAGGACCACGGTGACAATCGCGAGCATCGGGAAACCGCTCAGGCCGGGCAATACCGCAAGAGCCAATCCTGCCGGGACGAGGACGAATACGAGACCGCGCGACTCTCCAAATCGGTCGCCGACCGCCCCTGATAACGGCTGGACCAGCGTCCCTGTCGCGAAGAACAGGCCGAATAACACTGCCGCATGCGTTGGCGCAATTCCCTTCACCTCGATCAGATAGGTTGGATAGAACCCCGTAAACGCCTGATAGGATCCGGAGCCGAGGACCTGGATTGCCATGACCACAACGACCGACCGTGAAGTGAAATCCGCTCGGAGCGCTTGGAGCGTAGCCGGGAGGCCCTCGCCGGCCGTGGCAGAGCGATCGATCGGTGACCGGGGCACGAACCGCCAGATCAGCAGGGTCACGAGGGCAACGATCGGAAGCACGAATGCGAGGCCGAGGTGCCACGTGACTACCCCAGCAAGGAGCCCGCCGATGAGCGGGAGAAGGGTGTTGCCGAGATTCCCCGCTGCCTGGGTGAGTCCGATGGCGGTCCCTCCACGCGCAGGGAAGACTGCTGATAGTAGTGGGAGTCGGGCTGGCCCGGCGAGCGCCGTCGCTAAAGCAAGGAATACGGTCGTGGCGAAGAGCCAGCCCACCGACGGCGAGGCAATCACGAGGGCGATAGCGATACCGGTGGCGGCCGTGCTGAACAGCAGAACGCGCCCGGAGCCAAACCGATCAGTCAGCATGCCCCCAGGAAGCTGTCCAAGCGCGTATGCGACCCAAAGCACGGTAATCAGCAGGCCGGCAGTCGCGAGACCAAAACCGAAGGCGTCTCGGAGATGTGGCAGGAGGGCCGGATAGGTCAGTCTGATCCCGATCGAAAGAAACCACGCCCCAGCAACCGCTGCGAGAACCGGTGCACGCCCCTCGGTGCGTAAATCGGCAATTCCGTCGCGGAAACGCCGGCCAACGCTGGTCACCATCGGTCGCAACGACCCATGCGGTCGTACAAAAGTCCCCTGAAGCGCCGACGAGCACCGGGGGTTTTTGCTTCCGGTGACGGTGCAGGGGTGCATGCGTGCAGTCCGTTACCATGAGGGCGGCGAGCCAGATGTTCTCCAGGTCGACGAAATCGACCGGCCGACGCCGGCCGCAGACGAGGTCCTCGTCGCCGTTCGCGCCGCAAGTATCAATCCGACAGATGCCAAGCGTCGCCGGCGCGGTACTGGTCCTGTTCCGAAGACGACGGGATCGGACTTCGCTGGGGTCGTCGAGGCGGTCGGCGAGGGCGTCGAGGGTGTCGCCGTCGGCGATCGTGTTTGCGGGACCGGGTTGCACACGACTCGGTTCCATCGCGGGGCGGTCGCAGACTTTGTCGCCGTACCAACGGATGTATTAACACATCTCCCCGACGCCGTCTCGTTCGTCCAGGGTGCGGCGCTTGCTCTCGTGGGTGTAACCGCCTGGCGCGGCCTGCGAGATCACGCGGATCTTGAACCGACGGATCGCGTCCTCATACACGGTGGGACGGGCGGCGTCGGCCACGTGGCCGTGCAACTAGCAAGTGCCATGCGCGCCCATCCGGTCGCGACAGCGAACCCGGATCGAGTCGACGATGCCGCCAGCTTCGGTGCGGAGGCGGTCGTACCCTATACCGAAGCTGACCTCCTCACTGCCTTGCGGTCCCACGCACCGTCTGGCTATGACGTCGTGTTCGACCACCGCGCGTTCGATCATTTCGGGCTCGATCTCGAGGTCGCGGCGGTATCCGGCCAGGTCGTCCTCTACGGTGGCATCGAGGGTACTGTCGAACTTCCTCGGGCGGCGATGGTAAAGAACTGTAGCGTCCATGCCATGACGATGTCGAACCTCTCGAACCGGGAAAGCTTCCCGAGCGTTGCCTCGATTCTCGAACGTATACTCGACCTGGCAGCAGACGGACACATCACCCCACATATCGCCCGAACGTACGATCTCGAAGAGTCAGCCGAGGCTCACCGGGCAGTCATGGAGGATAGTTACATCGGCAAACTCGCAATCGAAATCTAGAGAACCTTTACGGGGTCGCCAACCGAAATTTCGCCGGACTCGACAATTGCGGCATTGAGCCCTCCGCGGTGGACAAGGGCATCATACACTCCTTCTTCTGTGATACCTTCGAGGTAGGCACATGGCTCACAGAGCCGGACACCCTCACAGACCACTTCTCCGATACGGAACCGTTCCTCGATGAGATGATCAAGCGCGACATCGCTGACGGTGACGTTCCGTCGATGGTCCGTCACCTCCATGTCGATATCGTAATCCGCGGCAACGTGTTCCAGTGTTTCGATCTCGAAGAGCGTCAGATCTCGTGGAATATCATCGACCTGGGCGTTTTGCGAGTAGGTGCCCGTTTCGTCGAAGTATCGGTCTCCGCGCAATCCTTTGCCAGCAACCGCCTCGGCGCTCTCGTGCGTTTCCATCGGCGCGCCGCCCTCGGGGGCGGTACAAATCGCTTCCACCGTGCCGGTACCCTTCATGCCTACCAGTTCATCGGCCCCCTCGCATAGGCCTGTCGGGCCGACGGTGAATGTATCCCGATCCACCAGTAGCGTGCTGTCAGCGTGAGACCGGAGCAATTGTTATTTCGGCCTTCGCCATGGCTTGGTCATGGACCCAACACAACGCGAGCAGGTAATCGCGGAGTATTATGCTGCTGTCGACGACCGCGAACCAGAGCGCTTCCGCGACATCTTCACCCGAGACGCCACACACTTCCGACCTGGCCAGGGAACACTCGAGGGCATCGACGCCATCATCGACTTCTTTACTGAAGATTGGCGTTCGTCGGAGACGAGCCACGACCGCGAGTATGTCCTGCACGATGCAGACCGCTCCGTCGCCCGACTTCACGTGTCAGGCATCTTTGATGGGGAGCCCTTCGAGGGCCGTTTCCTCGCCGAATTCGAGTTCGAAGACGACGCGATCGCCACCTATCACCTCTATCGGGGGTATGAGCGGTAGGGCAGCCTCTATGTGGGCGGTCCGCGAAGGTCCGCGCATGCAGTTCGTCAGATTTCGACGCGATGGCGGTCCAGCACGATGGGCGTATCGCGACGGTGAGGATCTCCATCTGCTTGACGGCAGCCCGGATCTTCGAGCACTGGCCAATCCCACTCGACGTCAACAGGCTGCCCGGCGGGCTGCCCGGGGCGAACTCGAAACGATCCCGGAAGGCAACGTGACAATACTCCCCCCGGTCGACCGGCCAGGGAAAATCGTAGCTCTTGGATTGAATTATCACGATCACGCCGCTGAGCAGGGTGCGGACGTTCCCGACCGCCCGCTCCTTTTCTCGAAAGCACCAACGGCTGTCACTCGGCCCGAATCGCCGATTGTACACCCGGATGCCGTCGACCAAGTCGACTATGAAGTCGAGCTCGCCATCGTCATCGGCCGCCAGGCTCGGTCGGTCGCTGCCGATGACGCACTCAGACACGTCGCCGGCTACACCGTCTGCAATGATGTCTCCGCCCGCGATGCTCAGTTCGCTGACGACCAGTGGTTCCGCGGGAAAAGCTATGACACGTTTGCGCCCCTCGGGCCGCGGCTCGCGACGGCTCCTGAGTTCGACCCGAACGGCGTCGACGTGGCGCTTCGGGTGAATGGCGAGACCAAACAAGAGTCGAACACAGACGAGCTGATCTTCGGGCCGGCAGAGACGATCGCGTACGTCAGCGATGTATTCACGCTTGAACCCGGCGATGTCATTGTAACCGGCACTCCCGCCGGAGTCGGAATATTCCGTGATCCGCCGGACTTGCTCGAGCCCGGCGATGTCGT
The DNA here is from genome assembly GCA_042219595.1 of Haloarculaceae archaeon. Lineage (GTDB taxonomy): Archaea > Halobacteriota > Halobacteria > Halobacteriales > Haloarculaceae > CAYLJD01. The sequence continues at coordinate 21,596 of JBDGPQ010000061.1, forward strand.
TGAAGCCGAGATCGACGGCATCGGGACGCTACGGAACCCGGTAATCGCGGAGACGTGATCTCAGACCGCGATCGCCTCGCTCGATCCGATTCGCATGCCGCCGCACTGTCATGTCTCGAAGCCGGTATTTCGGCTGCGGATCCGGAGCGCGTGATTACAACATCCGTTACACGTGATGGCGACGTGCTGATGATCGATGGGGATCGTTACGATCTGGCCGCCTACGACCGGGTGATCCTCGTCGGCGGAGGCAAGGCAGGTGGTCCGATCGCTCGAGCGCTGGAGGACATCTTGGGGGATTGGCTCGACGGTGGTATCGTCGTCACCGATGCCCCTACAGAAACGGATCACGTCGAAGTGATCGTTGGTGACCATCCAATCCCCTCCCAGCAGAGTGTCGTCGGCGGGGAAAGTGTGCTCCAGACCGTCGAAGAGGCTGATGAACACACTCTCGTGATCGCGACGGTATCCGGTGGCGGGAGTGCGTTGTTGGCCGCGCCAGCCGATGGGCTCACCATTGAGGACCTGCGTTCGGTAACCGAGACACTCATCGAGAGTGGAGCCAGTATTGATGAGATCAACGCTGTTCGAAAACATTGCTCGGCGCTCAAGGGAGGTCGACTCGCACGTGCCGCTGCCCCGGCAACTGTCGCCTCACTCACACTCTCAGATGTCATCGGTGATGACCTCGAAACGATCGCGAGCGGCCCGCTTGCTCCGGATTCGTCCACATACGAAGACGCACAGGCCGTCCTCGAGCGATATGAGATCGACCCACCTGAGGCCATTCGCGAACACCTCGCAGCTGGGGTGGCGAACGAGCGCTCGGAGACCCCCGATAGTAGCGATCCCGCGTTCGAGACGGTCGTAAATTATGTGCTCGCCAATGCACGAACAGCCCTCGAAGCAGCCGCCGACGCCGCACGCGAGCACGAGTACGAGGCGCACGTCCTCTCTTCTCGGATCCGCGGCGAAGCCCGTGAGGCCGCCCTCATGCACATGGCTGTTGCGGAGGAAATGGCGGCGACCGGCGATCCTTTCACTCCCCCCGCAATCCTTCTCTCCGGCGGTGAGACGACGGTATCCGTCCGTGGGGACGGTATCGGCGGCCCGAACCACGAATTCGCACTTGCGGCAGCTCTCGAATTGGACCGTGATGGCATTGTCGTTGCGGCGGTGGACACTGACGGCCGAGATGGTACTGCCAACGCGGCCGGTGCGATCATCGACAACGCAACGGTGGACGACCAGTCAGCTGGTCTGGCCGCACTCGCGAACAATGACGCCGGGCAATACCTCGCGGATCGGGCGGCTACACTCGAAACTGGCGGTACCGGCACGAATGTCAACGATCTGCGCGTAGTCGTAGTCGACACCGATTAGCCGGGCGGGCCGCTGGGTCGACCATGGACTTCGGTCTTGGCATCGTCAGCCAGTTCGACACAGCAACGCCGCTCGAACCGATTCCTGATCACCTCCGTGAACAGGCCCGTCGGGCCGACACTGGCGGGCTTGATTTTATCCGTATCGCCGAGCACCACGTGACTGAGGATAATTATCTGCTCAACGAGCCCACAGCTGCAGCACTTGCGGAATCGTCCGGCGAGCTCACTCTCGACATGATGTGCCTCCTTCCCTATCACAACCCCGTTCGGATCGCGGAATTCGGGGCGACCATCGACGTGCTCACCGGTGGACGATTCCGCCTAACGGTTGCACAGGGGTACCGTCCGGAGGAGTTCGCGGTCTTCGACGTACCTGACCGGGAGACAGCGATCGGCCGGCTGGTCGAAGGTGTCGAGGTGATCGAACAGCTGTGGACCGGGAATGATGTCACGTACGACGGTGACTATCACACCTTCGAGAACATCTCGATCAACCCAAAACCTCTGCAGGAACCCCGACCGCCGATTTACGCCGGTGCCAGCAACGAGAGCTCGATCCGCCGGGCCGCTCTATTCGCGGACGGATGGTGTGGCGCCCACGTCCCTTTCGACGTGGTTGGCGAGCAGGTGGCAGCGTTCCGAGACGAGTCGACCAGCCAGAAGCCGGTTGGTCTGACCAGAGAGGTGTGTGTCGGTGAATCGACTGAGGAAGCACTCGAAATGTGCCGCGAACCCCTTCTTCGGAAGTACGGCAGCTATTCCTCATGGGGACAGGACGACGCCATAGAAGACGACGAGTTCCATGAGGCATGGGCCGACCTCGCCACTGACCGCTTCGTGGTGGGTAGCGTCGAGGAGGTAATTGCCGAACTTCGCCGATATGAGGACGCCTTCGATCTCGATTACATCTCGATGCGGACCCAGTGGCAAGGCATGGACTGGGCGGACGTCCACCACTCTCAGCAATTACTCTGCGACGAGGTTGTCCCAGCGCTGCGGTAGCCTTATTCCTGCTGTCGGTGACGGGCGTCACATGGCACGTGTTCTCCTCGTCTGTGCAACCTCCCATCCCGTCGACGTCGATATCGTCGAGTCGGTGCTGTCGGATCACGAAGTTGATGTCCTCGAAGTCCCCGCAGCTGACCGCCGCCAGCCAGCCGCGCAAGATGCCCTAGTGGATGCACTTACAGATCACGCCGGCATTCTCACCCGAACGATCCGCGTCACCCGGCGAGCGATCGATGCAGCTTCAGAATTACAAGTGGTTTCGACGCACAGTGCGGGCTACGATCATCTCGACCTGGAAGCCATGAGCGATCATGGGATCGTCGCCATCCACAACCCTGACGGACCGGCCCCGGCCGTCGTCGAGCACACATTTGCGATGGCGTTCACACTCCTGCGAGATCTGCCGCGGCGATATGCGGAGATGGCTAACGGTGAGTGGTTCTCAGCCCGGGAGGTTCAGCCCGAGCTCGGCCAGCGAACGGTTGGTGTCCTTGGGCTCGGGACGATCGGCTATAACGTGGCCAGGGTCGCGGCGGAGGGGTTCCGGGCAGAGACGATCGCTCATGATCCGTACGTTTCAGGCGAACAACACTCTCCGATCTTCCCCCGCGTCGATTCGGAAACCGTCGAGGGACATGGGATCGAACTTGTCGGTCGTCCCGAATTATTCGACCGTGCCGATGTCTTACTCGTTCACGTCCCCCTGACGCCGGAAACCAGGCACTCGATTGGGGCGGCTGAGTTCGACAGACTCGATGGCGGGACCCTCATTAACGTTGCCCGAGGGCCAGTGATCGACGAGGACGCACTGCTCGCGGCACTTTCGGATGGCCGTGTTGCTCGCGCGGGCTTGGACGTTTTTGCGGAAGAACCGACCGACAATGATGAACTCGTCTCTCACCCGAACGTCCAGGCCACTCCGCACGTTGCCGGGTATGCTGATGGCACTATGACGCGGACCCCGCGGTTGGCCGCTCAACGGCTGCTTGCTGTGCTTGAGGGTCGGCGCCCGGACTACGTTTTGAATCCCGAGGTCTACGACCGCGGGTAGCAGCGACGCGAATACACAGGACCACTCATCGATTCAGCGGCCAAGTGGAGCATAGTACCTGCCCTAGTGACCACATCTCCACTGTCCAATATAGTCCGGAACCGTGGTGGGTGGAATCCCCTCTAACGCCTGAGCACTCGTCCGAGTCGGGCTGCGAGACCGCCGACACTGGCAGCATCCCGGGCGATTATCACCGTGGTATCGGTCCGATCGACGACCCGTCGCGGAATCGACCCGGTCAACCGGCGGCGAAATGCTCCATGACGCGTCGCCCCGAGGACCACAACGTCATGATTGGCAGCCTCGGCAATGACGGCAGCGCTCGGCTCACTATCGACGACAACCTCCGTCTCGATGTCGGGGTCGATCCCCGGGATGGTCTCAATAGCCTCCTGCCCGGCGGTGACGCGGCTCGCTCCGAGCTCCCGTTCGTCTGGATCGGGCGCAACAGAATATATCACGATCTGTGCCTCATTGCGAGCGGCAATAGCAGCAGCTACCCGGGCTGCTGCCCCGACATGCGGCCCGCCCGCCACTGGTAGAAAAACGGTTTCGACGCCGTCGGCCTCACGGCCGACCCGCTCGACGTAGAGGTCACACGGCGCTCGTTCGACGAGATCGTCTACCGTCGTTCCCAGAACCGCGTCCGCCCGGCTTGTCGGACCACTCCAGCCGACCACGAGACCGGTTGCATTGGTATCCTCGACGGCATCGATCAGCCCGGCCGATGCGGACCGTGCGGTCACCACATCACGGTCTAAGTCGACGTTTGGCGGGCTTTCAGCCCGCTCAACCAGATCGTGGCTTGCACCCGCAAACTCCCGGAGGATGGTCTCGTCATCAAATACGCCAAACGGAGAATCATAGTCTTTCACAGCGACCGCGACGAGCCGCACTCGATTTGACGAAAGACCTGCGAGATCTGCTGCGGTGCGGACGAGCTGTCGGACGTGCTCGGGGTTTCGCACGCCGACGAGCACGGGTCCCGACTCTGCTCCACCCATCGACAGGACTTCGCTCCGGCCGGCTAAAAGCGTTCGCGGAGATTTTGGTCAGAGTTTGAATAAGGGGTAAACCCCTCGCAGGCCGATGGTTAGGCCGTGATGAGGGACGATCTGACGCGTCGCCGTCTCTTGGCGGGTGCTGCCGGGGTCGCGGCGACGCTTGCTGGCTGCAGCGGCGGTGGAACCACCGGCGAAACACCGACTCCAAATGAGGGTGGGGAAATGACGCCAACGAGGAACGGGGCCGAAACCACGCCGACACCGCTCTCGAACTGGCGAACAGCGTCGCTGACGGACGTACTGACTGGTGAATCCTTCTCGATCGACGGCCTTGCCGGGCCGGTTGTTCTCGAGACGTTCGCAGTCTGGTGTCCGACTTGCACGGAGCAACAGAAGGAGCTTGGTCAGCTCCGTGACACGGAACTGTCGCTGGTCACACTCAATACCGATCCGAACGAGGACGCAGAGAAGGTCCGCCGCCATGCTGAGGAGCACGGCTTCGATTGGCGGTACGCCGTCGCTCCGGCTGCCTATACAAAAGCGCTTGTTGATGAATTCGGCACCGCCGTGACGGTCGCGCCACGAACGCCTGTGATCGTTATTTGCGACGATGGCACCGCAACGTTTCTCGACAATGCCGGGATCGAGACGGCCGATCGGATCCGCTCCGAGGCGGCTAACTGCTGATGGGGTTGGTTGACGTCGCGATTCAGTCATTTTCCCTCGGCTTGGCTACGCCATTGACTGCGGTGTGTGTGATTCCTTTATACCCCGGCTTTCTCGCATACCTCTCCAACGCTGGCGAGGATGCGCCCCCTGTAGCGGTCCTGGGCGGGCTTGTCGCCGCGGGCGTCATCGGTTTCATGGCGATCGTCGGACTCGTCTTCACCACGGTTGCGAGTCGCTCGCTCACCGGCGTGGTGGAACTGGTCTCACCGATCGCATTTGCGATCCTCGGAGTCGTCTCGCTCGTACTCCTGACGGGTCGGTCGATTGGTGAGTCACTCCCCACGATCGAGCCGCCCCGGACCGATCGGCCAGCGCTTTCGGCGCTGGGCTATGGGGCCTTTTTTGGCGCGATCGTCCTGCCCTGTAACCCTGGGTTTATCGCCATCTTCTTCGCGCGGTCCTTTCTGTTTACTGCACCGGTCGAGAGCATGACGAATTTCCTCGCCTTCGGTCTCGGCATGGCGGCGCCATTACTCGCCTTCGCGCTCGTGGCGGAGTCACTTGGTCAACGGGTCATCGCCGTGTTGACGCGGCACCGAACGCTGGTGAATCGGGGAACTGGTGCCATCATGCTGGTCATCTCCCTCTATTACCTGCTGGTCGTGTTCGATGTCTTCGGATTGCCACCATAACCGATATCGCCTTGCCATACGGCGGCAACGCTGTGACACATGGAAATCACCGTTCTTGATGGTGCCGTCAGCATTGACCCTGACTGCGTGGACGCCTCGGGTGAGCAAATCCGCGCGTGGCTGGCCGAATATGAACGGGGCGACCGGCTCGACTTCGATGTGGCTGTCGAACCGCCGACCCCGTTTATCGGCGAAGTCCTGTCGGCCATGCGGAGGATTCCCGCCGGCGAGACGCGAACATACGGTGCGCTCGCAGCCGACCTCGAAACAGCGCCTGTGGCCGTCGGGCAAGCCTGTGGCCGCAATCCTGCGCCGATCCTGGTCCCGTGTCACCGCGTAATCGGGAGCGATGGAGGACTGTGTGGGTATTCATCGCCGGACGGTCTCGCCCTCAAACGACGCCTCCTCGAACACGAGGGCGCAACATAGTCACGTATCGGGAAGTAGCCATGCAAATCCAAGACCGATACCCCCGAGTCCCCCGGCAATTGCAAATGCCGCTGGATAGCCAACGGCACCGATGAGTGCACCGCCCGCGACCGGGGACACGAACGCGCCTGCCAATCCCAGTGATGTCAGCACTGCGACTGCCGTCGTTGCGACCGACGGCTCCACTAATTCGCGCACGGCGGCGAATCCGATACCGATCGAGAGTTGAATCGCGTACCCTCCGAGCAGTAATGCGCCAATCACGAGCGCAAGTCCAGGTAACACTGCGAAGGAGGCGACCACGGGCACCGAGATGATGAAGGCCATGCGCACGACTGGCCGGCGACGGCCACCGAACACCCGATCCGAAAGTAGCCCACCGCTAATCCGGGATAGCGCACCGATGGCGGGAAATAGTGCCGTCAGTATACCAGCCGCGGCGAGCGAAAGCCCACGCTCTGCCGTCAGGTAGGAGGGCGCCCATGTATTCACGAAGAGGTACAGAACATAGGCTGCGAATAACACTCCGCCGAGGAGCCATACCGGCCGAGCCGTCAAGACACCACGAAGGTCCGCCCGGTTTGGGGCCCCGCCACTGCCCGGGCCTGCGAGCTCTCGACTCCCGATCCATACCGGCAGCAGTCCGGCCAGTGACAACGCGGGAAATACGATAAATACTGCCGGCCAGCCAGTCCTGGCGGCGACGAGCGGTCCGGCCGACTGCCCGAGTGCGAATCCGACCGTCGCACTGGCGGTAAACGTGCCAATAGCGGTCGCGCGGTGCTTTCCCGGAACGGCGCGATCGACCAAGATAACTCCCGCATTCCACGCCGCGGTGAACGCAATACCGCCGAGAATCCGAGATGCCAATAACATCCAGTAATCGCCGTCCGTCGCGGCTTTCCAGCCCCAGAGTCCAGCGACCAGCAACGTGGCAACAGCAGCCGCGATGGTACGCCGGGGACCTGTGCGGTCGATTGCAATCCCGAGCGGGACACTGGATACGACTGCGGTACCGAACATCACACCCACAATGAGCCCGGCCGCCGCCGGACCGAGCCCGAGGTCATTCCGGAGGAGCGGCGTGACGCTGGCCGGAGCGAGTTCATACGCGGCCGCCGCGCCGGCCACGAGGTCCGGCGACGCCGTGCCGTAGCGCACGAT
>JBDGPQ010000061.1:29007-35017 GCA_042219595.1 Haloarculaceae archaeon
GCCGCCGCGCCGGCCACGACTGACGCGCCACCTAGAACAGCCAACGGGGACCCGTCCCTCACGGTCCGGGATGGCAGTGGCCGGCGCTTCAAGTTGTCGCGATCGGCCATCGCTGCAGCTTTATGACTCTCTACCGAGGACGCCCATATGGACCTCGAACCGATCGACATCGCGCTCTGGGTGTGGGTGGTGGTTGCGACGGCGGCCGGAGTCGCGATGATCATTTTCGGTCTCGGTACGATTCTGGCTATCATCGGTGTCATCTTGATCATCATCGGGCTGGTGAGCATCCTGTTCGCACTCCAGAGTACGCTTGACGAGCTGCCCATCGACTTCGCCAAGTAACGCCCATTCCCCGAGTGGCACCCCGTCAACCACCCCTGAACTTTTTCTTTCGGTTGGAAGTCTTCGGGTCGGGCGAAGAATTCCTTCGAAGAGGCTAAGGCGCTAAGGGGCAACCCGGCTACCATGCCGTGGTCTAACCAAGAGTGGTGGCCGAACCTATTGCGACTCGACCTTCTCGATGACAATGCAGGTGGCGCCAATCCATATGGCGACGACTTCGACTACGCTGCAGAATTCCAGTCGCTCGATTTCGAAGCGGTGAAGGCGGATATTAGGGATGTGATGACGGATTCCCAGGAGTGGTGGCCGGCGGACTACGGTCATTATGGACCGTTGTTTATCCGGATGGCATGGCACAGCGCGGGCACATATCGCACACTCGATGGTCGAGCCGGTGCCTCGGGTGGCCTGCAGCGACTGCCACCCGAAAGTAGCTGGCCAGATAACATCAATCTCGATAAGGCGCGTCGGCTGCTCCAGCCTGTCAAACAGAAGTACGGCCGGAAACTCTCTTGGGCCGACCTGATCGTCCTTGCGGGTAACGTAGCGCTCGAATCCATGGGATTCGAGACGGTTGGATTCGCCGGTGGACGCGAAGACGAATTCAAGCCAAACGAAGCCGCCGAGTGGGGACCGGAAGAGGATTGGGAGACGACATCGCCCGACCGCTTCCATGATGAGGAGGTTGGCAATCTGAAGGATCCCCTTGCAAACACGGTAATGGGGCTGATCTACGTCAATCCGGAAGGCCCGTACGGTGAGCCCGACGTCGAGGGGTCCGCGAAAAACATCCGCGAGGAATTCGACCGGATGGCAATGGACGACGAGGAAACTGCCGCGCTCATCGCCGGTGGCCATACCTTCGGAAAGGTCCATGGTGCCGACGATCCCGACGAACACCTAGGTCCGGAACCGGAAGCTGCCCCGATCGAGGAGCAGGGCCTCGGTTGGGACCATGATCTCGACGAGGTACCTGGCATGATCACCAGCGGTATCGAGGGCCCCTGGACGGACGCTCCGATACAGTGGGACATGGGCTATCTCGACAATCTGCTGGATCACGAGTGGGAGCCCCATAAGGGACCAGGTGGCGCCTGGCAATGGCGACCGGTCAACGAAGAGGCGATCGAACCAGCGCCCGGCGCACAGGACCCGTCCGAGACAGAGCGACCGATGATGTTGACTACTGACGTCGCCCTGAAGCGTGATCCCGATTATCGTGAGATCCTCGAACGGTTTCAGGATAATCCGAATGAGTTCCGCGAGGCTTTCGCCCGGGCGTGGTACAAGCTGATCCATCGTGACATGGGCCCGCCAGAACGGTATCTCGGTCCGGAAGTCCCGGACGAGGTGATGATCTGGCAGGATCCGCTTCCCGAGGCTGAGTACGATCTGATCGATGACGACGACGCTGCTGATCTCAAGGCGGAGATTCTCGATTCGGAGCTGACCGTTGCGCAACTGGCCAAAACCGCATGGGCGTCAGCATCAACCTACCGCGACAGCGACAAGCGCGGTGGCGCGAACGGAGCCAGAATCCGACTTGAACCACAGCGAAGTTGGGAGGTTAACGAACCCGCTGAACTCGAAACAGTTCTGGAGACACTCGAAGGCATTCAAGCCTCGTTCAACGAGTCCACTACTGACAATACGAAAGTCTCCCTTGCCGACCTGATCGTGCTTGGCGGCAACGCGGCCGTTGAAGAGGCGGCAGACGCAGCCGGATATGACGTTGAGGTACCGTTCGAACCGGGTCGGACGGACGCAACCCAGGACCAGACTGACGTGGACTCATTCGAGGTTCTCGAGCCGCGAACGGACGGTTTTCGGAACTACGTCGGTGAGATCGACCAACTCGACGATTTCAATGGCTCCCTAGAGGACCGATTGGTCGACAAAGCTGACTTATTGAACTTAACGGTGCCTGAACTGACGGTCCTCGTCGGTGGGATGCGTGCACTTGGCGCGACATATGGAGACGATGACCGCGGCGTTTTCACCGATCGACCGGGCACGCTATCAAACGATTTCTTCGAGAATCTGTTGGACATGGACTACGAGTGGGAACCGGTCGATGACGCGGGTGAAATATTCGAAGTGCGAGACCGTGCCACCGGCGAGGTGGAGTGGGAAGCCACGCGATATGACCTGATTTTTGGCTCCAATGCTCGGTTACGCACCACTGCGGAGGCTTACGGTGCCGAGGATGGGGAGGAGCTCTTCGTCGAAGACTTCGTCGATGCATGGCACAAGGTCATGACTCTCGATCGCTTCGATCTCGATTAGGGCCACTTCATTACTGTCACCATTTCGCAGAACATCGCAGGATCCTCTCTTCGAACAGTTTCCATTCTCCTCACGTGAGCAGATCGAAATATGAAGAAGGCATTTCGTGTGCGTTGGCTCCCACGACGGCAGGGAACCAATTCTTCGCCACAATAGCTGTGATCGTCGGTATGAGGGACTCCCGTCCCCGAGTCGACAGTTACTCCCCTCGTGTGTAGCCAGTGTTCTGGTGATGCGCAGGGTCCGCCGCGACCAGCCTATACCCAATATGGATGTACCTCGGCATGATCAAGCCGCCATGGTGTCTGAAATAGAAACCTACGCACCCAGCGAGCAGGAACTATACATAGGCCGCGGCCGACTCACGAATCTCGTTGCTGGGCCCGATGAGGGCGTCGACTCGTTTTCGTGTGTTCGTGTCCGGTTCCCACCCGGTCAGACCTCCGAAATGCACGCAAAAGAGGAAACAATGGAGGTCGTCTATGTTCTCGAGGGGGAGCTCACGCTTCGGACGGATTCCGAGGCTCATATCGTCGGCAGCGATTCAGTCGTCGTGATCCCGAAAGGCGTTGCTCACCGGCACTGCAATGAGGCCGAGCGGGACCTCGTACACTTGGTATTGATGACTCCGCCCGGCCCGGAGGAGATCTTCAAGGAACGGCGGCGCTTGGCGGACGTCGAGGATGATGCCGACGATATACCATGAGACTGGGCGTGTCTTATCACCCCCCACATCGTTGAATGAGTGATGGCCGATACCACCGGCGAGGGGATCGGTGTGCGGGCCACTATCCAGCAGGCACTGGCCCTCGAACGGGATGTTCTGGTCCTATCGGTGGCGATGTTCGCGTTCAGCCTTGGCTTCCAAATGACGACCCGATTCCTGCCGGATTATCTTGCGGCTCTCGGCGCGAGTAGCCTCATCATCGGTGTATACGGTTCAGCTGGGAATTTACTTAGTGCGATCTTTCCGTACCCCGGGGGTGCCGTTTCCGATCGCGTCGGGTCTCGCCTCGCGTTGACGCTCTTCGGTCTCCTGTCGACGATCGGCTTCATTATTTGGCTCCTCGCTCCCTTGATCGGTCCTCTCAATGTAGCGGGACTTACGATCGAGCCGTGGGTGTGGATCTTCGTCGGTCTGATACTGGCTCAAGGGTGGAAGTCACTCGGGCTCGGGGCCACATTCGCCATTGTCAAGCAGGCTGTCTCACCGGACAGACTCGCCCGTGGATTCGCAAGCACGGAGACTGTGCGTCGGTCTGCGTTCCTGCTTGGCTTCCTCCTTACAGGCTTTGTATTATTTAGCGGCGGTGGCACCATTCTTCCGGGCTTTATCTGGGTAATCGCAATTGCTGCCGGCTTTGGCGCCGCCGCGACAATCGTTCAGCACGTCTTCTACGACGCAAGCGAAGATACTGTGGGTGAATCGTTCCGGGGCATTGAGCAGCTCGTCTCTGATCTCAGACAACTCCCCGACCCGCTTCGTCCGCTCTTGGTCGGTGATACCCTCGTCCGCTTTGCCAATGGCATGGTGTATGTCTTCTTCATCATTGTGGTAACTCGGCATCTCGCTGCCGATGCTCGTGTCCTTGGAGTCTACCTTGCGCCGCCTGTGCTGTTCTCCGTGCTTCTTGTAATCGAAATGACAATCGCACTTGTGAGTATGGTGCCCGTTTCTGTGGCTGCTGAACGGTTCGGCCTCAAGCCAGTCGTAGCTGCTGGATTTTCGGTATATGCTGTCTTCCCCGTACTACTGATCCTTGCGCCCGCTGACCCGGTCGTGCTTGCATTGCTCTTCGCATTTTCTGGTCTTCGCTTTGCCGGCCTCCCCTCTCACAAGGCCCTAATCGTCGGGCCAGCGAGGGCCGGAGCCGGCGGCCGGGTCACCGGAGCATACTATCTAGTGCGAAATCTAATCGTCATCCCGAGTGGCGCAATCGGTGGCCTACTCTGGGAGAGTGGTGGTCCGGAGCTGGCGTTTGGCCTTGCAACGCTCATTGGACTTCTTGGGACTGGCTATTTCCTCGCATTCGGGCGCGAGTTTTCGGTGTATAGTTAGGCAGAGCCGACCGCTTCCGCCTCACGCATCGGTGCCCCCAGCTGTTCCAGCCGGTCCGCGACCGAGCAATCGATGCTATTCTTCCGATATGGCGCGACATGCACGAGTTCGTCGGCGACATACTCTGCGAGCACGGTCGCCGGTGGACGGACCGCCGTATAGGCTTCGCCAGTGACGTCGCCAGTTACTGTTCTCGTTTCGAGGAATGGTGCCATGGTTCCTTCCTGCTCGGTAGCCCAGGCCCTGAAGGCAGCGAGCTTGTCGAGGATACACTTTCCGGTCGGGGTTCGAAGCGCCGTGCTCGATAACCCAATTTCACCGCCCCAGACTATCACGGTCGCATCTGCAACCACTCCCGCCTGGTCGAGCGCACGCACCCTGGCCGCGTGTTGATCGGTATTCTCGCCACGGCAGATCAATTCAAGCCGACGCTCGCCGAGTGGCGGGCGGGAAGCCATTTCATTCGGTGGTGGGCTCCCGGTTCTCTAATAATTTCCTTCGATTGGTAGGGTATCTCACTTGTTTCTATATATATTGAATCGGCAGGTACTTTACCATATGTACAGATGTACAAGTATGTCGGATCGTCTTGAGCGCCTAATTGCTGAACGCGTGGGAGCCTGCCACGAGGGAGATGTCGAGGAGCGGATCTCATGGCTAAAAGCGCATGTCACCGAGGCCGACACCAACGTCGACAAGGATACTGCCGCGCTTGGCGCCCTTGGAGACGAGACTCGATACCGCCTTGCGAAGTTACTCGTCACCGCTGACGATGAATTGTGCGTTTGCGAACTGGCACCGGTGGTCGACGTGAGCGAAAGTGCAATTAGCCATGCCTTAGCAGATCTCAGGGAGGCTGGCCTTGTCAGACGCCGGAAAGACGGGACTTGGCGGTATTATGAATCCACACCTCGGTCTGAAGCAGTATTTGACGCCCTCGATGCGACCCGGGAGGCCACTGCATGAGCGAGTTACAGGTCGCCTTCGTCTGTGTGCAGAACGCGGGGAGGAGTCAGATGGCGGCGGCTTTTGCTGAACAGGAAGCGGCGGAGCGAGGTCTTGAGGACCATGTTACGATTCTCAGCGGCGGAACTAACCCAGCCGATGCAGTCCATACGCCGGTGGTTGAGGCCATGAACGAGGTCGACATCGACATATCCGAACGCGTTCCCCGGAAGATTACGACCGACGAGCTCGAATCCTGCGATTTTGTCGCCACGATGGGTTGCTCGAGCTTGGTGCTCGACCCCGCGATCGAACGGCGGAACTGGGACCTTCCAGACCCGGCTGGACAGGACCTAAGCCGGGTCCGAGAAATCC
>JBDGPQ010000061.1:35099-39738 GCA_042219595.1 Haloarculaceae archaeon
CCTTACCACCCCGTGAGTTTCTCCCTTTCCCTCGAGTTGATTCTGCTCGCCGCCGCCGGCGGGGCCTTTGGCGCTTCCATTGGCGCATTACCATCCTTCTCACTGGCGGGGCTATTCGTGATCCTCGGAGAACTTCTCGACTTGATGTCGGTTTCAAGTCCTGCACCGGCCGATCTCACTGGACTCGTGGGGTTCGGCGTCGTTCTTGGCCCCCACGTCGCCTTTGGGGGCGGTGCCGCAGCGCTCGCCTATGCGGCACGCCGGGAGGACGCCCTGGACCCGAAAGACATCACCGAGGGACTCGGAAATCGTCCGGACATACTCGCTGTCGGTGCGACCTTCGGTGTCATCGGTCATCTTATCGCTCTGGGATCAGGCGCACTCTCGCTTCCTGTCGATCCAGTCGCACTGGGTGTTGTCGGTTCAGCATTCCTTCACCGGGCCGCGTTTGGCTACCATATTGTTGGGTCGAACATCGGCTGGTCGGTATTGTCATGCCGAATGCCGCGCACTGACGGTGGGGCCGCGACGGACCCTTGGCTCCCATACCAGCGCAATTGGTCTGAAGTCGTGAGCCTTGGCCTCGTGATGGGCCTTCTAGGTGCTTACATTGCCTACCTCACGGCCAGCCCCTTCATGGCGTTCGGGCTCAGCGTCGTGACACTAGCAATGCTCTGTGCTGGTGTGCCCAAGGTCCCCGTGACTCACCATATGACCCTTCCCGCGAGCACGGTTGCTCTCGCACTCGCCGGCCCAGATGTACTCACACCCGCATCAGTGGCTGCGAACGTGCCGCTACTACTCGCTTTGTTCGCCGGCGCCGGATTTGGGATTCTTGGCGGCCTCGCGGGCGAAATCCTTCAGCGCATATTGTACGCCCGGTCGCAAACTCACTTGGATCCGCCAGCTGCGAGCATCGTCGTCACGTCCGCACTGATCGCGCTACTCGCCTTTGTTGGCGTGCTGCCCAGTCCCGTCTGGATCCCACTTCCCTAATCGAATTCCTGGCCGAGTCGCAGTGCGGCGATTCGTGCGGCGGCCTCGATTCCCATGGAAAGTGCCTCACGGACCCGACCGACATCCTGATTGCAATCGGCATCCGAAATGGCCCTGTCGATCCCCTCGATTTTCTCCCTTGCTACTGCCGTTTCACTGGCCGCTTGAGCGCGGTCGCCTCCCAATGCGGCACGGAGGAGTGCGCGCAGGGCGTCCCCACACTCCTTTATGGCATCACGCACGTCGCGATTGGGCTTATCCATCCCAGCGGCCGCGACTAACCCGATACGCGCAGCCGCATCCGCGACTATCTGAAGAGCTCGTGCAACCTGGACATGTCGATATGCTTGTTCACGGTCGCCGGAGATTCGGTCGATTTCGTGGACATGAACGAGTGCCCCGTGGAATTGCCGAGTTACGAGAGCGACCAAGCGGTCGACTTCTGTTTCGCGCTCAATCGTCGACCGACCACGGTCCATGTCGCCGGCGAGAATTGCTGCGACCCCCTCACGAATCATTCCCATGACATGCTGATTGAGTTGTGCAACGGTCTGTTCGAGTGAGACCGATGACGCGTCGAGTACGCTCCTCCCTTCTACTTGGGTGTCAGTTTCGTCGGTAACGCGAAAGCCAACTAGCTCAGTCAAGGCCTCTATTGCAGCGCGACGCTGGTCGCTCGTGAGCTTTGCATCAGCGGTCACAACGATATGATCTGCGCCCGCGGCATAGGCCCGCCTGATGTCACGCCCGATGACATCTGATTCGACATCGTGGACAAATACCTGGACACGCCTTTCAGCCTCCGGGTGTTCTGCCGGTGCAACAACGAGTCGATCCTCGAAGGTGTAGAGATAAACTTCCGTCCCGGCTGCGAGATTCTGCCTTAGGGCCCACTCTTTTGGCAGCGAGACAGTGAACGTCGACCCGCCAGTTCGCTGGACTTTACGTACCGCCGGTTCAGTGTCATTGCGACTCATCAAAAGAGCAGTGAGTCGTCGTGCTCGACCATATATAACGTACGAGCAGCAACATTGACGGCGTGGTCGCCAATACGCTCGACGTCTCTGAGAAACAACAGTTGTCTGGAGGCCGCTGCTGCGAGCCCCTCAGTATCGGCATCGGGATGTTCGGCCATCAGCCGTTTGACAACAGCTTCGCCGGCTCGTTTGCAAGCATCGTCGAGTGCATCATCCCGTTCGGCGATCGACCAGCAAGCTCCGATGTCGTCGTTAGCGTATGCCTCCAGGCTTGCAGCAACCATATCGCCAGCATCCGCCGCGATCTCACGGGCATTGATGGTCCGTATTGGGGCTTCCCGTCTGACTCGCCAGGTTCGTTGCCAAATCACCGATCCGTTCGAGGTCGGTTACGATCTTGAATGACGACGCAACGAAACGCAGGTCACTCGCCACCGGTTGTTGAAGCGCGAATAGATCGATACACTCACGCTCTATGGAGAGATAGAATTCATTGATCTCCCGGTCGCCATCGATCACGCTGTCGGCCTGGGCGGTCTCCCCCGCAAACCGCGCGTCAAGTGCCGCTTCGTAGCGCTCCAAAACAAGCTCACCCATTGCGAGGACATTGTCGCGGAGGTCGTCGAGCTGGTCTGTGTAAGCGCTCCGGGGCATGCTTATCCGAACTTGCCGGTAATGTAGTCCTCTACCCGCTGGCTTTCGGGGTTCTCAAAGATCTTGTCCGTGTCATCGTATTCAACGAGTTCACCCCCGGTGAGGAACACTGCAGTCTGGTCGGAGATCCGCGCGGCCTGTTGCATATTATGGGTGACAATTACCACCGTATAATCCTCAGCGAGATCCGCGATGAGATCCTCGATCCGTGATGTAGCGATTGGATCGAGTGCCGATGCTGGCTCGTCCATCAATATAACTTCGGGATTCACCGAAAGGCAGCGAGCAATGCAGAGCCGTTGTTGTTGGCCGCCCGAGAGCCCCATCGCATTGTCCCCGAGACGGTCCTTGACTTCCTCCCAGAGCGCCGCCCGTTTGAGTGATCGCTCGACAATCTGTTCTTCCTTCCCCTCCTCGTAACTGCCAGTCAGACGCGCGAACAGACCGGTGCTGATCTGGCCATGTTTACGGGGGCCATAGGCCACATTGTCCCTGATCGATTTCGGGAAGGGGTTCGGACTCTGGAAGACTTGTCCGACACGTTTGCGAAGTTCCACAAGATCGACACCATCTTGGTAGATTTCTTCGCCATCAAGTCTAACGGACCCCTCGACACGGGCCGTCTTGATTCGATCGTTCATTCGATTGAGACACCGGAGAAACGTCGATTTGCCACAACCGGATGGCCCGATGAGGGCCGTCACACTTTCTTCGGGAATCGTCATCGAAATATCCTGGAGCGCCTGTTCATTACCGTACCAGACGCTGAGATCCTCGATCTCGAACTTCGCCTTGGCGTCTGTCCGGTAATCTCGCCAGTGATCTTGGATGATTTCCTCGGTCTCGCCCTCCACGGTCATTGTCTGTCCATCGTCTGTACTGCCAGTCGTCTCAGCCGTTTCTGTCTCTGTATTGCTCATTGTGAGATTTGCCTCCTGAACCAGATCCGAGTGCCGATGCCGATGGCGTAGAAGCCAAGGACGACCAACAAAAGGACCAGTGCGACGCCCCAGCCGAATTCTGCCTGGGTGTACTGCTCCGGTCGTGGCGACTGACCGGCACTAATTGTGGTGAATAATTGGAGTGGCAGTGCTGACGCACCCTGTAGTAACGCGTCGTTTGCGACGAATGGGGGACTCGCCGTGAACCGGAAACTCTCCAGGACGCCCGGAACGTCTCGAGGGAAGTTCGCTGCCCGAATCGTCAGCAGGATCGGCGCCGTTTCCCCTGCGATTCGCCCCACGCCCAGGATCACTCCCGTGACGATGCCTGGCGCCGCCGAGGGCAGCACCACGCTACGAATCGTGTCCCACTGACTTACCCCAAGCGCGGCACTCGCGTCACGCTGGTCTTGTGGAACGGCCAGGATCGCTTCCCGCGATGTGATCAAAACCAGCGGCAGCAGCATGAACCCAAGCACGAGCTGTCCGGAGAGAATATTTGAACCACCGTCAGCGAAGCGTGGGAGCAGAAAGGCAAATCCGAACAAGCCAAACACGATGGATGGTGTGCTCCAGAGTCCGTTGGTCGCAATCTCCACAATATCCGTTAACCGTCCCTCCTCTGCGTATTCGGTCAGAAACACGGCAGCGCCGACACCAAGCGGCACGGCGAACAAGACGGCACCGATCACCAACCACACGGTCCCCATGATCGCCGGGAGCACGCCAGGAATATCCGCGTATATGCTCCCCGTGACGTTCATGATAAATGGCACCTCCGGCCAGGGGATAGACAAGGGTCCGAGCGCGAGCGATCCGCCAAGCACGCTAGCACCTTCAAGGAGCATTGGCGCGCCTTTGAATACAACCCAGGCAACAACAAGCCCGAGGACAGCGAGCATTGCGAACGCATTCATCGATATAAGTGCGAACGCACCGGTTTGGCGCCCGGATGTGCCGAACCCACTCCGGGCCTTTCCACCGCTCCATACGACCAGGAGTGAGACGACTGATGTCGTTATTGGAATCGTCCACGAGCCAAAGAAGGTCATTGACCACCACGTCGGATCG
>JBDGPQ010000118.1:0-39603 GCA_042219595.1 Haloarculaceae archaeon
CACTTCGCCGCGAAGGCGGGCTTTCTCGTCCTCGCCGCCGTCGGCGTCGTCGTCCTGGCCGGTCACCGCGTCGAGCTCCCAGCCGGTCGGCGGCGGCCTGTCGAACGACCACCCGATCGAGAGAACGTCAGTTGCGACGAGGCCCCCAAGGATGACCACGAACCCGCCGGGCACCAGTGTCGAGCCGATGTCCTCACGTGGAAAGACCGTTACCGCGAGTGTGCCCGCGCCAATGCCAATACCGGCGACGAGCCCCGGCCATGGACCCAGCCCTAACCAGTCAGCCACGATAAAGAAGCCCGAGCCCATGCCGATGAGGCCGAATATGATGCCGGGAATTAGCCCCGCTTCCTGACTTGGTGTCGACTCAACGAGTCCGGCCCGCGATGCCAATCCCACTCCCATGGTCGCCCCGCCCATCGTGAGAAGTACGACGGCGAACCAGTCGACCACCGCAATCCCGAAGATCGAGCTTTCGATGCCGATCCATTGGAACACTGTCGACCAGCTGAAAACGAACGCCGCGAACGCGAATCCGACCAGTGCGGTCCCCGCTCGTTCAAGGCCTGAGGATTCCTGTTTTACCAACCGATAACGGGTTTCCGTACTCATGCTTGACCTCCCAGCTTCTTCTCCATTCGCCGCTCGATGATCTGCGATCCGATGCTGAGAAACATGACGGTAATGAAGAGGACGACGCCAGCCGCGAACAGGGCGTCGAGCTGTAGCCGACCCGCATTGCCGTATTCAAATGCGATGACACTCGTGAGTGTTTCACCGTTCTGGAAGATATCGTACAACGGCTCGGGAATGTTCTTGACGTGCGACAGCATAATCGTCGCGGCCATCGTTTCCCCGATTGCCCGCCCGATTCCGAGAAGAACTGCCGCGGAGACACCCGAAAACGCAGCCGGAATGGTAACGCTCTTCATGGTCTGCCAGTCCGTCGCGCCCATTGCCATGGAGCCATCTTTCATCGCGTCCGGCACAGCGGCCACGGCGTCCTCGGCCACGCTCACAACCGTCGGGAGCGCCATCAAGCCGATAACCACACCAACTATGAAGAAGTTCCCAAACCCCGCGAGCCCCATGTTCTCATACATGTACTGATTGAGCACGACGAATCCGATGAACCCATAGACGACAGATGGAATGCCAGCCAGAATTTCCACACCCGGCTTGACGATTTCTCGGGCCCAGTTTGGTGCCATCTCGCTGATAAATAATGCACCTGAGATGCCGAGCGGCGCTGCAATTGCGGTTGCGACCAAAGTTGTTGCAAGCGTCCCGTACATCATCGGGAGCAGGGTAAAGTTCGATTCCCCCGTCTGGGAAAACTGCCAGGTCGCGCTTGAGTCGAAAAGCAGGCTCAACCCCTCGTATTCGAACGCTGGCCACGCCTCACGCACTAGGAAGAAGATGATCAGCCCGAAGGTCACAACCGTGACCAACGTAGTAAAAATGCTCAGTCCGCGTGCCGTGGCCGATTGCACACGAATCCACCCCACGGCTGCCGTGCCCACGAACAGGATTACGGGCACGATCGTGAGTGTGGAACCGAGCATGAACAGTGCAAATGCGGCAAGAAGCGAAATGCCGCCGATTCCCCAAACTGCGAACTCGGTAGTGTCGAGCGACAGGGCGTTGCGCAGTTGCGTCCCGGCGGACATCTAGTGTGGTTGTTGAGGACCCAATCGAAGAACGCTTCGACTCGGAATGAGGAGCTATATTATCACTGCATCATCGGGAAGCCATTTGGCGGCTCCGCGAGGTTCTTCTTTTGAGTCTCGATACGACTCGGGCCGATGCCGAAGTAGTTGTTACCTCTTACGTGGACCTCTTGCCCGTAGTCAGTGAGGAACATGTTGATGAACGCCGACTCTTTGATGCTCGTGTCTTCCCACGTATACATATGCAGGTCACGGGAGAGCGGATACGCTTTCGCGCCAAGTCCGGGGTCGCCACGGTACTCGTAAGTGGTACCCTCGACTTCTAATGAGATGGGCACAACCTGAGCATCGTCAGCATCGGGTTCATCGATAAATGCTAGTGCGATATAGCTGATTGCATTGTCGGCATTGGCGATGGCCGTCCGAAGCTGCTGGTTCTGCCCATACCGGTTCTGGATCGCGCTGAGTTGGATGTCAGGGTTGCCGAATACGTTGGCACGGAAGGCGGTGGATGTCCCGGACCCCGCTGCGCGTCCGAGCACGAGGATTTCACGATCGGGTCCACCGACCTCGGACCAGTTTGTGATCTCTCCCTGGTAGATCTGCTTGAGTTCCTCCAAGGTGATTCCTGTTACCCCGGCGTCGTAGATTTCGGAACTCACAGCGATCGGCTGACCATCCACCCCAACGACGTGGTTAATGAAGTCCTCATACGAATCCCGATCCAGCTCGTCTTGGACTCGGCCGCTCGAGTTTCCAATATCGACTCGACCGGACTCGACAGCCTCCACACCGGTTCCCGAGTGGGACAAAGCAACATTCACCAGGAATGGCGGATTCGAGCGCTCGCCGGTTGGCTCGTACCCGTAGATATTTGCAAAATAATCCGCTAATCTCATATCCTCTGTGTAGATATCATCCCAATTCGAAGGTAGCCAATAGTCTTGGTCGCCTGCCTCTGGATTCGATCCCCAGACCGTCGCGCCACCGTTCGCAATCGGGAAGACGGTTGAGGAACCGTCGGCAGTAAGCGGCGTCGTATCCAGTCCCTCCTCCATTGGCGTCGAATTGCCGCCAGTGTCACCGCCATTCCCACCAGTGTCACCGCCATTCCCACCGGTGTCACCACCATCGCCACCTCCACCGCAGCCGGCGAGGCCAACCGCACCCGCCGCAGTGGCACCCGCGAGGAACTTACGCCGCGATACGCCCTCGAATTTGCTTGGCTCGTCCGCCATCATATGACGCTCATTGAGGGCCGGATAAAGCGGTTTATAATACCGGTACCCGAGTGCATTGTCGTCTACCCCTGGGTTCATACGCCTCAGATGTATAGGGTGGTATACAGTGACGAACATAGACCGGCCCGTTAGGTAGTTGGTCGCCCGATGACGACAGCCGGCCATGACCGATGCAGCCGACCCGATTCTGGGGATGGAGCTGGACGCGGCTATTGAGAAGGTCCTTGACCGGGAAGCTGATGTCGATGCTGAGCAGACACGGTCGACGCTCGAAACGGTCACTGATGACGGCGTAGTTACGCGATCCGCTATCAATGCAGCCGTCGGTGAGACCGCCCAGTATGTTGCAACCCCCGAAAACCGCCTCGACTTAGTCGAGGATGCCCGCGAGTCAGCTCGGACGGCCGCTGAACCGGTTTGTGATCTCGATGTAGTTCGGGTACGTTTCGACCAGCTCGAAGAACGCTACCGAACCCTTCAGGCTGATCTAGATGCCCTACTCAACCGACTTGACGCTCTCGTTAATGACGCACGCGATCCTGCAAATGTCCTAGAAATAGCCCGGCGTGTAGAGGATACGCAATGGTCGGCACGGGACCTTCATGGACGAATCGAGGACCTCCGGGAGGATTTTGAGTCCTTCGAGCGTTGGGCAACGGACTCGGACACACGCCTCGCAGAGCTTAATGAGGATGCAGATGCCGTCGCCGCTCGTCTGGATAGTGTCGAAGAGACAGCGAGTGAAATCGAATCGGGAAACGCGATGAGGGATGGAAGAAACTGGGCCACTGCCATGATAAACCACCGACTGATCCGGCTACTCCTCACCGACCTTGAGAACGAGCACGATGCGCTCGCCGCCTGGCCCGAAGCTGACGTAGATAGCGAGTTTGGTGATCGGCTCGCGACCCTTCGTGAACGCTATCGGGCGGTGGGCGAACGGCTTGCGACCGCTAGTCAGCCCGATTGGCGAGACCGATATGGGGATCGTCTCGACACTTTCGATGCGGAACTGAGCTCTTTCAATCCGCCGATAAACTGGGGTGCGGTTGCAGCACTCGTTCAGGAACACGCGCCAAACGAACGCGTGGGGAATTGAGAGTCCATAGACCGTTCCATACCATTCATATCTCTCCTGAACGATCTATAGCAAACATAGCAACGGGTATGGGGTGGAGGTGCCAGCCCAGAGACGAGACGACCGAATCCGCCGGCCAACACTGGGGACGTTCGGATGAGCGATCAGCACACAGAAGATCTCGAGCTAACCGACGAGAGCCTTTATTTCAACCGAGAGCTCAGCAAGCTGGCATTCACTGAACGGGTTCTCCACGAGGCCACCGACAAGCGTAATCCACTCTTAGAGCGGGCTCGTTTTCTCGCAATCACGACTGACAATCTCGACGAGTTTGTGATGAAGCGCGTTGGAGGACTCAAGCAACAGATTCTGGCAGAGGTTACCGAAACGACGCCGGATGGCCGAACGCCGGTGGAGCAGTGGCGGGAGGTGCTCGAACGGATCGGACCACTCCTCGAACAGCAAGCCCGGACCTATCACGAGGAACTCCGCCCAGCACTAGCTGAGGCAGGTGTTGAAATCGTTGACTACGACGCCCTCGAACGCGGCAAACGTAACGACCTCGATGACTATTTCGAAACATCGGTCCTGCCAACGCTCACCCCACTCACTTTCGACCCAGCCCACCCATTCCCACACATCTCGAATCTCTCGTTGTCACTTGGTATCCTCACACGCGCGGATGATGCACCAGAGCCGACGTTTTCACGGGTCAAGATACCGAAAAACCGCCCACGGTTTGTCCGTGTTGGTGAGGAAACTATTTTCGTCCCTATGGAACAGCTCGTGACGGCGAATCTTGACCTGCTATTTCCAAATGTCGAAATCTTGGAGGCGACGACGTTCCGCGTGACCCGTAACGCCGAGGTTCGCCGGAAAGAGGAAGTCGCCGAGGACCTTATTGAGATGGTTCAAGAAGTGCTGGAAGAGCGGCGGTTTGCTGGGATCGTCAGGCTCGAGGTCGAAGAGACCGCCTCCGATCGCATTCTCGATGTGTTGTCTACCCAGCTCGATATTGACACCCGAGAAGTATTTCGATTGCCAGCTCCGCTCGATTTTTCTGACCTTATGGCCATCACCGACGTCGAGCGACTGGACCTCAAATATCCCGAGTGGACACCACAGCCCCACCCAGACCTCAGCCGTCCCCGTGGCGAGGAGCCGCGGCCGATCTTCGAACAGATACGGGCCCAGGACGCACTCGTCCATCACCCCTACCATTCCTTCTCGGACACTGTCGGCCGGTTTATTGATGAGGCAGCCCATGACCCGGACGTACTCGCAATCAAAGCGGCCATTTACCGAACCGCGAGCGACTCGAAAATCATTCAGAGCCTCATCAACGCCGCCGATGAAGGGAAACAGGTGGCGGTGATGGTTGAGCTCAAGGCGCGTTTCGATGAGCGGGATAACCTGGAGTGGGCGAAAAAGCTAGAGGAAGCTGGAATCCACGTCGCCTACGGCACTATCGGATACAAGACACATACCAAGACCACGTTGGTGGTCCGTGAAGAAGGCGATAATGTACGTCTGTACTCCCATGTCGGCACTGGAAACTACCACTCCGAAACGGCAAAGCGGTATGAGGACCTCGGGTTGTTCACCGCCGACCCGGATATCGGTCAAGATTTGGTCAAATTGTTCAACTACTTCACTGGCCATGCGTTGCATGACGAATATCGTGAGCTGCTGATCGCACCCGGCAATATGCGGGAGCGATTCGTCGACCTCATTAGACGAGAGGCAGACCACGCCAAGGCGGGCCGTGATGCCAGGATTACGGCGAAGGTCAATCGGCTCGAGGACCCTGGCATTGTTGGTGAGCTATACGCGGCCTCCCGGGCTGGCGTCGACATTGACTTGATCGTTCGTGATATATGCCGTCTTCGCCCAGGTATCGAGGGGATCTCGGATACTGTAGATGTCATTAGTATCGTCGGCCGGTTTCTTGAACATTCTCGGATTTTCCGCTTCCAAAATGCTGGCGAGCCAGAGTACTTTATCGGATCTGCCGACTGGATGGAACGCAACCTGAACAATCGCGTCGAGGCTGTCACACCTATCCTGGAGAAGCGGCTTCAAAACCGACTCGATCAAATACTCGAGACCTGCCTGGCCGACAATCGCAACGCCTGGGAGCTCCAGTCTGACGGGGAGTATGTCCAGCGTACGCCTGGCGATGATGAGTCAGGCCGAAGCGCCCAGGAAATCTTCATGGAGGATGCACGTGAATCCGGGCGATCTCCATAGCAATACTGTCTCACGGAGTGATCTCCTAGCAATGCCTTTTCCATTCGAAACCCAGATCTCCGTATGGAGGATGGACGGGCTGAGTCACGGCCGAATGAAACTGTCGACCGACGCGACGCCGACATGGTGCGATTTGGCCCAGAAATCGAGCCGTTCCATCAACGTATTGACCTTGAACGGGTCGATGACCTCTACGTAGTGGGGGACGTCCACGGTTGTATCGACGAATTACGGGCTCTCTGGACTCGGATCGCGCCCAGCCCCACTGACCTTGTAGTGTTTGTCGGCGATCTCGTCCGGAAGGGACCGGATAGTCGCGGCGTGGTGGAGTTCATCACCGATCGAGAGAATGCAGTGAGCGTTCGTGGCAACAATGAGGCCAAGGTGCTTGACGGGTCTGTAACGCCGACATGGGCTTCCGCAGTAGAAGAGCAACTCGCGAATCTACCGCTTGCGGTCTCTTGGGAGGGGGGTGCTGTCGTTCATGGCGGGGTGCACCCAAACCGCCCTTTCGTTGAGCACGATCCTACTGATCTGTTAGAAATGCGTGCGATCCCGCCTGGGAACGGTTATGGGGGTCCGTTCTGGTTCGATCTCTATAGCGGCCGTCCCCGGATCTTTTTCGGCCATACCGTACTCGAGGATCCATATCTCGGTGAGGCCGCTATTGGCCTCGATACTGGCTGCGTGTATGGAGGTAGACTAACTGCATATGACGTTCGTCGCGACGAGATTCATAGTGTCCCCGCTCGAAAGACATATCGGGAGCGTGCTCATGCGAAAATCATCGAGTCCTGATTCATTTATTTGGGGACACGACCATCCTACTCATATCCAAGCTCCCGTTCGGTCTTGATCGCCTCAACCGGGGATCGGCAGGTTGGACAGACCTCAAGGTGCATGCTGATGAACGTCTCGTGGCAGTCTGGACACTGGAACAGACCGGCGCGGTGGTCATCAGCACTATCGCTCGTTGTTTCGCCGGTTTTGATTCGACGGAGGATCGATTGGATCACAGTAATTTCCTGCCCGGCCGGTGGAAAGACTCTAACTAGGAGGACTCTGGAGATCTCGGTTGACTTGCTGCTGCTTTTGAGGCGTATATAGCCAACTACACGACGATCATCTCCACATACAATCCCAGCCGGAGACCCCTGTACCAAACATTAGGAGCAGAGGGAATACACCGATCCCTTTGGCCGATGATTACTGAAAAGCTGAATCAGGGTGCGAAGCTGTGCCCACATTCTGGGCAGTCTAAGTGTAGCTGGTCCCCGTCCCACCTGACGACATGATACTCAGCCCCACACTCCCGGCATTTCACCGCCGAACGTGTCTCGCCCTGCTCACGTGGCGCACCGATTGCGAGACCACGGACCCGCTCGTTTCCCTCGTTTTGACCGGTCTGGTATTCGCCGGGGGCAAACCGGACCGCCTCCCCCGCACTGACTTCAAAAGTATCCGTATCTGTCTCGAACGTCGCGGTACCTTCGAGGATGACGAAGATCTCTTCTTGATCGGTGTGGGTATGGAGACCGCCAGAGAAGCCGTCCCCTGGCCCAAGCTCGTAATAATTGATCGCCGCATCGGAGAGTGAGAGCGCCTCGGTTAATCCTGCCCGCTTGTCCGCACTTCGCCCGGTTTGTGCTGCCTCCTCGATGTCGACATACTCCATGGATACCAGTCTGTGGCGGCGCAGAAAAACCTGGCCGACCAGCTTCACCGCGCTTATCCCACCGCCCTGCGGATTGCCCGGCATGAGTGCCGGCCTTGCCGTCGCCCTGGCGACGGCTGCCCCGCCCCTCACCACTGGAATGGTGGTGGTGTTTGGCATCGTTGCCGCCGCACTCCTCCTCTTCATACTCGAGCCGATCCCGATTGACGTGACGGCCATCGGGGTGGTCGTAGCACTCGTCGCGCTCGGGGAATGGACGGGTATATCGGTCACCGAGGGGCTTTCTGGCTTCTCCAGTACGGCGACGATCACCGTACTCGCCATGTTCGTCCTGAGTGAGGGGATCCGGCGGACCGGCCTCATCAGCGTGGTCGGACAGGCGATCGCCGAGCGGTGGGGAAGTAGCTACAGCAAGCAGTTGCTGGCAGTGCTCGGGCTCTCCGGCGGCACAGCTGGCTTCATCAACAATACACCTGTGGTCGCCGTGATGATCCCGATGGTTGGTGAACTCGCCGATCGGACGGGTATTTCGCCATCGAAGCTACTCATGCCAATCTCATTTGCGGCGATGATGGGGGGCACGCTGACGCTTATAGGGACATCAACGAACTTGCTCGCTAGCGATGTCTATGCCGAGATGGGCTACGAGGCCTTCTCTTTGTTCGAATTCACCGGGCTCGGGCTTATTGTATTGGTTGTCGGTGGCGCCTATCTCTTCCTGATCGGTCATCGTCTGATCCCTGAACGTATCGCGGCCCGTGAAGATCTTACCACGGAATTCGATATGGCGGAATACTTAACCGAGGTTTCCGTCGAGCCCGGCTCCGCATTCGAAGGTCGCACGGTCGAGCAAGCACTCGCCGGCCTCGATGTCGATGTTGATATCGTCCAGCTGATTCGTGACCGGCGGGCCCATACTGAGCCACTTTCGCGGATGGAGATCCAAACCGGTGACGTCCTCGTTCTTCGTACCGACCGCGAGGACCTAGTTACTCTCATCGAAGCTGAGGGCCTCATGCTCGCCCCGGATCTTGCACCCGTCCCGGAGGAAACACTGACGGCCGATGATGAGGAGCTTGAGGAACCCGAGGAACAGGACCTCATGGAGGTGGTTATCGCGCCGGACGCCAGCTTCGTCGGCCAAACGCTCGCGGAACTGCGGTTTCGCCAACGATTCGATGCCTCCGTCCTCGCGATCCGGCGTGGGGGTGAAATCATCCACGCTCGGATGGATGAACGCCCGCTCCGGGGCGGGGATACACTCCTCGTCCAGGCAACTGAAGATACTATCAGACGATTCACCGCAGACCGTAACTTCATCGTCGCGGGCCGGTTCGATCTTCCAGCCTATCGGCGTGAGAAGCTGCCGCTCGCGCTCGGTATTGTTGCTGCCGTCGTCGGCGTTGCTGGGCTTGGCCTCGCCCCCATCGTCATGTCGGCACTCGGCGGTGTCATCGCGATGGCGGCCACGGGCTGCCTTCGACCTGGTGAAATCTACGACGCTGTCGACTGGGACGTCATCGTGCTCCTTGCCGGTCTCATCCCGCTCGGCCTCGCGATGACAGGCACCGGCGCCGCGGACTTCCTCGCCGCACATGTCGTGAGGACGGTCGGAGGTGCACATCCCCTCATACTGCTCGGGGTGTTCTACCTATTCACTGCCGGCCTTACCAACGTCGTGAGTAATAACGCAAGTGTCGTCCTCATGATCCCAGTCGCCGTCGATGTCGCCGTCTCTACCGGCCTTAGCCCCTTCGCTTTCGCCCTCGCCGTCACCTTCGCCGGCTCGACGGCGTTTATGACGCCTGTCGGCTACCAAACCAACTTGATGGTTTACGGACCGGGAGGCTATCGATTCACCGACTATCTCAAAGCCGGCGCACCGCTCCAGGCGCTCCTGGCCATCGTAACTGTGCTTGGAATCGCGGCCCTCTGGGGTGTCGCGTGACGATATATACTGCATGCTTGACGATCGTACGGGCCGTAGCCCGTTCGATCCTGTTGCTTTTGCATCCCCTCGCGAAATGGCGGCCAGATGCCGTCACGACGGGCCGTCCTCGGAACTGCCGCGGGGATTTTCGCAGGATGTGTCGCCGCGCCCACTCGGCGGACACAGTTCGATCCACTAGCCGACCGCCAAACGGACACGCGAGCGTTTGCACAGTTTCAGGGCGGTATCAGGAATCTCGGATATGTCGACCGAGAGATCCCGGAGTCGGTCCGCGTCGATTGGTCGATACCGGTGAACCGTGGCGATCACACCGCCGCCAAATCCTCCCCCATGCCGCTCCCAAGCGGAGATATTGTCGTATGTGGTGATACGGGTCGCATCCGGCGGATCGCTCCGGACGGAACGGTACGATGGACGACCGCGGTCGAGCCGACGGCCCGTGGCATCCACGGAACGCCTGCCATCGCAAATGGCGCGCTCTACGTCGGCGCATACGATGGCGCTTTGTATGCCTTCGATCTCGCTGATGGCAAGCGGCTATGGCGACGTCCGCTCGGCGATGCTATCGGATCCAGCCCGACCTACCTCGCGGGCGTGGTATACATCGCCGTCGAGTACGTGATGCCGCCGTCGGGCAGCGTGGCCGCCGTCGACGCCGCCACAGGGCGTCAGCTCTGGGGTGACGATCGCCCGACTGATCACCCGCACTCGACCATTGGCATAGACCGGGATGCCGACCGTCTGGTCGTCGGCTCGAATGACGGACGGGTGTATGCGTGGACGTTCCCCGGGCTAGAGCGTGCTTGGTCATTCGAGACAGGTGGCCCGATCAAGGCCCCCATTGCCGTCTGGAATGGGCTTGCTATCTTTGGCTCCTGGGATAACACGATATACGGGGTCGATCTCAAAGACGGCCGGGAGGTCTGGTCCTACGAAACCGGCGGCGCTGTGATGACTGCGCCGGCAATCGATCCAGGTGGGACGGCTTACATTGGTTCTCAAGACGGCGCTGTCTATGCCCTCTCGGCTGATACTGGCGAATCTCTCTGGGCGTATGATACCGACGGCTGGTTGATCGGCGCGCTGACGGCCACTCCCCGGCACGTCCTTGTCGGCTCCTACACCGATCGGTTGTACGCCGTGAACGACACTACAGCGCGTCCAACGTGGACCATAGAGGGCGTTGGATATCCCACAAGTGCGCCTCTGATTGCCCAGGACGCGATCTATTATACCGAACGGGCGACTGGAGACGATCCTGGCCGGTGCTATCGCTTAGTCTCGCGCTGAAGGAAGGTGGCCCGTGCTCGTCGGGCGCCATTCAAGGCCCGCTTCACGTCCGGATAGTGGAACAGGTGCGAGTCACAGTCGCAATCCGAACATCCAAAGCCAGCTATCGCCATCCCATTGTGCGCAGCGGCCAGGCGACACTCCGCCGCAACATCCGGGACTCTGAGATCTCCGGCAACACTCGCGGCTGGGTCTGAAAGCAGATAATCGATGTGCCAATGTGTCGTGTCCAGCTGACCAGCCGCGACGCTTCTGTGGCGCTCGAGTCGAGTGAAGCCGCCAGCACCCTGTGCACTTCCGATGTATGCGTAACCGCCGGCCGGGAGCCTCCGGTGGCCGAGCGCACCGACGGAAATCGCCACCGCAGCATCCAACCTGACGACCAGACTATAGACCCCGCTCACGTGTCCAGGAATGGCTCGGGCGTGAGACGCTCGACCGCCCGGTCGAGGATTGTCGGCAGGTGTCGGACATCCTCTTGGTTGTATCGGATCAGGCGCTCCAGCGCACCATCGTGGCCGGCTTCGTGAGCATGCCAGAGGCGGACTGCGTCCCGACCGTCGACCTCCGGAAGCCTACGTTCGAGACCCAGCGTACGTTCGACTTCAGTCAGTCCCCCTGACAGACCCGCAGCTCGGGCCACGTACATACAATCGAGATGTGGGTGATTCAGATCGACATCGAACGCGCTCTCCAAAAACGGGACATCGAACTGCTTGCCGTTGTAGGTAATGAGGAGTTCAGCTGTATCGAAGACCTCTCTAAGGGATGCTCCAGTGAGGTCATCGCCACGAACGAGGGTCCGGACATCATCTCCCTGTCGAACGGTCACTGTTGTCACCATCGCCCGATCTGGATCGAGTCCTGTGGTCTCGATGTCGACGGCCACCGCCTTGTCACGAAAATTGCGCCAGTAGCGCCAGTGCTCAGCTGATGGCAATCGCTCATCAAAGAAATCAATCTCGCCGGCATCGAGGGCTTTCACGCCGCGATCGATGAAGGAGCTGATTCGCTCACCTCGCGTCGGACCAAGGACAGAACCATCAAAATCCTCCCAATGAGTCACGCCTGCGTCCCATAGTCGGCGTTCAGTGGTCGGGCCGACGCCCTCCACGGGGAGAAATGTGTTTTCCAGGCGCACGATCTGGCATCGATCGCACCGGTGCTGAAACTATCGGTCGAAACGCCTACCGGGGTGAGCTTCCTCGCGAATGCAATGACAACAGTGCTTGTGGCCTCGGCGTCAGTTCACACTACTGCGGCAGCGTGTGACTATCTCTCTGCACGGCTTGATGCCGATGATGCAGTTGTGGTGCTGGGAGTCCTCGAACCAGATATCGAGGAACGGGACCTCGACGATGCCGGTAATGTTGCCCGGACGCGCCTTATCGAACCGACAGTCGACATCGAGACGCGCGCTGATGATCCCGTTGAGAGCATCCTGACGGTGGCCGACGACGTGGATGCGGACAGCATTCTCATCGGTGCCGTCCGCGGTGATCCAGCCGCAGCTGGCGATCCACCCGGATCGACGGTGCAGGCACTGCTTGCGTCGGCCAGACGCCCAGTGACGGTCGTGCCGGTATCCGCACCGTAAGCCATCGGGTTGAAACGGCTGGGCCGGGAAACGCCGCTCGAATGTCGGGCACCGAACTCGCAGCGCGGGTGCGAGAGGCCCTCGATGTCGATGCCGAGGCCTTCGAGGCGCGGGCCCGCGATGAAGCCGCGGACCTCAAACAGGAGGTTCATGACGGCACCTTCGACAATGCACAAGCAATCGTCGGGCTGGAACTCGAACTCTACGCTGCCGATGACCGTACGGATGCCCTAAGGCGCGTTAACCGCGGTCTGCTGGACCTCATCGGCTTCGAAAAAGAACTTGGTCTCCACAATGCCGAGATGCAGACCCGGCCCCAACCATTGTCGGCATATGGCCTCACTGCCCAAGCGGCGGATCTGCGAGCGAATCTCGGGCCAGCATTGGAAAAGACCGCTGCTGAGGACATCCGCCTCATCTCCGACGGCATCTGGACCGTTCCACCAACTGGGGAGACGGCGCCCAATTATCTCACCGATAGCATCGAACAGGACGGCATCCGGATCGCGACGAACATGTCAGATAGCGTCCGCTATCACGCGATGGCGAATTCCGGATATCCAGCTGGGTTCCGGATCGATGCTCCCAATGTTACACTCGAGGCCGAGACGGTGATGCCCGAGAGCCTCATCACCTCGATTCAACCCCATTATCAGGTTCCACATGCCCCGGATCTCCCGGAGTATTTCCGATATGCTCTCCGAGTCGCCGGCCCTTTGCTGGCACTCGGTGTCAATGCCCCGTTCTTTCCCCCGGACTGCTATGACGACGTCGATGATAGAACCATCCTCGAGGAAGCACACATGGAGCACCGGATTGGAGTCTTTGAATCGGTATTGAATCCGACGGATGATCGGCCAGACAAGGTGTGCTTTCCACCCGACTTCGACACCGTCGAGGAGGCCATTGACGATATCGCCGCTGATGAATGTATTGTCCCGATGCGGGTCGAGACGGGGACCCGATTCGACGACCGCTTTGCCCATTTCCGCCACAAACACGGCAGCTACTGGCGGTGGATCCGCCCGGTATTCGAGGGTGCTAGTCGCTCGGCTGCGAACGCCCGCATCGAGTTTCGGCCGCTGCCGGGGCAGCCGACCATCCGTGACGCTGTGGCCTTCCAAGCAGTATTCGCCGGACTGATGGAGAGCCTGCCACGGCGTGAGCATCCGATCCGATCACTCGACTGGGACCGGGCCCGACAGAACTTCTATGCAGCAACTCGCGATGGCTTGCAGGCAGATTTGGTCTGGCGGACTGTCGATGGGTCGGAAACCCGCTCGATCGACCGCATCGGTGACGAACTCCTCGAATTCGCACGTGATGGACTTGAATTGGCTGGGCTTTCCGCAGACGAGGCCAGAGATTATGTTGCGCCACTTCGCGAGCGCCTCGACCGCACGATGACACCGGCTCGCTGGAAGCATAATCATGTTCGCGAGGCTGTCGCCGCTGGCGTCCCACTCACGGAGGCTATCTGGGGAATGCAATCGGCGTATATCGACAGGCAGGCTCAAACGTTGATCGAGGGTGGCTTCGTCGATTGGTTGGACGATTAGTTTCGAACACTCGCTAGCACTCCCGACGATCGATAGCGCCCTCGATGTGGTCGACAGCCTCGACCGGAGTAGCTACTGCCTCGATCCCGTCGAGCTCGATGGCATGGGTATTGAGACCAGCAATCGGCCGTCCGATGTCGAGCGCATGGCCAAGCTCTGAAAGCGTCCCGGCTGCGCCTTCGATCGCGACTACCGCGACGCCGTTCATAACGACGAGGACGTTCCGCGCACTCCCCATACCGGTCGTGATGGCCGTCTGAACGTATGGATTGGCTGCCATTCGATCCGTCCCTGGGAGGATCCCTACCGTATGGGCGCCCGCCTCGGTTGCGCCTCGGCAGGCCGATTCCATGACGCCACCGAGACCCCCACAGACAAGATCATGGCCCCGTTCACCGAGCTCTTGGCCGACAGCAAACGCATCATCACGGCCCGTCTCACTGGGCTGGGACGCCCCGATGACACTTACACGCATGAAGTGCCACTCACGCCCACCACCCTTCTACCTGTCCACGATTTTCTCGACCACGCGGACATCCTGGATTCGTGTGGTCGGATACTGTCCGTGATCGTCTTTTTCGACGGCCTTTACCATATCCCAAGCGACGTTCAGACCGGTAGTCACGCCGTGGAGCGCTTCCATTTCAGGACCAGTCCGGGCGGTCGTTTCGACACCAACCTCGAGCTCAATGCCATCATCTGCGATGGCGATCTCAGTGTCGACGGAAGTTATGGGGATCTGATGACACAACGGAATCGCTTCCCAGGCGTGTTTGACAGCATCGACAGCCCCGATGCGGACAGCCGAATTGACATCACCTTTTTCGATTTCGTCATGCCGTACTGCCTCAACGGTCTCCGGTCCCAGCGTGATCCGCCCAGCCGCCACAGCGCGGCGGAACCGCTCGGTCTTGTCACCGATATCGACCATCGTGGCCGCTCCATCGTCATCAATGTGAGTAAGTGGGGACCTCTCGCCGCCACCCCCAGCGAGATCGACGAGATGGGGTAATACGGGTAAGATTACATCGGAAACACCGAGTTCAGCAGCGGCCTGACTCCCC
Source organism: Haloarculaceae archaeon (assembly GCA_042219595.1). Taxonomy (GTDB): domain Archaea; phylum Halobacteriota; class Halobacteria; order Halobacteriales; family Haloarculaceae; genus CAYLJD01. The sequence continues at coordinate 15,376 of JBDGPQ010000118.1, forward strand.
GGCAGGCAGATCACGGGTCGGCCGTCGGCGATCCCTGCCGTCGCCCGCGAGAGCACAGCCCGAGCGCCAACGTCATCCGCCGAGAGGGCACGAAACCGCTCACCGATACCTCGCAGCTCCCGCTCGAAAATCGGCTCAAGGGCCGGAACGGTGACATCATCCGGTGAGACCCCAGTCCCACCAGTGGTGATCACAGCATCCACGGATGGATTGGCCAGAAAGGTGCGGACGGCCTCACGGATGGCGCGCACGTCATCCGTAACGAGGTCCCGAGCAACGATTTCGTGACCGGAGTCTTCGAGGAGTGAAACGATGGTATCACCGCTTTCGTCCTCTTCAAGCGTTCGTGAGGAGGAGACCGTCAGGACGGCGACACCGACAGGACCGACATCATGACCGTGATGATCGTGCGAATCATCGCTCATGCCCGTGCTGGACGGGTTGAGCGGACAAAAAGCGCCGGTCTTACCACTCCATCCCGCCGTTTACCGCCAGGACCTGTCCAGTCATATAGGAGGATTCGGGACTCGCCACGAACCGCACGATCCCGCAGATATCCTCGACTTCGGCAAAGCGGTCGAGCGGTATCCGCCGCAGGATTTTCTCCCGGACTCGGTCTGGAACGTCCTCGAGCATGTCGGTTTCGACGAATCCAGGTGCGACACAGTTCGCCGTTGAGCCGTGACTGGCGAGTTCTAAGGCGACCGTTCGCGTGAACCCGAACATCCCCGACTTCGTCGTGGCATAGTTTGCCTGGCCGTAATTTCCTTGCTGGCCAACGACACTCGAAATATTGATCAAGCGACCATTCTCGGCCCGTTTGATATCCTCCCAGAAGCTCTTCGTACAGTTGAACATCCCTCCGAGATTGACTTCGACCACCGTTCGCCAATCTTCCCTGGTCATGTTATCGAACACTTTGTCGATCGTGATACCGGCATTATTGACGAGAACGTCGATCTCTCCGAAGGCATCATGGACCTCTTCGGCCATCCCCTCGACAGCATCCATATCCGAGACGTCCGCCTGCACGGCGATACCACGGCCGGGCGTCTCCTCGATTTGGTCAAGAACGTCATGCGCAGCGGCCTCGGAGGACCGATAATTGACCACCACGTCGGCCCCCTGTTCAGCGAATTCGAGAGCAATGCCTCGCCCGATCCCCCGAGACGACCCCGTCACCAGGCAGGTTTGGCCTTCCAACATGCCATCGTATTTGGGCGGCGTATGAGAAAAAACCCGCCCCTGGTCCGAGGGTCGAGCCCACGCTCGCCAGTTTATATCTGGTCGAGCCAGGAGGCCGCACGAGATTCGCTCGTCTGCGCGATGTCCGCGAGTTCTGCCGCGTCAAATTCGGCAAGATCGGCAACCGTTTCGACCCCAGCCGTATGGAGCCGCTCCGCATACGTCGGCCCGATGCCGTCTATTGACTCAAGGGCCGGCCCAGCAGATTCAACCGCTGCGGCGGCCTCCGCTTGGATTTCCTCGATACTGGCCTCAGCCGAGGCCGTATCATCGGCATCCTCCGATACTTGCTCCGCCTCACTTTTCTCCCAGAACCACTCGGCGACTCGAGACCAGACATGTTCGTGGGACGAGGAGGAGACCGAGAGGCCAATATGGCCGGTGGGATGCTCGATGACTTCGGTGTCATCACTTCCAATGACGTCATTGAACGGTTTGCTTGACTCCGGCGGGATGAGATGATCGTACTCCCCGAGAATTTGGAGTACCGGCATATCGATGGCCTCGAGATCGACGGATTCGCCGCCAATCTCGAGTTCGCCCTGGTAGAGTTCATTCCCTTGATAGATCTGCTCCAAGAACTCTACGTAGGCCTCGCCGGCAACATCGATGCCCTCCGACAGCCACCGCTCCATCCGCGCGAAATTCGCGGCGAACTCGTCATTCTCGATGTTGTCGTAGAGGTTCACGTACTTCGTGACATAATTGTCGACAGGATCCATCAGCGCGAACCCGTTGTCGAGCATCTCAGCTGGCACGTTGCCGAAGGTTTCCGCGACTGCCGCGGGATCGTAATAGTCCTCATGCCCCCATTCCTCGAGGACGCCACCGGTATCGTCGAAGCACAACCCGGCGGCCATGAGGCCGAGGGCGTTCACCTTCTCCGGATACAGGCCAGCATACATCGCGCTCATCGTTCCGCCCATGCAATATCCAAGGACATTGATGGCCTCCTGGCCGGACCGTTCGCGGAGGACGTCGACGCAGTTATCCATGTACCGGTGGACATAGTCGGCCAACGTCAACGAGTGGTCCAGCCTGGATGGCTCGTTCCAATCAATAAGATAGACATCGTGACCAGCGTCGAGCAACTTCCGAACGACACTCCGATCCGGCTGCAGATCGAGGATGTAAGGTTTGTTGATCAGCGCGTAGACGATAATGATCGGAACATCATTCTGCTCGTCCGTACGGGCTTCGTAATGGAGTAGTTCCAGTTTGTTCTCTTCGTACACGACGTTCGACGGGGTCTGACCGACGTCGATCGTCTCCATCTCGACCGTCCGATCCGGGAGGTAGCCGTTGTGCCGCGCAACATCGGCCATCGTTTCGATGGCCTGCGTATTTGCATCGATAGCGGCACTGAGCGGATTATAGGACATCGTCACTCGGTTACCGCATCGTGGATCTGTTCGAGCTGTTCCTCGACCGCCTGCTGGCGCCGCTCGAGTTCAACTAGCCGTTCTCCGACCTCTTCGACATCATCTCGGGTGGCGAAGCCAAGTTGGGCGAGCGTGTCCTGGTTGGCCTCATCGACCTCGCGCTGGGCTTCCAGCAGGGTCGTCACGAGTTGACCGTTCGCTGATGCGAATGCGGACGTCGACATCACCTCCTTGAATGCCTGGTTTGCTGATTGAAGCCAGACATCGCGCAGCTCGCTTGGATCCACATCCTCACCCTCGGCCGCCGCTGCGGCCCGCTCCATGACGTCCTCAGCGGCGTCCATCCAGACTTCGTAGGCCCGCGAGAGGCCCTGCACACCCTCAGAGAGGACATCTTCCTCTGGAACGTTTTGCTCCATCGCATCGGCCCAAGATTCGACGAAGGCCGCCTGCGCCTCGACGTTTTGTTCGATTGAATCCGCGACCGCTTCGTTGTACTGTTCGACCAGCTGACTCCACTCGACTCCGTTCGATTCACTCATGGTGGGAATAAGGGGATCCGCAGCGAAAAGCTCCGTCGATTCAGGCTTCGACGACGTCGGCAGCCTGTTGGCTGACGTCCTCGAGCTGGTCCTGCAGGTTTTCGAGCTGCTCGGTGGCTTGCTCGACCGCTTCGACGGACTGGGTTTCGAGCTGTTCGTGGGCATCGATGAACAGTTCGATCTGCTCATCAAGTGCCTCGAGATAGTCCGACGTTAGGTCATCATATGCCGCGGCGTTGTCTTCGACTTCACGCGCGACGGCCTCGAAGGCTTCGGCATGATTGTCGAGTAGCGTCTCGTAGGCCTCATCGACGGCCTCCCGGGTCTCCTCAACGGCCGCGTCACTGCCGGGGACTGATGCCGCGATCGCATCGAGTGCCTGGTGTGTCCCAGTCTGGAAGAGCTCGACCGTGCGCTGTTGGGCCTTCTCGGTCGAGTCCAGACCATCGACGATGGCCTGGTTGACATTCCGCTGGAATTCGATGGACTGCTCGAACGCCTTCCGGCTCTGCTCGATCGTTTGGCGCTGCAACTCGAACGTCTGGGAAACGGGTGTGGTGTAGTTCATGTTATTCACTCCTATTGCGTTTGACCGGGATCACGACAGTCTGGACGATGTCTCCTTCCTCGATATCGAGCGCTTCACGCTCTGCATCGGGAATGGAGATGCGGCCGCCGCTCTGCACACGGGTCTTGAATGTCGCCGTCTGACTCATCGCGCCCAGCTGGTTCATATCCATACCGGGCATTCCACTGCCGGACATCATCGAGCGGAACAACTCCGTCTGCTGTTCGACGGCCTGCTCGCCGCTCTCCTGAAACGCTTTAAACAGCGCGGGCGGCCACATCGTCGGCGTATCGTCGTCCTCGGTCATCTCGCTATCACCTCATAGCACCGCGAAGATGTTAAAGGTTACGTTCGTTACCATCTATTACCACTCAATACCATCAATCCCGCTCCGGCACCCCCATGTGGGACATCCTCACGTTTTAATAGGCGGTGTCGTCTAGTCGACCTCGATGCAATCGGAATCGACACGCAGCGCGCTGCTGGACACGTGGACCGCAACCTCGTCACACGTGTTCGACAGCGTGGTCGCCGCAAATCGGGTTGCCCTCGCGGCTCTTGGCGTCGACGCCGAGGATGGTGGCCGGCCAGACGAGCCGGCTGCCGACCGGATCGAGGCCGATGGGGACCTTCCGGAGTGGCAGGTCGCCGGCTCGACGAGCGAACGTGACGACCTCGGCGTCGGTGATCAGTTTTCCTTCGGGAAATCGATCACCGCGGAAGACGTCAAACAATTCGCGGCGGCGAGTGGCGATACCAACCCTCTCCATCTCGACGAGGGATTCGCCGAAGGCACCAGATTCAAAGGGCGAATCGCCCACGGATCCCTCGTTGGCGGCCTGATCTCAGCGGCCCTCGCGCGCGTGCCTGGAGTCGTCGTCTATCTCTCACAGGACTTGGAGTTCCATAATCCGGTCCATATCGGGGACCGCGTCCACGCGGAGTGCGAAATCGTCGAAGCACTTGGGAACAACCAATATAGACTTCGGACCCAGGTCCGGCGGGATGACGATGAAATTGTGATAGATGGCGAGGCAGTCATCATGGTCGACGACCTTCCGGACGAAGAGTAGTTCTCTTTGGACATCGCGGGTTAGATCAAATCGGTAGTGCAAGCGTATTTCCGCCATGGATCCGAGCCGCTCTGGCTGCTATGCAGGCCTGTAACGGAATCCTGGATTCGAAAAACAGCGAGCGCTGCGATTTCCGGATACTTTGCTAGCACTAGAACTCGGCCATTTGATACCGACGCTCTGAGCCGTGGATGGGATGCACGAGTTTTGCGTGTCGTCTGGCCTAACAGGCAGTCAGGCAGCTAGCGGGCTCTCTCCGCCGCAGATGGGAGTATCGCTAGTGCCGGTTCATCCCGCGTCGAAGTTGGGAAGCTTACCCCCCGCAGCGGCGTATATTCCCCAGTGGAGAACTCCAAACTGCAGCAGCCCTGAGGGATGTCCAGCGCCGAAATCGCCTTTCCTATCGCTCGACACTGAGCAGAGCGACTCGTTCCCGGACGAGAGCGGGGAGTCCGGCCGCCGTCGCTCCAAGTTCAGCGTCACCGATGTTGTAGAACGCCCGGACCAGGTCCCGATCATAGTCTCCGAGAACTGTTGGATCTGTATCGATATCGTTCGCAATCGACGTCGCAACTGTCGTTTCATCCCCACCGTCGATCACGAGCACAACCCGTGACTCACCCGGGCTAATTCCGATCTCCAGTGCATCCTCGATCTGGCGGGTTCCTGCCGCGTAGCATAGGACCTCGACAGCGGGATCGTCGGCGATGGCTTCCCCCCGTTCGATAGCCCGGTTGGCGAGAGTCACTGCTTGCTCGAGGTGCTCGCGATCGACGATATATCTGGCGTCGAACGCCTGCACCATCGCGTCATGGTCGGCAGCGATCGCCTGTTGGTGTTGGACAAACTCATCGACATCTGAGACCGTCACTCGGCCGGCGACAACTTCCATCAAAAGTCACCCAAACTGGCTTGGTCCTCATCTTCCGCATCGGCTTTATCTTCTACCTCGCGGCCGACGGGCTCGGAACCGGTCCTTGGGGCTCCCGCCGGCTCGACGCCATCGAGTTCTGGGTCGCGATGCCCAACGTTTTCGAGAATCGTTTCGGCCGTCTTTCGTCGCCCCTGGAGCGCGTCGAGAACCCGCGACTTATCGGCCTCACGGAGGGCTGCGCGGTCCTCGATTCCCGCATCAAATAACCGGCGGGCCCGGACCCGCCCGACGCCCCGCACACTCGCCAGATCGACCAGTTCCTCTCGGACTCCATGTTCGACACGGAGCCGAGCCTCACGGATTGCGGGCACGACGTCGAGGCCGACTTCGACAGCAAGCGATTCAGCCGCCCCAAGCAGCCACTCGGCAGTTTCGACTTTTCCACGGACGTCCCCGGGACCGATCCCGTAGGTTTCCGTGAGTTCGTCCTCGTCGACTTCCTCCGCCCACTCCTCGAGAAGGCAGGCTGTCTTCAGCGCCGCAAGCCAGTCTTCAAAGGCCCGGTCGTACTCGCTGGGGGCTCGTCCCAGGAGTTCTTTATTTCTTTCGTAGGCAATTTCTGTATATTTCTCCTCGTCTCCAGAGCGGAGGTACAATTCGTACATGTCTGGAGTGCGCGCGATGAGATGGTACAAGCCGATCGCAGTCGGCTCACGAGGTTCTCCGTCGCTGCTACCGGTGGTGCCACGAAGCTTGCTTGCGGATTCGAACCCGTCAGTGGCGACCGCGTCGCCTGCCGGCTGCTCCAGACTCCGAAGCCCATCGATAATTTCCGCAGCGCTCATCGGGTCGAGGTAGAGTCGAGACACCGTGTGACCGAGACTTGTCGCGGCGAGCTCATCTTGCTCTCTCGTGAGAAAATCATTCGCGACAAGATAGTCGATCACCGTATCGGTGACGGTCTCAAGCCGCCCACCCTCGCTTGTCTGAACGGCATAGAGCGTCGATTGAAGGAATGACAGTACGCCCTCTCGTGATCGCGCAAACCCCGACGCGATTGTCGCGAGGACGTGCGTCCGGAGAGCGGGCTCGGCGGCAAGCTTTGAGCGAACTGGCTCCGGATCCGCCCACACGTATCGCTCGAAAAGCTCGTCCAACTCATCATGGCTGTTCGCGAGGAGCACGGCTTCGCCATAGGGATCAAGTCCGGGTCGTCCTGCTCGCCCCATCATTTGGTGGACCTCGAGGGTCGTGAGAGGTGTCATTCCGCCTGCATTGCTGTCATATCGCCGCCAATCGCGGACAACGACACGGCGGGCCGGGGTGTTGACTCCGGCTGCGAGCGTCGGCGTCGCGCTGATGGCCTTGACGAGCCGATTTCGAAAGGCGTCCTCAATCAATGATCGATGGCCACGAGCGAGACCGGCGTGGTGGAAGGCTGCGCCTTGCTCGACCGCCGCTGCGAGATCCTCGCTGGTTTCCGTGTCGCTGACATCGCGAACCTCATCCGCCAGGTCTCGAAGGGCCCGTGCCTCATCCGGTTCGAGCACGTCGCTCGTCGTCCGCGCTAGCCGCCGCGCTGCTGCCTCGGCGTTCCGCCGCGAGTTCACGAATACCAATGACGACCCCCCTTCCTCGAGTGTATCCCGGACAATGGCTCCAGTTGGATCCTCCCCAGATTGAACGGAAATTCGGCGCTGGCTACCATCTTCGAGATGCAGCGCATCACCGTAATGCACGCCCTTCCGGAGTTCAATCGGTCGCCAATTCGAATCGACGAGTTCCGCGTCCAACCAGTCTGCCAATTCATCGGCATTCCCAATCGTTGCTGAGAGGGCGACCACCTGGAGTTGGGCGGTCAACTCACGAAGCTTCGCAAGCGTGACTTCAAGCGTCGGTCCCCGTTCCCCGTCATCGACGAGATGTATTTCGTCAGCAACGACGCACGAAACATCGGCGAGCCACCCGGCGTCATTTCGCACGAGGGAATCAACCTTCTCGCTTGTCGCAACGACGATGTCCTTGTCGGCGAGCCAACCCCCATCGGACTCGTAATTGCCCGTCGAAACGCCGACATCGAGTCCGTATTCTTCGTAGGCCTCGAACTCCTCACGCTTCTCGCTTGCCAGTGCCCGCAACGGGACGATATAGAGTGCAGTGCCGCCACGTTCGATACTCGCGAGCATCCCCATGGTAGCGATCAGGGTTTTCCCACTCGCAGTGGGCACCGAAGCAACGAGATTCGTCCCCTGAGTCACTCCGGCATCAACCGCCTCGGCTTGGGGTGGGTACAGTTCTGTAATACCCTCAGCCTGCAGGTGCTCGACAAGCCAGTCTGGCACTCCGCGCACGTCCGCGACCTGCATTCGGGCGGCGTAGGCGCCCCCTGGGGGTTAAACCCACGGACGCCAGCTTCATCCTCACGCCAATCAAAATGTGCGCATGCGCATCGAGTACGACCGGGACACGTGCATCGGAATGTTTCAGTGTGTCGAGGAGTGGGAGGCCTTCGAGCGAGACGAAACAGCCGGCAAAGCAATTTTAGCGGCGGCCGAGGAGATCGAGCCAGATCTGTTCGCCCGGGAAGTGCCTGACGACGCCGAACTCGATGCAAAATTCGCTGCTCGAACCTGTCCTGTCGATGCCATCACCGTCTACGAGGATGGCGAGCAAATCGTCCCGTAAGGGGTGAGTGCCCCCGGGCCGCAGTAGCGACTCGATGGGGGTGCGCGACCGCGCTCGACGGGCCCTGCGAGCCTTCCCCGCCGCTCTTGCCACGCTCGGACTCGTCGACCGAGAAAAATCCGCGGCGGCCTTCGATCTGGCAGTGCCTGTCATGGTTACCGGCGGGCTCCGTGTTCTCCTGCGAATGGCGGATTTTCTGTTCGTCGGCTTAGCACTCGGTGATGCCGCGATCGCCGGACTTGAATTCGGATTCCAGTACTACTTCATCGGCTTCGGGCTCTCCCTGGCCCTGACCTCCGGCACCATCAGTGTCGTCTCTCGACTTCAGGGTGCTGGCGAACGTGCACGGGCTGACTTGGCGGTGAAACAATCACTGTGGCTCGCGGTGCTTGTGGCGACGCCGCTCTCTGTGCTTTCTTGGATCTACGCGGCACCACTGATCGATCTTCTGACTGATGACCCGGCCGTCGTCCGCTACGGCGCGGACTACCTCGGTGTGATCATGATCGCACTCCTGCCGCGGTTTTGGAGTATGATCGCTGCGAGAGCCCTCGCTGGCAGCGCAGACACACGCACGCCAATGTACGTTCGTGTCTTAACACTGCCCACGAACGTCGTCCTCAACGCTATCCTCGTATTTGGAATCGGGCCCGCGCCGCGGCTAGGCGTCCTCGGCGCGGCACTTGGAACCGCTGTTGCGAACACTGTCGCCGCGACGGTGTTTTTTGGATTGCTCGTCTCCGGTCGATACGCCATCACACTGCCGATTCGCGGCCGACAGTTCGATACGGATATACTCCGGGAAATCGTCCGCGTCGCGAGCCCGCTTGCCGGGATGCGTCTGGCCCAATCAACCGCTCGGTTCCCGTTTCTGTTCATCCTTGGGGTCATCGGAATTCCCGTGGTTTCCGCGTACGCGATTGGCCGCCGGGTAATGTTGTTGGCGTTGATGCCGGCGTGGGGATATGCTACCGCTGCGAGCACGCTTGTCGGCCAGTCTCTCGGGGCCGGTGATGAGACCGCGGCAATGGACTATGGCTGGCAAACACTTCGGATCGGGTTGGCCACCCAACTCCTCATCGCCGCTGTGCTCGTGGCTTTCGCCCGCCCGATCGCCACCGCCTTTGGCACTGCCCACGCCAACCTGACAGTTACGTTCATCCAAATATTCGGTGTGGCAACCGCTGGCTTCTCAATCGCGCGAACAATGCGCGGGAGTCTTCGTGGGGCCGGAGACACTCGGTGGCCGCTTTACGGCACGATCGCTGGCTCCTATCTCGTCCGTCTGCCGATCGCTGCCCTCGCACTACCCAAAGCGGTTGAATTAACTGCCCTTGGCATCACGATCTCGCCCGGACTCGGGTATGGCGTCCCAGCGATTTTCGCGGCGCTTCTTGCAGATTTCTATGTCAAGGCCGCCGTCAATACCGGGCGGTTCTATAGCGGTGCCTGGCGAGCGGTTGCGCGACGGGCTGCGGTCGGCTGAGATCGCAAGGGCTACTTCGTGGGGCTCTGAACGCTGGCACATGAGCACCGCGACGAAACTCGTCCTCTGGACCGTCGTGTTGTCGGTAGCAGCCTCGCTGTTCCTCGTGGTCAATCTGGCTGCCATATAGTCAACAGGAGTGATCGATACGCGAGCCGGTCAAAGCCGTTCGAGGACGGCATCGGCGTCGTAGTCAAGGCTAAGTTCTCGCGAGCGCCCACGCCCCTCCACACTCGTATAGTCCGTCTCGATGATATCAAGCTGATCGAGTTTGTTGATGATCTCCGAGTAGCGAGTGTAGCCGAGATCCGTCTTCTCGTGGAAAACTTCGTAGATGTCTCCAGCCCGGTCGCCATCGTGCTCCGCGATAACCTCGACCAGCGCCCGCTCAGAATCGGTTAGTCCCCGGAGTTGTCGAGATAAATGAACATATTTCGACGTCTCGAACGCCTCCTCCACATCTTCGAGTTCGACCGAGCGGCTCCCCCGCATCTCGGCATTGAGACCGGCCCGACGCAACAGATCGATCCCGATTCGGAGGTCCCCACCCTGGTCCGCGGTGAGTTCCGCCACACGATCGAGTACTGGTGCGTCGACGACCCCTTCATGGAAGCCGCGGTCGACACGCTCGCCTAGAATCTCGACGATTTCCGGGACATCATAGCGCGGAAAGTACACGTCCTCTGGCCGGAATACGCTCTGCACGCGCCCATCGAGCGATTCGATGATGTCGAGTTCGAGATCCGATGAAACGACAATTACCCCAATGCGCGCTCCGCCCTGTTCCTCATGCGCTCGCAGCAATGAATACAGGGTATCGGATGCCTCCGACTCATAAAACAGATAATTGACGTCGTCGAGGGCCACGATTAGCACCTCATCATCATCGACCAGCGAATCCGTCACCTGCGAGAAGAGCTTCTTGAATGAGATTCCAGATGACGGCGGCTCGTAGTCGAATACACCCTCGAATAAGCGCGAGAACACCGAGTAGCGTGTCGAGTTGACTTGACAATTAACATGAACGGGCGTCACGCCGGATTGCGCACGGAGCTCATCGAATAGGATATGTACGGCCGTGGTCTTGCCGGTGCCCGGCGGACCTTGGCACATTACATTCAACGGTCGCGAACCCCGGACCGCAGGCCTGAGGGCGTATTTCAGACTCTCGAGCTGGCTCTCGCGGTGGAGGAACGCTTCGGGGAGGTAATCGATCTCGAATACGTGTTCGTCTCGGAAGACGGACTCGTCCCAACCGAGCATATCCTCCCCGCTCATCACTTTCACCGAGCTGTCGCCGATACTTGAACCTATTGGGCGCGGGGCCGTGACGGCCGAAAACGAGCCCTGATGCGCGTATCCATGGCAAGGACTGGCGGCATTGGATTTCAACGCAGTCAAATGACCAGATCTGGTCGCTTGTGGGGACGTTCGGACGACCCGAAAGGCGGTTTCATCTCTTTCGGTGCAGAGGTCGCATGTGGCTCCCAGAGGGGTTGGATCCCACCGCGGCCGGCAAGCTCCCGTGTATGTGACCGAATGCCTCAGAACTTCTTGAGAAGCTTGGCGTAGAAACCCGACGTGTCTTCGCCAGCGAGCTTCTCTACGATAAGCTCGGGCGTCGACCGTGCGAGACGGCCAGGGACGGGGCTCCGATCGACGAGTAATTCGCCGTCTTCCAGGCCCTGTGCTTGGATACCGTCGACAGCGATATCCACGGACGCTGCCTCGCGTATTTCGCGAGCGAGGTGCGAAACGAAGACGGCCGTAGCGCCTCGCTCAGATAGGGCCTCGAGGATGCCCGCGAGAATCGTCGCGGCGGCTCCCGGCTCCGTAATACTCTCTAACTCGTCCACGAGCACGAGTACCTCCCGATCGGCGCTCACCTCGGTGACAAGTTCCCCAAACGCCCGGAGTGTCGCTTCAAACGCACCAGCGTCGAGGGTCCCCTCTCCGGCGGCATGGTAGTGCAGTTCATCGATTCGCTCTAGTCTTGCCTGATCGGCGGGCACTGGGAGGCCCATATGTGCGAGCGTCACCACGAGGCCGACGAGATCAAGCAACGACGTCTTGCCGCCGGAATTGACTCCTGAAAGCAAACGGACACCGTTCACTTCGTAATCGACCGCCTCGATGTCTTCGACTTCGAGGAGCGGTGAGCGTCCGTTCTCAATGGTGACACCTTCGCCGCCAAACTCCGGCATAGTGCAGTCGAAGTCAGCCACAAACCGAGCGACTGCGAGCTCAACATCCAGCTCAAGAGCGGCAGCAACCATCGTCTCGGCGGCACTCCGTTGATCTGCGAGTCGCTCAGCGAGCTCGCGTTTCAACACTGCTGCCCGCCGGTTTCTGGCAGCGGATAGCGACTCCCGCAATCGACTCAAGGCAGCCTCATCGCGTGCGACAGGGAATGTGGGATCACCCCCGAACACGCGCCGCGCCTCATCGGCGTGCTCTTCAAGTTCGAGTGCGTCGATAAGGTGATCCCGTGCGGCGGCGATTGCCTCGTCGAACTCGTCAGCTAGTTCCCGCCGTAGGAGGGAGTCGGCGCCTGCACCCCGTTCAACGAGCGAGAGGAGGTCGTCTCCCTCGATCGTGACATCCCGTTCGGCAATAGCCTCTCGAAGGCGGTCGTCGGCGACGCTTTCTGCGACACCGACGGCGTCATCAAGATCCTCGACAGCCGACTCTAAGCGCATTAGCTCGGCATCGCCCTGAGGCATGCCGTCCTCGTCCAGCCGCGACAGCGCTTCATCGAGCGCTTCCAGATCAGTCGGCGCGTCGAGGTCAGCCACTCTATGGACCTCGATAGCGGCTTGAATCGACTCGCGGTTTTCAGAAAAAAATGCAAGCGGCCGCTCTGGCACGAGCTCCGACGGGGTCTCGAGAACGTCTGGCTCGACACGGACATCGCCGTCGATCTCTACTCCAGCGAATGATTCGTCAAGAGCAATTACGGTAGCGTATCCTCGGGCGAGTTCGGCAAGGTCCCGTGCATCCTCGACGAGTTCCACACTCAGTTCGGGAACCGCCTCTTGAGCTGCTGTGTACGTCTCCGCGTTGGCCGTTGCCAGTGCCCGATCCCGCACTCGTACGTCGCTGGGCGTCTCGAGCGGGGCAACGTCGGTAAGTGCTGTCTGAACCGCCGGCTGGGGCTCGCGCTCCATCGCCCGCTCCGCGAAGGATTGGACCTCATCGATCCGAGACCGGCTTCCAGTCGGATACAGCGTCTCGAGCCGGTGGGCGGCGTGGTCGGTGACCGTGCGTTCTTGAAGCAAGGAGAGAGCGATATCGTGGAGCTCCTGCGCTCGGTCCGTCGCGGCGAATCCGCCGGGATCGTCATGCGCGTCGCGAACGGCGGCCCGCGCGATCCGAGCGGCGCGGCCCGTCGAGATCCCGGGCGCATCTGCGATCGCTGCCACATCGCCATTCCGTAGCGCTGCTTCGGGATCATCGAGGGTCCGGAGGGCATCAGCGGTTTTCGGCCCGACACCCGGAATCGCCTCGATATCCATCGACTGAGGGCAACGCGGCGGATGAGAAAAAGCCAGCGGGCCCCGACGCGCTTTTCAGCACCCGCGCTCGAACGCCGGTTATGGAGTCGGCCGCAAAGCGCGAGGCCGTTCGCGCAGATCTCGCCGACCGGGACGGCGTGCTCGTCGCATTCTCCGGTGGCGTTGATTCGAGCGTTGTCGCCGCTATCGCTCACGACGCACTCGGGTCCGACGCAGTCGCCTGCACGGCACGGAGCGAAACCCTGCCCGCGGAGGAACTGGAGGAGGCCCGCCGGGTTGCCGAGGAGATCGGCATCCGCTACGAGGAGGTTACCTTCAGTGAACTCGATTCGGAGGCCTTTCGCGCAAATGATGAGGAGCGATGTTACCATTGCCGGTCGATGCGGCTTTCAGCCATGTTCGATCGGGCTGCCGACCTCGGAATCGATATCGTATGTGATGGCACGAATGCATCGGATCCAGGCAGTGGTCACCGTCCTGGCCTTCGCGCTGTCGACGAACTCGAGGCCTATTCGCCCTTGCGTGAACACGATATCGCCAAGGAAGAAGTGCGAGAGATCGCGCGCGCATACGACCTCTCGGTTGCCGATAAGCCGTCAATGGCCTGTTTATCCTCTCGAATCCCGACCGGTCTCGAGGTCACCGAAGAGCGGTTGACCCGGATCGAGAAGGCCGAGCGGCTGCTACGGACGTGGGGTTTCGAGCAGTTCCGTGTCCGCGATCACGATGGACTCGCGCGGATCGAAGTGGGCGAGGACGAACTCGAGGCTGCACTCGACCCGGACTTCGTTCGTGCAGCCAGGGATCACGTCGCCGATTGTGGGTTCGATCACGTTACCCTCGACCTCCACGGGTACCGGACGGGAAGTGTGAGTCCAGGCGGTGACGGTGAAAACGACTTGCTCGGGGTTCAGTACCCGACCGATTAGGGTCCAAACCGCCGCCAGAATCTAAGCCCACCCTCGTAGATACTTACGAGGCCAATCGCAATAGCGATCGCGACAAGCGGATCTACTGACACCTCCTCTGCAAGGCCGAGCAATGTCGGATCCGGACTTGCGAGGTAGCCGACAAGTATCGCTACAACCCATGCCGGTAGCCGTACCATGCGAACCGTACGTTGAATCGGGGCTGGAGCCCCACCCCGGCGTGCGAGATAGGCGATACCCTCGAAGGCGACGAATGCACCGAGGGCAACCACGATCGGTGTGGCTGGCCGCATTCCAGCTGATGCCAAGAGGTCGACGAAGATTGGTGGGAGCGCGTCGTAGTAGCCTGTCGGCACAGGCGCTGCACTTGCGATATAGGCGGCTGCAGCAGCCACGAACCAAACGAGTGGCCGGAGATCCCGAAGTTGCTCAACGCCCGGAACGATCGACCCCTCTCCGCTCCAGCGCACGAGTGCAAGTGTCCCCTCGAAAAGTAGGATCATCGTGGATGCGACGATGAACGGGGCCATCCCGGTTGGGTCCGGCGAGAACAGGAACGCCAGCCCGGCAAATGCCGCCCAGAAGTACAAGCGGCGCCCCTCAAGCCAGTGTCGGCTTGTCACGCCCATCATAAGCGCCAACATCACGAATAGTGGGATCTGGAAGATTACTGCGAACGTGCCAAGCAGAAGGAGGATCAGTCCGAAGGTTTCGCTGAGGCCGAATGCGATCTGTGCAACCGGTTGCGAATACGTCAGAAAGTAGGTAAAGATCAGTGGGAGGACAAGGAAATATGCGAATAATAGGCCGATACCGGCGAGTATCAGGCTTGTCGGGACCGACGCCAAGTAGTACCGCCGCTCGTCCGGATACAACCCCGGCCGCATGAAGAGGTACGTCTCATAGACAAATACCGGCAATGCGGCGACCAGACCCACAAGCGAGGCTACTTTCAGCCGCGCAAGGATTAGCGCGAGGGGGTGATAGACACGGGGACAAGCATCGCTCGTCGTGCCGGGGGGCGGAGGACAGGACGCCGTCGATCCTGGCAGGAATGAGTACCAGAGGAAGTTGATCAGCCGGTCGGCCACGGGAAACACGAACGCACTCACCACGGCCATCACCAGAAGGACCACTGCTAACCGCCGGACCATCTCTTCGACGTGGTCCGCTAACGGCATCTCCTGATCGTCGGGCGCACCGGCGGCGGTTGTTCCGCCGCCCGGAGACGGCGACGGCTCGCCCGAGACTGTCACCGGCTCCTCCCCGCCGTCGCTCATCACCCTCGCTAACGCAGGACCGTTTGTAAGCCTTCTTCTCCGACGAACCCGGCAGATCGACAGATAGCGACGGTACTTTGATATATATAGTATTTATTTCCTAGAATCTAAAGTAATTGCGCGAATCTTTATCGCACACGCTCCTCGTCCGCCGACATCCACTGAGCCGCTCGCTCTTCGCACACAATAAGTTGATAACAGCGACCCGGTAAGCTCGGGCAGAGCAATGGCTGGGGCCATCGACGAGGACACGGCCAGAACAATCGGCCGCGGCCGTGATGCAGTCGGCGCCGTCCTCTCGAATGCCCAGGCTCGCCTCAAGCGCGTCTTCATCGTCTTCATCATCGTGCTGCTGGGGACGATCTGGGCGCTCCGGGCGTTCATTTGGCCCGCGCTCAAGCGCGATGTTCTCTACGCCCGGATGGCGCCGAATATCGTCGATGAGACGACCGTGGTGGCTGTCACGCCGTTCGACGTCATCCTTCTCCAGGTAAAGATCGGTGTGATCTTCGGAGCTATCGTCGCGGCGCCGCTCGTTATTTGGTACGGTCGGGGGGCGCTTCGGGACCGTGGCTATTGGCCGAGTACTGAGATCCCCCGATGGAAGCTGTGGGGATTGCTTGCGATCGTGCCGCTACTGTTCGTTGCAGGCGTGTACTATGCCTACGAGCTGTTCTTCCCCCTGATGTTTGATTTCCTTGCGACAAATGCCGTCAATGCTGGGTTCACGCCCACCTACTCGATCGTCGAGTGGACGGAATTCATCGTCTTTCTAATGTTGTCGTTCGGCCTCGCTGCACAGCTCCCCCTCGCGATGAGTGCAATGGCCGCCACGGGAATCGTCTCGTATGAAACGTTCCGGGACAAATGGCGGTATGCTGTTCTCGGAATCTTCGTCTTCGGGGCCTTCTTCTCGCCACCAGATCCGTTCACGCAAGTGATGTGGGCGCTCCCACTCATCGCCCTCTATGGCGTGAGCTTGGCTATCACGAAGCTGGTCGTTCTCAGCCGGCGGGCCGGCGAGCATGTCCCGCTGAAAGGGCTGATCCGGGAGCGGTGGAATCTGCTTGCCGGTGTTGTCGTCCTCGTTGGGGGTGCAGCGTGGATAGCACTCACACGTGGCGGGCTTGAAGTCGCAAACGAACTCCTCCGTGCCGTCGGCTCATCCTATCGTGCGCCGACGAGCGAAACCTTCTCAATATTTGGTCTCACTCCGAGTGCATCTGCGGCGATCGTCGCAGTAGTCGTCGCGCTATTCGCCGGCGCTGGAGCACTCCTGTACGTTCGGATCAAGGCCCTTGAGACCGTCTCCATTCCCGACCAGCCAGCACCCGCGAGCGCGGGCGAACCTGCGGAGATGGACGTCGGCGCACTGAGCGCGGCCGGCTTGCGAGCTGCACCACTCGAGGCCTTCGCCGCACTGTCAGAGGAGGAAGCAGTTGGCCTTGCACAGACGGCACTGGATAATGACGAGCCGGAGCGTGCTGAACTGATTCTTGAGAAATTCGATGAGGCGCAGGCCGCGGACCTCGACGATGGAGAGGCGGGGGAAGACGAAACAGATCCAGTCACGTCGACAGCTGCGGGGGTCATGGATGCTTTTACCGAGGAAGAGACGACCGAGGAAGACATCGGTGGATATTATTATGACATCGCGTTTATCCTTGACTCGCTCACCTCACGGGCAATTTGGCTCGTCGGTACGTTCATCGTCGTCATGGCCGCGACCTTCGTTTACCTGTATGGCGGCGGCATCGGCGACCTCAAGGCCTTGTTCCTTAGGAAGATGCCAGAGGCTCTCGCTGCCGATGTCGATATCGTCACGCTTCATCCTGTGGAGGCTCTCATCTTCGAGGTCAAGTTCTCTGTTCTCCTTGGCGCCGTGGCCATCATCCCCCTGGTCGCATATTATGCCTGGCCCGCCATGGAATCCCGTGGTGTCGTCACAGGGGATCGAAACACGCTCGTGGTTTGGGGAGCTTCCCTGCTTGTCACCCTTGTGGGCGGCAGTTTACTCGGCTTCCTCTATGTTGCCCCTGCCATCATCGGATGGCTCGCCGCTGATGCGTTGACATCGAGCATGGTCATCGCATATCGCATCAACAATTTTGGATGGCTGGTTATTCTCACGACCGTCGGAATCGGGCTGCTGGCGCAGTTACCAGTCACGATGCTGTTATTCCACCGCGGCGGCATCGTGTCCTATGATACGATGCGCCGGCGATGGCGAGTATTCGTCGTTGGCGTGTTCGCCATCGCGGGCTTCGCGACGCCGAAAGGTGTGTTTACGATGTTCATCGTTGCCATCCCGGCGTCGCTGGCGTACGCCGTCGGACTGGGCCTGTTGTGGATCTATACTGGCATCACGCGCACTCGGACAACCCGGCGGGGTGAGACCGCTGATTAGGGCGTCAGAGGTTCGACTAGCACGGTAATATCCTCGAGATCCGGCAACTCTCTCACCAGTTCTATGACATGATTGACCGCACTCGGCTCGATTGCGTGACTGGCCTGCCGTCGGAATTTCTCCTCCAATTCCTCATCAGATAGCGGGTTCTCTGGGTAGCCGCGCGGCGTCTCGATGCTCTGTTCGTACCATTCATCACCGACCTCCACTTCCGCCACCGCGCCAAATGTCTCGCCAGCCAGGGATTCATCGACTATAACCTCAATGTCGTCGACCCGATCGAGGACCGCTGGCCGGTCGATTGCGTCGGCGGTGAAGCTCTCTATTGTTAATTCACCATCCACAAGGAGACTCGCAACCGCGTATCCGATGTTCGCCTGGGCTGCCATGACGTCCGTCGGCTCGTACTTCCACCCGACATGACTCTTGACAGTTGGGGTAACTCGGCACCGCACCCGATTCACGCGTGAACCGTCGAATTCAGCTCCTTCGAGGATTGCACGGACGGCATCCACAGGTGCATGGACCTGGCCGACGCTGGGAAACGGCTTGAAGACCAGCTTGTCGAGAAGACGGTATTCGCTGCCCAAGGCGGCCGTCACGGCGTTCGTATCATAATCATCTGACATCGTCGGACCGATCGCACCGTAGCGCTCGCCGAAGATTTGCGTATCTCCGGTGAGCCCCTCACGCGCGAGCCCTGCACCAAGATACCCCGCCTCCGCGGCCTTTCCCATATGGAACCGCTTCACGGCCGCGCCGTATTGAGCACCGAGCAACCCACATCCCTGCGTACCCGCCACGGCGAGGGCATGCGCTTGGGTGGGTTGGTCGAGATCGAAGAGCATCCCGGTTGTTGCAGCGCCGGCGAAGGCGCCGGTCCATCCCGCGATGTGCCATCCTTGCCCGACGGAGCCATACCCGATTCCGAACCCACTTCGGATGCCAACCTCCACGCCGGCGGCGACCGCAGTGAGGAACTCATCACCCGAGACCGGACGGTCGGCGGTCACTGCGGCAGCCAGCGCAGTTGGAACCGTCGCCGACCCTGCATGCACACCAGCGTCCTGACAGTGATCATCGAAATCCATTGCGTGTGCAGCGGTGCCGCCGACGAGTGCCGCCCGTGCCGGCGGGAGTGACGTCGACATCCCCGGAATCGATACCTGCCCGGACTCATCGAGTCGAACAAGTGTTCGATGGACGTGCTCCACCCACGGTGTCGTCGCACCATAGAGCATGCACCCCAGCGTGTCGAGGACGTGCCGGCGCTCTCGCTCGATAACCTCGGTAGGGAGATCCTCGGAGGTTACCTTGGTCAAGAACTCTGAAAGTCGGGTAAGCGTGGGCCCGATTGACTCCTGCATATCGGGCGCACAGCGGGACAGCCCAAAAACGTCCTATTCGTAGAGGGATCGACCACTTGTCGCAACCATCCACCCGAATCGGCCGCGCTCCTGAGCCTCAGTGGCCCACTCGAGAGTAGCCGCTGTTTGCTCGCGCCGGACGCGCGTCATCGTTGACCGAAGCGCCTGCGGTATCGCCTCATCCTGAAGTCCATTCGCGATGCTGCGAGCGCACTCGAGTGTCGCCTCACGAACCGTGTCAGCATCGACCACGCTGGTGACCAACCCCCACCGCTTTGCGGCGTCCGCGTCGAGCGCCCCAGCCTGGCCGCCGAGCGTCATCTCCAGTGCCTTTGCACGGCCGACCCGCTCAGCAAGGTGTACCGCTTCCTCGACCGTTGGAATGCCATATTCGACCTCGGGATACCACACTGACAGATTCCGACCAGCGACCACGATATCCGCGGCTGCGAGGAAGTACGCACCGGTCCCAGCTGCGGCGCCTTGTGCGCCGACGACGACCGGGACGGGACCATCGCGGAGCCAGCGGAATACCGGTCGGCGATATTCGTGGACTTGATCCATTGCCGCCGGATCCGCCCCGCCAATCAGCCCGGTATCGACACCTGCACAGAAGACTGGGTCTACACCCGTAATCGCAACGGTTCTAAGGTCGTCATGGTCCACAAGTCGACGCACAAGCTCAAACAGGTCAGCCGCGAGGTCGAGTGAGAAGCAATTCCGACGGTCGGGATCAACGAACCGGAGTTCCGCGACACCACCTTCGAACGTTAGCTCGACGACCCCGTTCGTGCCCGTGGCGTCCATGCTCCCCGCGCGGTCGGGTCCGCCATGAACCCTCTGGTGGGATTTATGCGCGCGACCCTCGAGAGGCTGTCATGGCTGACGTCATCGGCCTCGATCATGTTGGAATCGCCGTCGCCGATCTTGACGATGCAATTGAAACCTTTTCCGCACTCCTCGGTCAGGATGCGGAGGTCTATCGCCTTGACCCCGGTCAAGAATACGACGAAGACGGAAACGTTGTGGACGAATGGCGGCTCGCCTACCTCGACACTGGAAATGACGTCCTCCTAGAACTGATCCAACCCATTGCTGAGGACGGTGCAGTGGCCCGCTTCATCGAACGCCGTGGTGAGGGCCTCCACCACATATCATTCTGGGTGGATCCGAAGAGCGAGTTCGCCACATTCTTCGAAACGCTCTCGGATCTCGGCTTCGCCACTGTCGGCGATAGTCCCTGGCGCTCGGCGCCAGAAAGCGGCCACGACAACCGGTACACCTATGTCCATCCTGACAGCGCCCACGGCACGCTTGTCGAGTTCATTACACCATACGATATTGCAGACGGGGAGATGATGTCGCTGGAACACGCTAGAGACAGCTCGCTCGCAAGATAGCAGTAATATTTACCGCAGACCCGCTCGGATAAGCCCGAATCAGGCCACTTCGACCTATGCCACACGATCATACCGCTGAGCAGTATTATTTCGGGGACCTCTCGGTCGGCGATACATTCACTATTCCCTCGAAGACGGTGACGGAAGCCCACCACCTGTTGTTTGCAGCGATCAGCGGCGACAGCCACCCGATCCATCTTGACCGCCACTATGTCGAGGAAAAGACCGGCTTCAGCGAGCGCGTTGCCCACGGCTTGCTGTTAACGATCTTTACCGTCATTGGAGCCTCTTCACTCTCACAGCACATCGAGGATTCGACCGTCGCCTTTCTTCGGCAGTCGTCGGAGTTCCATAATCCGGTCGTCGTTGGAGATACGGTCTACCCGAGTCTCGAAGTCGCGGAGAAGCGACCCCAAGACTCGACGGGTGTCGTCGTCTTCGACTCGGAGATCCGCAACCAGAATGATGAGGTTGTCCTCACCGGCCAACTCGAACTCCTTCTGGAACGCCGCGAGGCAGACTGAACGGCCGGAAACCGCTGGATGTCCAGTATTCTATCATCAGTATAACTCCTCAAAGGCACTCCAGTGCGTCGGCAAATCTGTCACGACGTGAGTGCTGGCACCACGGAGACACCATTAAACCGCCGCCCGAAGTACCTCCGATCATGGCCGCCCAGACGATGGCGCAGAAGATCCTCGCGGCGCATAGCGACGTCGCGAATCCGGCGCCGGGTCAGCATGTGACCGTGACCCCGGATTGGATTCTGGCTCACGACCTTTCGCTATATCCTGGCAAGCGGAGAATGGATCAACTGGGATTCGATGCTGTTGCGGATCCGGAGCAGCTTGTTGTGGTCTTTGATCATCACGTCCCCCCAAAGGACGAGGAAATTGCGACGCATATGAATGAGGTTGCGGATTGGGTAGACCGCCAGGGCGTCGAGCACTTCTATCCCTCAGGGAACGGGATCAGCCACAATATCCTCATCGAGAAGGGGTATTCTGCGCCAGGTCGGCTCATGCTTGGCGCGGACTCACATACGACGACCCACGGCGCTCTTGGCGCATTCGCGACCGGTATTGGCCATACGGATCTTGGGGAGGTGATGGGCACTGGTGAACTCTGGCTGAAAGTTCCGGACTCACGGCGAGTGGTTGTCGACGGCTCACTCCCATCCGGAACGACTGCGAAGGATCTGGGACTCGCACTCATGAGCGAGCTCACAGCCCAGGGGGCCATCTATGAATCAATCGAATACCACGGTCCGGGAATTCGCGATCTCGCGATACACGAGCGTCAAACCATATCGAATCTCGCTGTCGAACTCGGTGCCATGACAGGAATGGTCCCCCCGGACCAGACGACTGCCGACCATCTCGATGGTCGTATCATCGGAGACTACGAGCCGGTCCACCCCGATGATGACGCCGAATATTCCGCAGAAACGATTATTGATGCGAGTACTATCGAACCGCTCGTAGCCAAGCCGTCACGCGTCGACAACATCGCACCGGTCCGGGAGGTAGTTGGCACGGAGGTTGATCAGGTCTTCATCGGATCATGCAATAACAGCGCCTTTGCTGACATAGCGGACTTCGCGGCAACCCTATCGGGAGAGGAAGTCCACACGGAGACTGACCTGATCGTGGTCCCCGGGAGCCGTGCAACTCTCGAACGGATGAACGACGAGGGCGTATCGAATACGATCCTTGAGGCAGGGGGGATGATTGGAACCCCAGGATGTGGACCGTGTTTCGGGGCACATGGTGGCGTTCTCGGGGAAGGTGACGTCTGTGTGAGCACAATGAACCGCAACTTCCCCGGTAGGATGGGGCCGGGCGAAATTTATCTTGCCAGTCCACGAACTGCGGCTTCGGCTGCGGTGTATGGCGCAATCCGACCGCCTGGGGAGGTGCATCCGTGATGCAACGACGCGGGCCTGCCCACGTGCTGCCAGATGACGTCGACACCGACCAGATCATCCCTGGCGAGTATCTGACGACCGTCCCTGACGACGAACTCGGTGATTACGTCCTGGTCGGTTTCGACGAGACATTCCCGGATCGTGTCGACGCAGGTGACATCATTGTCGCCGGCACGAATTTCGGGCTTGGTTCCTCCAGAGAGTCAGCGCCGGTCGCACTCAAACAGGCCGGAATCGGTGCAGTTGTTGCGGAATCATTCGCACGTATCTTCTACCGGAATGCCATCAATGTCGGGCTCCCGATCGCGACCGTTGAGAGCATTACCGACCATGTCACGACTGGCGACACGATACGTGTCGACATCGAAGGTGGGAGCGTCACCAACGAGAGCACAGGAACTGAATTCGCAGTCGAACCGTTACCACCCGATCTACTCGAGATTCTGGATGCGGGGGGTCTGGTTGCGTATCGGAATGCTCAGACCGAGTGATCGCTCAGTCGGCCCGGGTTTTCGAGGCCATTTCCTCATACAGACGCTCGAACTCCCGCTCCCGGCGCTCATAGCGGTCTTCCAGGGTGGAAATCTCCGGAAGGCCGGTGATCTCATCCCGTTCTTCCCACTCGACCATCTCCTCAAGAATTGATTCTTGACTTCGCTCCTCAATCAGTGTCTCATAGACATCTTGGATCGTTCGGAGTGCTGCCTTGAATGCGTCCGATGGATAGATGGCCAGGTCATACCCCACGTCTCTGAGATCTTCAGCGGATAGTGGGGGTGTTTTACCCTTCGCTGCGAGGTTCGCAAGGTGGGGCCCGGAGACCGCCTCGGTGACTTTCTGCATCTGTTCGCGCTCGGTTGGCGCCTCGATGAAGGATACGTCCGCTCCCGCTTCTCGGTAGAGTCTCGCCCGCTGGATGGCCTCATCAAGTCCATCGACCGCGATTGCATCCGTACGGGCAATAATGAGGAAGTCGTCGCTTTCTCGAGCATCGACCGCTGCCGCAACCTTCGTTGCAAACTCCGGGGCAGAGATCAGTCGTTTCCCCTCAAAATGGCCGCATTTCTTCGGAAAATCCTGGTCTTCGAGCTGTATCGCGTTCACACCGGCCCGCTCGTATTCTCTGACTGTCCGTCGAACATTGAGTGGGTTGCCATAGCCGGTGTCGCCATCGGCAATAAGGGGCACGTCGATCGCGGCGTCAATGGCCCTCGCACGGTCAAGCATCTCTGACATCGTCGTGAGCCCCACATCAGGGCCCCCGTGGACGGATGAGGACACACAGGATCCGGACATATACACCGCCTCAGCGCCAGCGTCCTCCGCCATTCGTGCCGTTAGCGCGTCCCATGCACCGATTGCCATCAGGAGTTCGTCACGGTCGATCAAGGAGCCGAGGTCCATGGCCACCATTGGCGGCCACGCATTGATAAAACACATCAGCCGACAACCACAACGAAGTCACCTGATCACAACGGACCAAGGGTCTCCTCAACTTTACGCATCACCTGCTCGCTCGACAGTCGCAAGAGCGTTCTCGACCGTTCC
>JBDGPQ010000017.1:0-16122 GCA_042219595.1 Haloarculaceae archaeon
AATCGTCCGATCCGGAGCCGGTCTGTGAACGCACGCGGAGCGGCGGCAGGACGCCAGCGTACTCCAGTTCGTCCCGCCGATCCCATACGTCCTTTCGGAGGTAGGGGGGCGTGGCGGCGTACCGGAGTACGGTTTCGACGAACCCGGCACCTCGCTTCCGTTCCCCCTCTGGGTCCTGGAAGACCGTTAGGCGGTCGACCCGGAAGACGGCGGCCGCGCGGGCCACCAGCCCGAGTTTGCGAGTTGCCTCGCGTTTGTCCTCGGCTTCCCGGGTCAGCGAGGTCGGCACGAGTACGCTGACCGTCATGCCGTGACGCTTCCACGTCGCGCCACTAGACTGTGCCGATACCTACCCCCGTCAGGCCTTAAAAACTGCCCGTTTCGAAGCTGGGTCTGCGAACCGGTGACAGGACGCCTTCGGGCGGATCCCGTGTCAAGAGAGCGATGGCCGCGTTCCGCTATGGTCACCCGTTTCGGAACGCTTTTACTGCTCATCCCCCCACCAAGTGGTGCGCGCTGGTGGTGTAGTGGTATCACAGGACCCTGCCACGGTCCTAACCCGAGTTCAAATCTCGGCCAGCGCACCTTTCTCTCCTGAGCCGCTCATTGCTGGACCTAGTGAGGGTGTCACGTCATCCTCGATGGCTGACATTGTTCGGGTGGAAGCTCCCCGCGTCAGAGATTGGTCCGAGCGCCACAGCGAGCGGCATGCATGCCTATATCCCAAGGTTTGGATCGGTCAGCACCGGGCAACAAAAGGCAGATACGTTTCTCTCTACGAAAATAGCCCAATGTGCAGCTTCGTGCCTCTGCATACACGCTGCACCACTGTAACGCGTCGGCTAAGCAACAATTCTTCTTTCTCCACTACTGTGTCTCCAGCAATTCGGATCCCTTAGCCGGGGCGGTGAACCAGCGACAATTCGAGCAATCAAGCACCCGTCATCTGCCCGAATCGCTCACAAACCGCGATGCCAAAAGAAGCAGTTAGTCAACCGCTTCGACAGCTGGTTCACCGCAGTGTGGACAATATTCGGACTCGTCGTGGAGCCGCTCCTCGCATGCTCGGCAAACATACGCTGGGTCGTCGCTCCCCAGCACCGCTCGTTTTGTCCGTTCGAACCGGCGGCCGGCCTCGTCGAAGATGGTCACGTGGTACCCAGGAGTCGAAGGTGGAAAAGACTTGAGCTGGGGTGAGCACTCCGGATGCACCACCAACCACGCGGTCTATTTGTTCAATTATTTGATCAGTATAATTTATCTGTTTTCAACTGTCATTATTTCTCATGGGGATCGTTACCAAACTCCGCACGATCATGGGGAGGCGGAAGACGACGACCGACGCTCACAGGTACGAGTGTGAAAACTGTGGCAATACGTTCGAATCGATACGGTCACCTGAAGATGCTCGGTGTATGGAGTGCGGCGGTGGCGACGTGTCTGTCGCCAGCTAAGTGACATTCGGCCCGCCGCTCCTCCCTCAATCAGCGATGACGTTTTTATAGACGCTATAGGCCACATACGCCACGATCACGAGGCCACCGATCGAGAGCGCGGCGCCATTCCTAGTGCTCGGTTGTGACCCCATGAATATCAGGGCAGCTCCGATCAGCACACCGATCACGTAAAGCGCGATCTCCATCGGTTCGGCCTTGTCTGTGATCGCCATGAGCCCGGATACGACAGGTCATCGTAAGAAGCTTCCCACCGGAACGACTCCACTCATAGCCTTGCAGCCGACTCATTTTTCGCGTTCTGCCGAATCTCGGAGACCAGTCTCCCGGACCCGGAGGCTTTTCGCCATCGACACTGTCCCAAGGCCATGGAGATCGTCGAGGTGGAGGCCATTCCCATCGCAATACCACTTGAGACACCGGTGTCATTCGCTACCCGGACGATCCATTATCGCGACCATGCGATCACGTACGTTCGGACAGCCGATGGTCAGGAGGGCGTCGGCTACTCACTGGGATACGAGTCGGCGGACCTGATCGCTGATGCCGTCAACAACACGCTCGGGCCCCTTGTCGAGGGCGAAGACCCCCGGGACACTGAACGACTCTACAGTCGCATGGTCGACGGGAGCGTGCAGGTGGGCCGCCGAGGGGCGTTCATGCGCGCTATTTCGACGGTGGATATC
Source organism: Haloarculaceae archaeon (assembly GCA_042219595.1). GTDB lineage: Archaea > Halobacteriota > Halobacteria > Halobacteriales > Haloarculaceae > CAYLJD01. The sequence continues at coordinate 2,141 of JBDGPQ010000017.1, forward strand.
GCGTGTTGGGATGTCGCCGCCAAGGCCGTTGAGACGCCACTATACAAGTATCTCGGCGCAGCCCGTGAGGAAATCCCGGCATACGCATCCGGCGGGTACTATCGGGATGAGAAGGGACATGAGGGGCTGCGCGATGAAGTCGACCGCTACGTACGCGCTGGGCATGACACGATCAAGATGAAGGTCGGTCGACGCCCCGCTTCGGACGAGCTCGAACGTGTCCGCGCCGTTCGAGAAACGATCGGCCCTGAACGGACGCTCTTGATGGATGCGAACGGTGCCTGGGATAGTGCCCCGGCCGCACTTCAATTCTGTCAGGCAGCCGCCGAGTTCGATCCGTACTTCATTGAGGAGCCCGCGATGCCGGACAATATCGATTTACTCTCCCGGATCAACGACCGGATTGACTACGCCGTCGCCACAGGGGAACTCGAGTCGACCCGCTATGGGTTCCAGACCCTCTTACGCGCTGGTGCTGCGGGGATACTCCAGCCGGATGCGACGGTCGTTGGCGGGATCACCGAATGGCTGAAGGTCGCGAACATGGCGAATGCTGTAGATGTGCCAATAGCACCCCATTACAATTGGAATCTACACGTTTCGCTTTTATGTGCGATCGATAACGCGACCTGGGTGGAGTATTTCTACCGCGACCAGGATGTGAAGGTATTCGACGACGTGGTTGCTGATCCGATCGCTCCCGATAACGGCATGATGCGGCCGCCGGATCGCCCTGGACATGGTGTCCAACTCGATCCGGACGCCATTGAACGGTTCCGGGGGCTTCCGGAGGGGGGTGCCGGTGGCGCTGATGGTGCTGCGAGCGGCCCGTAAGGGACGATGTATTTGCAGGCGGCCCGCGACACGTCCGCATGGTCGAGGACGACCGCCAGCAACTCCGTGACCTGAAACACCAGTATTGCTACATCGTCGATGAGGCCGGGCCGGAAGAGTGGGCCCGGCTCTTCACTGAAGACGCCGTCTTCACGAGCGCACGCGGCGAGACGTATACCGGCCGGGACGAGATTCTCGCCTACAAGCGTCAGGATTCGCCTGCTGACGAGTGGGTGACGTCTGCACACATGGCAATGAACCCGCTGATCAATCTCGATGGTGACACCGCGAGCGGCCAGTGGTACTACCTTTGGTACTATGAGAACGCTGCGGGGGACCGTGGTTGGGGTCAGGGCCGGTACGACGAAGCATACCGTCGCACGGCGGATGGCTGGCGGTTTTCAGAAATGACAATCACCCACCGAATCAATCCCGGTTTTGGGTACGATTGACAACCTCCCCGCCCTGAAGAGCGAGGCGTTGCGCCTGTTTCACCGTAAGCGAGCCCTCGCCGTTACTCGTGTTCGAACAGATCGGAATGTCGGCGTGCGAGATCCAGGTAGGTATCTGGGAGTAGGACTCGAGGATCGATGTGGCGTCGTGATCGGTCTCCGCAAACGGCGTGACTGTGGCCGGCACCCCCATCACCAACGAATCCGGTGGGATCTCCCGCTCTTGTGGGACGACCGCGTTAGGCGCGATCACGCACCGGTCAGCGACGGTTGCGCCTCGGTTCACTGTCGCGTTCATTCCGACGAGCACATTACTCGCGATACTCGCGCCATTGAGGACGGCCGCATGACCGACCATGACCCTGTCACCGACGGTCGAGTGATGGATCACGACATTGTCTTCCACATGCGAGTCTGCGCCGACGGCAACTGGGCCAGTATCTCCACGGAGCACTGCGCCCGGCCAGCATGAGGATCGTGGTCCGAGTTCAACGTCGCCAACGAGCGTGGCTTCGCGGCAGACGAAGGCATCGGGATGGACCTCCGGTGCTGTTCCATCGAAGGCGTATTCCATAGCGGTCGCCGTGGCGGCCGTCGCGGTAAGCGTATCGATGACCGCGCAGACTTTGTGCCGCTCGGCACACCGCCCATGTATGACCGTCAGTGCCTTTCTCAGCGTCGCGCCAGTCATCGAGGGAAGCATGGCCGAAGACGTGGCAACAGCAATCGATGAGCTGGAGCAGTACGATATCGGCTATGAGACGACGCCGATGGGAACATTGATCGAGGCCGAGGACGCCGAGACGGTCTTCGCCGCGGCAGCCGCCGCGCATGCAGCAATCGACGCGGATCGAGTTTCGACCTTCCTCAAGATCGACGACAAGCGGACGTCGAACACGTCAATGGCCTCGAAGGTAGACCGCGTGGCGGAAGAACTCGGCCGTGAGCCCCGTGGGTAGGGTCCGTGGGGGCTTTTAGCCAGGGCGACCGATGACCTCCGCATGGACCCCCTTAACCGTTCAGCTACCGAGCTCGTCGATGAGGCGATTGACTTCGCCGACGAACTCGGGGTCACGGTCCACCCGCTTGAGGGCGACGCGGCCGTGCTCGATTTTGGGGTCGAACACGCGGGCGGGCTCGAGGCTGGTCTCTTACTGGCGGAAATCGTGACGGCGGGACTCGCGTCCGTTCATACCGCGGTGGCCGAAATCGCCGACACGCCGCGAACCCACGTTGACCTCTCGACTGATCAGCCAGCGATGGCACTCCTCTGTGCGTCCAAGGCCGGATGGGAACTGTCGGTAGACGGCTTCGAAGGGCTCGGCAGCGGCCCGGCCCGGGCCCTTGTCGGCACAGAAACGGTGTACGATCGGGTTGGCTATCAGGAGGTCAGCGACTTCGCAGTCCTCGCTGTTGAGAGCGATGCGTTGCCTGAAGATCGTGTGGCACGACATGTCGCGGAGGCCACCGGCGTCGCTGAGAGCGCTGTTTTCTTGCCCAGCTACGCCACGGCTTCGCTGACAGGCAGTGTTCTCGCGGCTGCCCGGGCTGCCGAACTTGCGACATACCGGCTCGTCGAGACCGGGTACGACCCCCTCGCGATCCACTCGGTCACCGGTCGGGCGCCCGTTCCACCAGTCGCCGGCGAGGAGTCAATGGCTATGGCGCTGTCCACCGATGCCGTCTCTTACGGCGGTCGGGTCCACCTCGTCGTCGATGAGCCAGTTTCGGATGCTGAGGCGATCGCCTCAAGCGCGGCGACAGAGTACGGTCGTCCCTTTGCGGCGATTTTCGATGGGGTGGGCTGGGAAATGGCAGAACTCTCCGTCGAGCTGTTCGGGCCCGCGGCAGTAACGATCGACGTAATCGGAGGCCAGACCCATTCTGTCGGTGCTGTCCATGATGACATCCTAGCCGACAGCTTCGGATGACCATCCGTTATAAGGTCGTTCCACCGGCCCGAGGCCAGAACGTCTTGTTTGAAGCGGTCAGGGCCTTGCCGCTTGTCCCCGGCGACGAAGACGATTGTTGTGCTCGCATCCGCGACCGAACGGCCGTCGAATCCCGTGCCGAGGCGAGGCAGTGGCTCACGTTCGCCGTCGCCCTCGGTCTCGCGGCCGAGACCGATCGTGGCTTCCACCGGATCCGTGACGCGCCAGACAGCGCTGTGCTGGCCGACCGATTGCGGGCGCGGGTTTACCCAACCAGAGAGTTGCTGGGCCTCCTCGATGCCGAGGGAACGCTGTCGGCACTGGAAGCATTCGAGCGATTGCGGGACGATCTTCCTCAGTGGGAACGCAGCCGCCGGACTGATTGGGACGCTGAATGGCGGGAGCGCATCGAGCACTTGCTCGACTGGTGTGTCATCTTTGGGCTTGTCGAACGGACGGATGGTGGCTACCTGCCTGGGAATGTTCAAGCCGATGCGGAACGGATCGACTGACATGGCCGGATCCGTGGAGGGAATCGTATTCGATCTCGATGGAACCTTATGTGAGTATTCCCGTTCAGGCGCCGATGTGCTCGATGCGGCATTTGAAACCGTTGGCGTTGAGCCGTTCTTCACGGTCGACGAATATTACGCCCGATTCGAGAATCATGTCGCCGAGAACACTAACATCCGCGGCATACGCTCGGATACGTTTGCCGCTCTCGCGAAAGGTGTCGACCGGGATCCGGCCATTGGTCGAGCAGTAGCGGAGGCTTACGCCGCTGAGCGTGACCACAGTGCGGTCCAATGGCTGCCGGGGGCGGAACGGGCGATCGAAACTCTTGGCAATCGGTATCCTCTGGCGGTCGTCACAAATGGCGGCCCGGACATGCAACGCCAGAAGATTGCAGCGCTTGGTATCGCCGATCGATTCGAGACTGTTGTTCACGCTGGATTCGATGCCCCGCCGAAGCCCGATCCGACACCCTTCGATATCGCTCTCCAAGCGCTCGGGGTCAGGCCAGGACAGGCAGTGACTGTTGGCAATTCACTTAGCCACGATGTTGCGGGCGCGCACAATGCCGGACTCCGGGCCGTCTGGCTGGATCGGGAGGGTGCGAGTGAGCCAACGCCCCAGCCCGACCGACGTATCCGCTCGATGCACGAACTGCTTGATGAGCCCTGGGCCTGAGAATGGTGGGCATTTCCGAATCGAGGTATATCGAGGAGTCGTATATTTGATACTCGGCACACTCAGCTGCCTACGCGTGTAATCCGTCCCTGCGGGAGCTTTCCTTAGTCTCGGGGGTGGATATCGGTGACCGTCCCGACACCTTTGCTCCGTCCCTCGCGAAAGACGAAGCGCTGCCCTTCCTCGACGAGGTAGTCTCTGAATTTGAATCGCACGCGCGCTCGGCCAGTGTCTCCGGGCAAGAGCTGGCCATCTTCCGGATAGAACGCAGCTGCCTCGCTCACCGTCTCCAGGTGCACCACCGGTTCGTAGCCGTCGCCGATACGCGTGGGATGATTGAGTACCATCACCTCGGCCTCGAATTCCCGGACGGTGTGTGGATTCGCATCACGCGGGACCAATACCATCCCCCGTTCCACATCGGCTTCCTGGACGCCCTTGAGCGCGATACCGACGATTCGACCCGCGGCAGCACGGTCCACGCGATGGTAGTGCATTTCGATCGAGCGAACTTCGACCTCCTCAAACTCACCGTCCGGCATGGGCCCAAGGAGGAGCTCGTCGCCTGCCTCGACGGCGCCCGCTTTAATGGTTCCTGAGGCCACTGCACCGACGCCGGTGACGTTGTAGGTTCGATCGATATACATCCGGAACCGCTCGGCTGGCGAGCCGCCAACAGTCTTCGGCAGCCGGGCGAACAATTCATCGAGCGTATCCAGTCCTCGACCGCTGACAGCGCTGGTGATCACGACCGGCACGACGGTGTCGTCGATCTCCTCGACAGCGGCATCGACGCCATGACGTCCAACCCGTAATGGCGTCTTTCCAACCTCACGGAGTGAGCGTTCCACCTCTCGCTCCACTTCGGCAACCCGGTCATCATTGACCAGATCCGCCTTCGTCACTGCCACGATCGTCGGCAGATCCGTTGCCAGGAGAATGCCGAGGTGCTCTCTGGTGGTCTTCGTTGGCCCGTCATCAGCGGCGACCGTGAGGAGTCCGTAGTCGAGCTTCTGGCCCACCAGTCCGCGAATCGTCGTCCGGAGCCACGGCTCATGACCGACGGTATCGACGAACGATACGAGGCGATCCGCCTCGGCTACGACGTCCGCCCGATCACCTTTTCGGTGGGGATTATCCATCCGGACTGGCCCGTCCGCATCGAATCCGTATACCCCGTAGGACAGATCGGCGGACAATCCTCGTTCGATTTCATGGGGCTGGACATCCAGAAAACTCCGGGTGCTACCCTCGCCATCGTCGGCCTCGCCAGTGACGAGTGAGCCAACCAGCGTCGATTTCCCGTGATCGACATGTCCGGCCGTTCCCACGACGATATGCTCATCCTCCTCCATCACCGCCCCCTCGCGGATCGTCGCGACGCCCACGAGTCCATCATCGTCGCCGACACCCCAGGTTTCAACGTCCTCGATGTGCGCCCCCGCCTCGTCCGCGAGCAACGAGAGGACATCCATTGATTCGGAGAACGTCTCAGGTGGGATTCCGGCAATACCGCCATCGTCGGTCACGCCAACGACGTATGTGGCCTCTCCGTCACCGGAGAGAACGCGATGGCGAAGTTGCGCGGCAAGACTTTCGAGACGCCCGTCAGCGAGATGGAGGTCCTTGGAAAGCCGCTCCTTGAACTCGACGCTGCCGCCCTCCTCCTCGCCAGCGTCGATCGCCCGCCGGAGGACGGCCCGGTCCGGGCTCATGACTCCGGGTAGCGCGCGGTTCACCAAAAGCCTTCACGGCCGTGTTATACCGTCACAGGGTCGGTGTCTGGCCGGATGCGCAGCTCGATACCGTCCGGATCTTCGACTGCAATACCTGTGTCAATGGGGGTGAGTTCGTAACCGGCCGTGCTGAGCTGTTCACGGATCGCATCCAGGCCATTGGGGACGAGCATTTCGAACCAATCGAGACCCAGTCCCGTCCCCGGGTCCGTTCGGCCGTTCCACACGTTGGCGCCTACGTGGTGGTGATACTGCCCTGCAGCAAGGAAGATGGCGTCGTCACCATAGGTCTGCTTCACCCCCAGCCCGATGGTATCACCGTAGAATGCCTGCGATGCGTCGATATCAGACACTTCGAGGTGGACATGTCCAATCGTTGTTTCCGGTGGAGCAGGTGACTCGTTCGCGTCATCGCGGATCGCATCGAGGTCGAGCGGAAGTGTTGCCATTTCGATCCGACCGTCATCGTCGATAGACCACTCGGACCGCGGTCGATCTCGATACAACTCTACTCCATTGCCTTCCGGATCATCGAGATAGAGTGCCTCGCTGACAAGATGGTCAGAAGCGCCAGTCAACTGTGCGTGAGCGTCGACCCGTTCAAGGGCGGCGCCGAGACTGGATCGGGTTGGAAACCGAAATGCGGTATGGAAGAGCCCGGTCTCCGCTCGATTCCGTGCTGGTAGATCCGGCCGTTCGCTCAACCTGAGCAAGACCGTCCCATCGACGCCGAGATCGGCCCCATCCGGCCGCTGCTCGAGCGTGTCGAGTCCGACGACGGTTTCGTAAAACTCACGAACGCGATCGAGCTCCCCCACCCGCAAAGCGACCCGGCCAATGCGCGTCGCCGCTGGCAGCCGGCTTGTAGCGCTCATGCCGCCCATGGGGCCGGGTGGAACAAGCCGGTTGCGCCGAATGGTATCTGAGACCAGGAGGCTACTGCCCGTCAGTCCCGAAGGCGTGCCGCGATCGAATCCTCAAGGTCCTCGCGGAGTTCGTCGACGGCAATTTCCTCGAGTACCGGCACGAAGAATCCCTCGACAAGCATGTTCTTGGCCCGTCGCTCGGGAACGCCTCGGGACGTCATATAGAAGAGATCTTCCGCATCGACCTGGCCGACGGTCGCCGAGTGGCTCGCCTCAGTGTCGTGGTTGTTGATGATGAGTTTCGGGCTGGCATCGGCCTCGCTCTCATCCGAGAGCATGAGCGTGTTTTCTCGTTGGTAGGAGTTGGTGTCCCACGCCGAGCGGCCGACATCTTGCACACCCTCGTATACCGATCGTGCGGCGTCGTCAAGCACGCCTCGGGTCACGAGGTCGGCAGTGGTATGCTCGGCTTCGTGCCAAACCCGCGATCCGAGATCGAAGTGCTGGTCATTGTGGCCGAAGAAGGCGCCGACGATGGTCGACTCCGAGCCGTCGCCCAGCAGTCGCGTCTCGACCGAGGTTTTCGTGAGTCTGGAGCCGAGATTCCCCTCGATCCAGTTGCAGGACGCGTATGTATCCGCATGGCCTCGTTTGACCTGGAAATTATAGGTCTCCTCCGAGAGATTCTGCAGCGCGCCGTACTGGACGTGCGCATTCTCCCCGGCGATCGTTTCGACAATACCAGAGTAGAACCGGTCGTCTGGGATGGCATCGCCGGTCGACTGCCGTTCGAGGATGGTCACGCTGGCGGACTGCTCTGCGACAACCAGCGTATAATTAAACAGCGATCGCGAGTTCATCCGCGTCCGAATCTTGACATCTTCTGCATCGACGCCTGCGGGGACGTACACGACAGTGCCGGCAGAGAATAGCGCCGTCGAGAGCGCGGTGAGATAGTTCCGCTGTGGATCGACCACGCTCCCGAAGTGCTCCTCAATCAGCTCGCCGTGCTCGGCAAGCGCGGTCGACCAGTCGAGGACATCGACGCCCTCGGCGTCGACCCGGTCCTTCTCTTGGGCTCGATCAAGCGGATCGACGAGTCGCTCGTACTCCAGGGCATCGAGATTCGTCCAGTCCCGACCGGGTGTCCGGATTACGGACGGCATTTCCAGATCCGAAAGCGCCTCAAGCGCCGACAACCGTGTCTCGAGGAGCCACTCGGGCTCGTCGAGGTCCGCGCTGATTTCCTCTACCTCGGCCTCCGTAAGCGAGCTGTGTACCTGCGTGCTCATGGTACGCTATCCGAGGCTTCCTTCCATCTCGAGCTCGATCAGCCGATTGAGCTCGACGGCATATTCGATCGGTAATTCCTCAGTGATCGGCTCGATGAATCCCGCCACGATCATCTGCTTCGCATCGTCGTCGTCCAAGCCGCGTGACTGGAGATAGAAGACGTCTTCATCGCCGATTTTTCCAACCGTCGCCTCGTGAGCGACGTCGACGGAGTTCTCCTGGATCTCCATGTACGGCATGGTGTCCGAGGTGGAGTCGTTGTCGAACATCAACGCGTCACACTCGACGTTGGTCTTCGAGTCCTCGGCGCCATCCGAGATATGAACCAGCCCACGGTAGTTCGTCCGGCCACCGTCCTTGCTGATCGATTTCGACTCGATCGTCGACTTCGTGTCCGGCGCGTTGTGGTACACCTTCGCACCGGTGTCGATGTTCTGCCCTTCGCCGGCGAAGGCGATCGTGATGTGGTTATCGGTCGCGCCGGGGCCCTTGAGAATCGTTGCCGGGTACAGCATCGTGGCTTTCGAGCCCATCGAGCCCGAAACCCACTCCATCGTTCCATCAGCCTCGACGATCGCACGCTTCGTGTTGAGATTGTACGTGTTCTTCGACCAGTTCTGCACCGTCGAATATTGGACGTGGGCGTTCTCGCCGACAAATACCTCGACCCCGCCAGAGTGTAGGTTGAACGCAGAGTATTGTGGCGCCGAGCAGCCTTCGATATAGTGCACCTCGGAGCCGGGTTCGGCGATGATGAGCGTATGTTCGAACTGACCCATTCCTTCCGAGTTCATCCGGAAGTACGCCTGGACCGGCATCTCGACCGTGGTATCCTCCGGGACGTATAGGAACGAGCCGCCGGACCAAACCGCTCCATGCAGCGCGGCGAATTTATTGTCGCTCGGTGGGACACACGTCGTCATGAAGTGTTCACGGACGAGGTCGGGATGCTCCCGGACGGCCTTGTCCATGTCCATGAAGACGACGCCCTTCTCCTCCCACTGCTCCTGCATGTTCTGGTAAACAATCTCGGATTCGTACTGCGCCCCAACCCCAGAGAGCGCTTGTTTCTCGGCTTCTGGAATGCCCAACTTATCGAAGGTATCCTGGATCTCCTCCGGGAGGTCTTCCCAGGATTCGGCGCCGCCGCGCGTCTCGATATCCGGGCGAATGTAGGGAACGATCTCGTTGACGTCGACCTCAGAGAGGTCCGGCTGGCCGGGCCAGTCCGTCGGCATCGGCATTTGCTGCCAGTGGTCGAGCGCGCGGAGTCGTCGTTCGCGCATCCAGTCTGGCTCGTCCTTGTCGTCGGAGATGGCGTGAATGGTTTCCTCGGTTAGGCCCTTCTCTGCGGCGAAGGCCGCCTTCTCCTCCTTCTTGAACGCGAACCGTTCCTCCGTGTCCGTTTCTCTGAGATGGTCTTGTTCTGAACTCATGATCAGGCTGCCTCCATTGCTTCCTCGCGCACCCAGTCGTAGCCCTGGTCCTCGAGTGTCCGTGCGAGATCCGCTCCGCCACTCTTCGCGACTTTGCCGTCCAGCATTACGTGGACATGGTCCGGCTCAACATAATCGAGGATCCGTTGGTAGTGTGTGATCTGGAGAATCCCCGCTCCTTGCTCGTCCCGCAGTGCATTGATCCCGTTCGAGACATCTTGGAGTCGATCGATGTCGAGCCCGGAGTCGATCTCGTCCAGGACTGCGATCTCCGGTTCCAGGACCGCCGCCTGGAGGACCTCGTTTTGTTTTTTCTCGCCGCCTGAATATCCTGCATTCAGGTACCGATTCGCGAAGGCTTCGTCCATATCCAGCTGCTCCATTTTCTCTTGGAGAATCGACTGGAATTCCGCAACGGAGACCTCGCCTTCGTCGGCCGGTCCTTCCATCGGTGAGGTTTCATATCCCTCGTCTTCTTCATCATCCGCGTCGCCCTCATCACCCTCGAGGAGCTCTTCGCGCTCCTCGAGCTTCGCATTCAGGGCGGTCCGCAGGAAGTTCACCATCGTCACTCCCTCGATTTCTGCCGGGTATTGGAAGCCGAGGAAGACTCCGAGTGCGGCTCGCTCGTTCGGTTCGAGTGAGAGGAGATCCCACTCGCGCATGTCCTCTGGGATGTCCTCATCGAACTCGTCGCCGTCGAGAATGAGGGTTACCGACCCCTCGGTGACCGTATATGCCGGGTGGCCAGCGATGATCTTCGCCAGGGTGGATTTCCCACTCCCGTTCGGGCCCATCAGGGCGTGAATCTCGCCGCTTTCGACGACGAGGTCGACGCCGCGGAGGATCGTCTCTCCACCCTCCTCGGCGACCTCCGCGTGGAGGTTCTCGATTTCGAGTACAGCCATCGTTAGATCAACCTAAACCTAGGTCAGGACACCCATAATAGTTTCGAGTTACCCCGTCGCAATTTTACAAAACAGAAAAATATTTTCTCGAGTGCAAATCCGCCCTACGGCGCGATCGCTTCCACCGCTTCGTGCACCTCGCCGACGAGCCAGTCGAAGTCCGGATTTTCCTCCCCTCGAACCCACCGGTAAGTGACGGTTCGGTCTTCATCGACGACAAAGACACTGCGTTGGGCCGCTTCGATCGATCCGTAAAGATCCGGGTAGACGACGTCATAGGCGTGGATGACGTCGTGGTCCCAGTCCGAAAGCATCGGGAAGTTGAGGTCCTCCTGCTGGATCCAAATGTTCTGCGCGAAGGGAAGATCCACGCTAACGCCGTACACCTGTGCATCCAATGCCTCAAAGTCGGCCATGTTGTCCCTGAAGGTGCACATCTCCGTCGTACACCCACTCGTGAACGCAGCCGGGTAGAATGCAAGCACTACCGGTCCTTCCTCGACCGCCGCTTCAAGCGTGAAGGAATCGATATCATTGTATGCCTCTCCGCCCGCCAGTGGCACGGTGAAATCCGGCGCTTGATCGCCAACGTCGACCATGGAGTCAAACCATCGCGCGGATACAAAAACCCACCCGGCCCCAGCCACCCTCACCTCCGGTAAGTACTCCGGCCAAGCACATGATTGCCAGGGCAGTATTGCACCTGCGCTTCGTAAATCAGGTACAGTCCTGTGATCGCGAGCAAGCTGGCGATCACGAGGTTTGGCAGACCAGGTCCAGCGATTGACCAAAAGAGGACACCGGCCGCCGCACCTAGAAGTACGACGCCCCTGAGATACCTGAGCGTACGTTCGGTCCCGCCGACATTGCGCTCATAGCCGATCCCGAAGATCCATCGGTAGAACTGCTCCCCCGCTTCCCGCACATTCCGGCCATCTTTGGCCTGAGGGGTCATGGCCACTACGGACGAGCGGGCAGTGCTTAACCGTTCGGATGATTCACATAAAACTCTCGAGGCCAGTCTGCTCCTGCCCTGATCGGACCTCCTCCCAGGAGATATCAAGAGCTTCGAGGATCCGTGCGATCGGACCCCGGAGGGTCTTCTCGAGCATCTTCTCCCAATCGACCTCGAACTCCGGCGGTATCTGATCCGCATACTCGAAGCAGATAACGTCCGGGTCCCGCTTGAACTCCGCATAGAGGGGGTCCTCGGCGGGCTCGAGACCGCGCTCGGCTTCGACGCGCTCGAAGAAGTCCGAGTGCACGCGAGAGAGGTAGAGCCGTTTTGGTTTCGAACCCCGCTGGAAGTTCGTTCCCAGGAGGAGATTGGCATACTTGGCTCCGCGGACGTGCGCGGTATCAGTTTCGTAGTTGTCCAACCGTTTGCCGATACCGCCCGGGATCGCCACGTCGTCGAGTTCGACGTTGCCGGCTTGGTAATCCTCGATTACCTCGTACACATAGTCCGTCACCTCGTCAGTGCTCGCACCAGTGACGATCAGTTCGATGACTCGCCGCTGGACGCGTTTCGTGATCGGGGCGATATCCGATCGCTGGTATTCAAAGCCCGTAATATCGATATCGTCGACGTCTTTGCCTTCCTTCCAAACGATATGCCCTGCGTATCGCTTCTTCTTTCCAGCCTGGAAGAATCGACGGTAGAGTTTCTCGAATTCGATCTCGAAGTGGTGTTGCTCGCCCGAATCCAAATCCACGTTGAGCTCAGACTCGGCGAACTCGTCGTATGATGAATTGATCTTCCCTTCGAGTTCACGCGCCTGTTCGATTGCCGCTTCTTTGGCGACATTTTCCCCCAAACTTATCATGATACTATCTGTGTCTCCGTATATGACAGGTTTACCGAGTTCGCTCGCAACTTGCTCGGTGAATTTGATGACTTCTCTCCCCGTTGCCGTAACAGCTGCCCCCATCTCCCGGTCATATAGGCGGAATCGATCCCAGCCAAGTGTTCCATACAGAGAATTCATGATCACCTTGACAGCTTGCTGCTGACGATCGTACTGCTTGTATTCGTCACTCGATGGCTCATTCTCGTCTCTGCGCTGCTTCTTCTGTTCGCGTTCATCCAGCAGTTCGTCCACCATTTCACGAATGACGCCGTCAGGCTGCTTTCGGAAGTGGGTCCCATTGGGGGCGCGGTACGTCGCACCATCGTATGTCCCCGGATCAACTTTTGTCTCCGGTGAGGCATTCGTAGTCATCATACACATCGGATAGAGACTTCGAAGGTCTAGAACACTGACATTTTCGCGGACGCCGGTTATCGGATCAAACACAGCCCCTCCTTCGTACTCGTCGCCCTGCTGCTGTCCCTTGGAGGGGAGGACATACTCATCATGGAGCTTGTGTAGAACATACATGTCTACAGCGTCGCCCGGTGTCGTGGCGTCTTCGAGCTTGCAGCCGACGAACGTCCGTACCTCATTCCAAAAATCGATAATGCTCTGGTCGCGATCTAACTCCACACACAGCTCCACATCCCGCAAATTGTATTCGAGCAACCGTTCCGGATCTTGCTCCCAGAGATCACCGATATCACCGGCATAGCGCTCCTTCCCGACGCCCAGTTCGCGCTCGCCGATCGCGTCTAACCGATAGGACTCGAGCTCAGTAAACTGGGTTCGTTGGTATGCATAGAGCAGATCGAACACCACCCGTCCCTTGATATTCGGGCCTTGCCAATCGCTTCGCCACACTTCGTTTACACGAGAGAGCCGGTCGGGGTTGAGATCGATCTCGGTCTCGCTATCGAGAACCTCGAGTCGGTCGAGCAGATATGGGGCGTCGAAATCGTCAAAATTCCAACCTTGGAGGAGATCCGGATCAGTGTCGTCGATGTACTCGATGAGATCAGCCAACATTCGCTCCTCGGTGTCGAAGACCCGGATGTCGATGTCCGATCCGGGGTTATCCTCCCGGATTGGCTCGTAATCTGAGAGTACCTGCGGTGGCTCGATGCCGGCCGGTGGATCGAACAACCAGAGCACATATTCATCGCGGTAGGAATCATGTCCGGCCACGCAAATGATCGGCTCCTCGCCATCCTCCGGGAACCCCGATCGGTCGTCGACCTCGATGTCGAACGTGTTGACCCGGAGCGCCGCGTCGACCGCGACCGCCTCGAGCTCGTCGTGGGGAATGTCGATCGCGCCGTCGTCGGCCCGCCGCTCCGGCACGCGGACGCCGCTCTTGATGCCCTTGTCGATGAGCAGCCGGTTGGGGAAGAGGATGTCCGCCTCGTAGTGGTCGAACTCGTCCCGGATCGCGCCGACGTCCCGCGGGGTTCGGGCATAAATGCGGGTCAGCGGGTCGCC
>JBDGPQ010000017.1:16132-39366 GCA_042219595.1 Haloarculaceae archaeon
CTCGTGGATCAGCGTCCACATCCGTCGGCTCGACTTCCTCGTGGTGGACTTCTAGCGATCCATCGTTTCCTGCTCGGAGTGGCAGGCGGACACCGCTCGTGATGTCCTTATCAACGAGAAACCGGTTTGGGAAGGGGATATCGGCTTCGTAATGATCGAACGCATCCCGGACCTGTCCCACGTCCCGCGGGGTCCGTCCGAAGATTTTGATGACTCGGTCCCCGCGAATCGATTCGAATGGCTCACCGTCAGCGTCCGTTTCCGCCCAGCCCGTGATCCCGTCGGTTGAGCGCAACTCATCACGTGAGACCGAGTCGGCAGGCGCATAGAAATACGGTCTGAATCCGTGAACGCGGGCGTGGACGGATTCCCGATCTGCGGTTCGACCAAATACGTGGATGATCGGGCGTTCCTCCTCGCCACGCCCGGCAATCGTATAATTGACCTGTGTTACGGCAACCGAGATGGTCTCGTTGACCGGTGGAAACCGTTGCTCGGTCGGGTCGACCACCTCTGCTGTGTCGACATCATTACCGGCGACGGCAGCCGCCTCTGCGGCCTCTGGTCGCTCATTGTCGGCCCAGTCCTCACCGAGCTCGGCCTGCCCCATGCTGTGGTCCGCTTCGCCGCCGGCGACTAAAACCCCGGTGATCGCCACGGGTCCGAACCCATTAGGCCACCGGCCGTGAAGCGAATGCGTGCTCGGCGATGACGCCGATAAACCGGAGCGCCAATTCGACGCAGTAACCCGGTTTGAGGAGCCCGAAGAGCCCGATCTTGGCCCGGAAGTCCCCGAACCAGGGACGGATTCGACTGGCGTACCAGCCCGGGTGCAGTTCCTCTTTTGGGGGCTTGTCGTCATCTTCAATCTCGCCATCCTCGGTATCGGGGTTGGGCTCCTGCTCGTCGTCTTCGATGGCAACCTCGTGCTTGGGGGTCAGCTCTTGTTGGCTGGCCTTCTTTTGCTCGGCTACGGACTGTACCGTTACCGCGACGCCAGCGAGGAGGTCTCCCGTCTCGTCGAGGGCAAGGGCTAACCGGCCGGCACGCCAATGATCGACGATGCGGACCGTCATGGATCAGGCCGGAGAGCGCTACCTTCTGCTGAAGCGCTCAGCGGAGGCCTGGCTCGTCAGGGATCCTCAAACCGGCACGGAGCGACACCTTCCAGCGGCCCACTTGTCGGAGTGCCCGGGGACGTCGCCCCTCGAGGCGGCGGCAGCCGGCGTTTCCTCGGACGTGTCCGAGGTTCTGACCGAGCCAAGCCCTCGAGCCCTTGGGCTCCTCGCTGAGATCGATCGTCGCGGCCCGATATCGGTGCGCAGGATCCTCGCGGATTACGAGCTTTGTGAAAGCGATCTCCACGGACTTTTAACGGAGTTTCAGGCGGCTGGCCTGATCGCAGAGGTCGAAATTGGCGGCGAGCGTGGTTATACGGCGACGGAGACACTCACGGCCCAGTGTGATTAATCGCCGGCTGCCGCAGACAATAGTCGATCGTCGGCCTCCTCGACATGCTCCACTGTTGACCGATTCGTCGTTGCGTCGGTCCGAACGGTGACGAGATCGTCCGCGGCGGCGATCAGCTCCTCGTCATGGCTAACGACGATGATCTGCTCAACGCCGAGTTCGGTCATGGCGCCAATCAGGTCCACGAGTCGCGAGACGTGGCCGGCATCAAGGAACACCGTCGGTTCATCGAGGACAAGTGGCGGCATCGGGGCGGCGCCGTCGATGCCCTCTGCAAGTAAGCGATAAATCGCACACCGGAGACTTAGATTGAATATCGCGCGTTCGCCACCGGAGAGCTGGTCAGGGGCGAGCTTCTCACCATCCTTATCTCGGACCGTTAATCGGTAGTCATCGCCGAGCTCGATTCCTGCGTACGCATCGTTCTCATATACGAGGTCGAATGTCTCGTTGACGAGCCGTTCCAGTGTCTCGATATTTCGGCGGCGGAGTTCAGTCCGCAGCTCAGAATACATGGTTTGGAGCTCCTCAGCCTCATCGTACAACGATTCGAGGTCCTCAACAGTCTCCGCGAGTGCATCGCGACGCTCCCGTAGCTCGGCCAGCTCCTCGAGCTCGTTTTCGACAGCGCCGATGGCACTCGTGAGCTCGTCGCGGCGCTCTCTGAGTTCGTCGAGCTTGGCATCGACCTCCTCGATGTACTCGATGGCACGGTCACGATCCTCTCGTGCCGCGGCGAGTTTTTCCTCGTCAACGGCATCAGCGAGCTCCTGATGTCGCTCACGTTTTTCAGCCAGCCGTTCGCGGCGCTCATCGTTTCGTTCTGCCTTTTCCGCACGGCGACGACGTGCCTCATCGAGATCTGCCTCGATCTCTTCGACCGTTTCCGCCAAATCCGCTACCCGCTCCACGGCCTCGATCGATTCGCGCACCGCTTTCCGGTCCTCGTTGCATTCGGCCACGTGCTCTCGGCAGTCCTCGGCGGCTTCAGTCGCCGCCGTGGCTGCATCCCGAGCCTCAGCGGCGTTGCTTTCGAGTTCTGCGGCGTCTGCGCGCAAGGTCTCGATCCGCTCGGACATCTCCTCGAGACTCGCTTCGCGCTCGCTAATGAGCTGTTCAACCGAGTCTCGCCGCTGCTCAAGCTCAGCAATTGTGTCGGCTCGCTCGGCGAGTTTCTCGGCCGCTTCCAACTCTTCGGTGCGTGTTTCTCGCTCCTCGCGCATTTCCGCGAGATCAGCTTCTAGCTCCTCGACACGGTCTCGGTAGTCTTCAAGCGACTCGACATGTGGCGCTCCCTCGACCGGTTGCCCGCACTCTGGACACTTGCCCGCTTCCAGTAACTCCTCGGCCGCCGAGACATCTTCACGGGCACTCTCGAGGGCGGACCGCAGCTCCGCTTCTCGTTCCCGACAGTCCGCCAGTTCCTCAGCGATCCTCTCTCGATACGCCGCGGCCTCGTCGGGCGTGACCGGTTCGTCATCAAAGGCCTCCTGTTCAGCCTCGATCCGGTCACGGAGGTCCGCAAGCTCCTCACGGCGCTCCGCGAGCGTCTCCCGTTTCTCGGCCAGCTCCTCGGCAAGCTCATCCGCCTCCTCCCGGTTCTCTGTGGCACGCTGCTCGAGCTCATCAGCGCGTTCATGGTGGCGCTTAGCCTCTGCGGTGTATTCTTGGGCCTCGAGGCGGTGTTCTTCGATCGCATCCCGGAGGGCATCGTCACGCTCTCGCAGCTCAACGAGACGCGTTTCGATCGCCGTCTCCTCGGCGGCATCAAGGGCTGTCTCCGCGAGTGCGGTATCGAGTGTGGTTTCGGCCTCCTCCCGATCCGATTCGAGTTCTGCGATCTCCTCGGCAAGTTCCTCGCGCTCGCGCTCGGTTTCGGCGATGCGTCTCTCAAGCGTCGCTACGTCCTCGCGAATTTCCTCGAGTTCTTCCCGGCGGTCTTTCTGCTCGGCGAGCAGCTCGGCAGCTTCGTCACGGGTTTGCACCGCGTCCTCGCGCTGGCCTTCGAAGTGATCGATCTCTTCTCGGATCTCTGCGAGTTCACTCTCGAGTTCGTTTCGCCGGGCGTGAAGATCCTGAGCTTCCTTGTCGTCGATCTGCTCCTCGACTTGTGCCAGGGCGCCACGTTTGTCATCCCGGACGCGCCCGACGCCGACACGAGCGTCGCTCATGCGCTCCCGGTAGGTTTCGAGCGCGCCGAGTTGGAGCAGATCATCGAGCATATCCTGCCGTTCGGCCGGCGAGGCCTCGATCAGCTTGTTGACCTCGCCCTGACGGACGTACGCGCAATTTTGGAACGCGTCGGCGTCCATCCGGAGTAACTCCGCAACCCGGCGACCGACGGCCCGTGCGCCTTCATAGGTCCCGTCGGGACCGTCGAGTGTGGCCGCTGCGGTTTCAGCATGATCGTCTCGGAGTTTGACCCGTCGTCGGATGTGGTACTCGTCGCCGTCATGCGTGAACCACAACTCGACTGTAGTCTCACTGGCGCCGATGGTTACGACCTCGTCAAGCGTGCGGTCGAGCGCGGTCGCGCCATACAGTGCGAAGAATGCCGCCTCGAGGAGTGACGACTTGCCGCTGCCGTTGAGGCCGTGAATAACGGTCACGCCGGGGTCGAGCCGAAGATCCGCATCTGTGAAGCACTTCCACTGTTCGAGCCGGAGCCGGTCAAATTTCACAGATACTCTCCCATCGTCGCCTGTCCGTCGCTGTTCGTCGTCGATGCGTCCGCCTCGCGACGCGATTCATCTTCTTTCTCCGGCGTCTCCCCGGTGGCTCCGTGTTCGTCGGTCGCGAGATCCTCAGAATCCACCGCATTCCCCTCAGCTGGTGGCGTGTTCCCGCCGCTATCCGTCCGGAACTTGGCCGGATCGCCATCGGTGACGAGTTCACGCACATGATCTTCGGCGGCGTCATCCAACATCGAATCAGCGACGTCGCTTGCGCGGACCAGCTCGTCGAGATCTTTGGCCGCCTCGCTGAGGCCGAGGTCGCGGATCCGCTCCCGGACGGCGGTGTCGGGATTGGCGAAGCTGACCTCGACTTCCTCGTCTTCGGGGAAGTCTCGACGGTCAGTTACTCGAGCGACAAGTGCCCCTCGGTCGCGGGCGAACTCCTCAACGGCCGCTGGGCTAACTGGCTCACCCTCGCCATCGATGGTGACGATAGTAACGACATCCTCGAGATCATGCTGCCCGACGCGGTCGCGAACACGGTCAGTGCCCTCCCCTGGTCCAAGTTCGATATCGACGTAGACGAACGGCCGTGTCTCAAGCCCACGGCGACGGATATCGACGGTCCCGTCGAACTCGATGATATTGTAGCCCCGCTCGGCACGTTCATCGGCACTCGCTCGCTCTGTCGAGCCACAGTACGTCACCCAGGTTGAGCTCGGTTCATTGATCTGCTCGATTCCCGGCTTGTGATTGTCTCCAAGCAGGACGGCGTCGACTTCGACGGACATCGCTGCCAGTAGCTCCCGGATATCCCATTCACCGTGATCGAACGGTTGGAACAAGCCGTGTGTCACTAGGGCAGCGTGCTCGGTTGCATGGGGTTCGAACGCAAGATCGAGTTCGTCGCGTTGCGACCGCGGAACGAAGTCGAGACCATAGATCGCGAGGTCGCCGATGGTGACGGGCTCGGCCCCTAACCGCGTCGCTAGGCCGAGCGCCTCGAACAGATCCAACCACTGCGCCGACCGTTTCGATTCGTGATTGCCGACGACCGCGAGAAAAGGAATTCCAGCATCAGAGAGCGTTCGAAGGACGTCGATCGCGCCCATGATATCCGGGAGTGCAGGCCGCCGATCGTGGAATAGGTCGCCGGCATGCACGACTGCGTCGACATCGTCGTCTACGGCATCTGCGGCCACCTGTCGAAAGGCCCCGAGGAAATCCTCACGGCGCTCGGGGACGTGGTACTGCCGGTAGCCGAGGTGGGTGTCGCCAGTATGGAGCACCCGCGTCATCTATTGAATGGTCGATCGTCCCGGCCTAAAGACGTTCGCAGACCCCCGACCGAAAGTGAAACCGCGGAGTTGCATTTCGACTGCCGCCAGCGACGAAAGCCTTAGCGGAGTGAATAGACTCGCCGCCGGGCGTCGGTGAACGAGATGCGTTCCTCGAGCAGCCCTGCGTCCTTAAGGTGTGAGAGGGCATGGCGGACCGTTCTGTCCGGCAATCGCGTCTCTTTAGCCAACCCGCGTTGAGTGAGCTCGCCGTTGTATTCGAGGACTTTGAGCACGAGCTTTGCACTCGGAGGCAACTCGTGGAGCTGGTCGGCGGTCGCACTGGTCGCACTCATCGTGACCGCCCGTCGGGGATGACAGGTAATAATATTTCCGAATAAAAGATTACTACTGAGTATTTTCACTCGGAGAGGCGTGTGACGAACCGGACGACGGGGCGGCGTCCTCACGATGTCAGGGCGACCCGAAGCCTCTTATCCCTCTCACCGCTATTTCCGTCAATGACTGAGACGGCGGAGGACGTGGACGTCCCCTACGATGACGACGCGTCCCAGCAGGATAAGATCGAGGCGCTTCAGGAGCGCCTCGACGTCCTCGAATCCCAGAACGAGGAGATGCGCGACAAGCTTCTGGACGCGAATGCGGAGAACAATAAGTACCAGCAGAAGCTGGAACGGTTGACCCACGAAAACAAGAAGCTCAAGCAGTCACCGCTTTTCGTTGCCACCGTTCAGGAACTTACCGATGAGGGTGTCATCATCAAACAACACGGTAACAACCAGGAAGCACTGACGGAGGTTACCGAGGAGATGCGGTCGAACGTCGAACCCGACTCCCGGGTCGCTGTCAATAACTCGCTCTCGATCGTCAAGACGCTGGATGATGAGACAGACGTGCGCGCCCGCGTGATGGAGGTGGAGGAGAGCCCCGCAGTCACGTACGAAGACATCGGCGGCATCGAGGAGCAAATGGCAGAAGTGCGCGAGACCGTCGAGATGCCGCTTCGTAGCCCCGAGATGTTCGATGCAGTTGGCATCGAGCCGCCATCGGGCGTTCTGTTGCATGGGCCGCCCGGCACCGGCAAGACGATGCTCGCGAAAGCCGTGGCAAACCAAACTGACGCCACATTCATCAAGATGGCCGGCTCCGAGCTGGTTCACAAGTTCATCGGGGAGGGTGCTAAACTCGTCCGTGACCTCTTCGAACTCGCTCGCCAGCACGAGCCAGCGGTCATCTTCATCGACGAAATCGACGCAATCGCTTCGAAACGGACGGAGTCGAAGACGTCGGGTGACGCGGAAGTCCAACGGACCATGATGCAGCTGCTCTCGGAAATGGATGGGTTCGAAGACCGCGGCGAAATTCGGATCATCGCTGCGACGAATCGCTTCGATATGCTCGATCGGGCAATCCTCCGGCCGGGCCGGTTCGACCGGCTCATCGAGGTGCCACTCCCGGATGCTACCGGCCGCGAGCAGATCTTCCGGATCCACACCCGGGAGATGAATGTTGCCGACGATGTGGACTTTGAAGCGCTCGCCGCCCAGACGACTGAGGCTTCCGGCGCAGACATCAAAGCGGTCTGCACCGAGGCAGGGATGTTCGCGATCCGTGACGATCGCACCGAGGTTACGATGGCTGACTTCGAGGAGGCCTACGAGAAGATCAAAGCTGACGCCGAGGACGAGGACGTTTCGCGGACTTTCGCCTGATCCCGTAAGGTTGACTGTCCGCTCGGAAAGACGGTGAGTCGTGTCGCTCTCCGAGCGGGTATTCGGTGTAACAAATCCCCGAGAAGTCTGGCTGATTTCCGGGGCCCACGGGGTAAACGAGTTCTATAGCGTTGCCATTCCCCCCATCCTCCCGCTCGTCGTCGCGGATTTCGGCATTTCATACGGCGAGGCTGGAGTGCTTCTGACGGTGTTCTTTGTAACGTATTCGATGTTTCAGCTTCCCGCCGGAATGCTCGCAGATCGCGTCGGTCAACGCTGGTTGCTCGCTGTTGGCATGGTCGTCCTGGCCATCGGCGTCGTCGCTGCTGCGGTCGCACAGCGGTACGAGACCTTACTTTTCGCACAGGCGCTGGGCGGTATCGGTGGAAGCACCTACCATCCATCGGGGATGTCGCTGATCAGCGATCTTGAACAGGGTCCCACCGAAGGAAAGGCGATGGGCATTCACGGCCTTGGCGGCGTGGTTGGGACGGCACTGGCGCCGGCACTCATCGGCGGGGTAGCGGTGCTCGCCGACTGGCGGACCGCCCTAGCTGTTGCCGCCGTGGTCGGGATCGTATATGCGGTCGGCTTTCTCGCACTCTTCCGAGATATCGACTTCGGCGACACGCCGTCACGAACTGACGGTGGTTCACGGCAACCCGGCTCGTGGTGGACTCAGCTAGCCGATCGGATAACGGTCCCACTCGAACGATGGGTGGCGGTTTTGTTCATCACGAATCTCGCTATCGCAACACAGATTGGCGCCGTTCGAACGTTTACGACATCATATCTGGTTGATGCCGCCGGGCTCTCCACCACAGTGGCGAATGGCATCTTTTTCATTACATTGATTGGCGCCGGTGTATCGTCGCTCGGGGGCGGTCTCTTGGCCGATAGTGTCGATCGATCGCGGCTCGGCATCGCACTAATGGTGGGAGCCGGGGTCGTATTCCTTGCAACCGGTTTCGTGCCGCAGCACCCGGTCATTCTCGTCGGTTGGTTCTTCGTGCTTGGCATGATCGTTTGGGCAGCCGTTCCAACCATGAACGCCCTCACATCTTCGTACTCCGAGCGGTCCTTCAGCGGAAGTCTCTTCGGCGTCATGCTCACGGCTGGGTCGATCGGCAGCGCAGGCGGGCCACTCTTGTTTGGGATCGCGGCCGAGCAGATCGGGATCCGCCCCGCCTTCGCAGTGATCGCCGGCGTCAGTGCCGTCGGGGCACTCGCATTCCTTGCAGTCAGCCGACTGTGAGAGTAAGAAGTAAGCCCGGTGAAACCCACGGCGCTACATGGACATTTTTCGCGGCGAGTTCGACCATCCTGCATGGTTCACCGCGATCGGTACCCTGGTCGCCTATGGCCTGGTCCTCCTGGTACTGTTCGTAGTGTTATTCGTCCTCCCGTTGGGAATCTTCCTCGCCATTTGACTACATACCCATGTCCGCGCCGGCAGCGGGCACGGGGATCGTTCCGGGGTTGACGCCGAGCAACTCGGCCACGTGGTCGAGTGCCATATCGAACCCGTAGTACCGCTCGAGTTCGTCACCGTCCACGGCGGATCTCACCTTTAGCATGGCGTACCCCTCTCGATTTTGGGCGATTGCCGCCGTACGGTCTCCGGTCGTAAAGGCCAAGATGCGTTCCGTGTCTGTCTCACGATACTCGGCGGTGATCCCATTCTTTTCCGCCGTCGTCTCCGTCATCAGACACACATTCGAGTCGGCGAGGCAAAGGTCTATGCCGCCGACAGCCGTGCATTCGCTCAATGTCAACGCCAGCGTTCGAGGCGGAGGCGGACTGGAACCGGCTGTATATCGATGGCGACTGGCGACCGGCGACGAGTGAGGCGACCATCCCGGTCGAAAACCCCGCGACGCGGGAGACGTTCGCGGAGGTGCCAGCCGGGACGACGGCGGACGTGGATGCCGCGTATGAAGCAGCCGCGGCGGCTCAGCCAGATTGGGCCTCGCTTCCCCGCGACGAGCGCGACGAATACGTCGCGGACATGCGGGCGGCGATCAAGGATCGCTTCGGCGAACTGGTCGAGTTGCTCGGTCGGGAGGGGGGTTCAACTGGCGACAAAGCCGCCGGCGAAGTCGGGATTGCCCTCGCGGATTACGCCCTCGCCCTCGATCTTGAGCCACCAGAAGTAGAGACGACTGAGTCGGCGTTCGTCGACGCGAAACAGAATCATGTCGTCCACGAGCCAGTTGGCGTCGTCGGGATCATTTCGCCATGGAATTACCCGTTTCACCTCTCAACGCGCGCACTTGCTCCGGCGCTTGCCCTCGGAAACACCGTCGTTCTCAAGCCAGCGACCGATACGCCGATCACCGGTGGCCTGCTCCTCGCGCGTATCGCCGACGAGGTCGGCCTGCCTGACGGCGTCGTGAATGTCGTCACCGGCAGAGGGTCCGACATCGGTGACAGGATGGCTGGGCACCCGATCCCACGGGTGATTTCATTCACGGGATCAACGGATGTCGGCAAACGCGTCGCAAGCCAAGCAGGGCAGTCAGTGGCGCTCCCCGCCCTCGAACTTGGCGGGAATGCCCCGTTCGTCGTCACAGCGGATGCCGATGTGCATGACGCTGCCGCCGCGGGGGCATATGGATCGTTCTACCACCAAGGACAGGTGTGCATCTCGGCCAATCGCCATCTCGTTCACGAGGACGTCTACGACGAGTACGTCGATCGCCTCGTTGACCATGCCGAGTCGCTGACGATCGGCGATCCACTGGACGAGGACGTGGATTTCGGGCCGGTCGTCAACGAGTCCCAGCGCGATGACCTGCTCGAATTTATCGAGCAGACCGTGGCTGAGGGCGCAACTCTCGAAACCGGGGGCGAGGCAGAGGACCTCTTTGTCGAGCCAACAGTGCTGTCCGATGCGACGAACGAGATGGCCGCGGCGTGCAACGAGCACTTCGGACCCATCGCTCCGATCGTCTGCGTTGCGGACGATGAAGAGGCAATCGAACTCGCGAATGACACCGAATATGGGCTCTCAGCAGCCGTCTTTGCCGGCGATGTCGAGCACGGGCGCGAGTTGGCCGCGCGAATCGATGCGGGGATGGTGCACGTCAACGATCATCCGATTCAAGAGGAACCGTGGACGCCGTTCGGCGGGATGAAAGAGTCCGGCGTCGGCCGGTACCACGGCAAATGGATTCGTGACGAATTGCTGGAGCCCAAGTGGATCTCAACTCAGCACGAGCCTCGCGAGTACGACTTCCTCCAGTAATATTTGTTGGTAAGCTGATTCCCTACAGCCCCACTGTCAGCGGCACCATCGCCGTGATCGTGACGATCACGAGCCAGCCGGCGAAACTCCACCACGGCACCCCTCGGAATCTCGGTCGTGACACCGGATGCTCTGGATAGGCCCACACCCCCTCGGCAACACCGAGCGGGTCCATGATCACGTTCGCGACTACTCCCATCACAGCCGCAAGGAGCGCCGCCCCCAGGCCGGACGGGCCGAGTAGAAGTGCGATGCGTAAGCAGACGTACACAATCGCCGGCCAAACAAGCACGACCGATATCGGGACTCCAAACACCTGAGGCTGTATTTCATGCCGAAGTAATCCGAGGCGGACGACGGCTGCTTCCGCGAGAAATGCCAGCGCCATTCCCGCGAGAAACAGGACTCCAGTGGCCAGAGCTGGCCATGTGGAGAGTGCGTGACCGAATGCGGCCGCAGTAACGACGAGATTGCCTACATCGTACCGGTCGGTCGTTTCCATCAGAATTCGGTAATGACAGGGATTCCAATGGTCCCGAAGTCGCTCATCGACGCGAGCACGTCGGGAGCGTCTTCGAGGGTGACTGTCTCGCCGACGATGCGGCTTGGCTCGAGTGTGCCCCTCGCGATGAGTTCAAGCAACTCATCGTACCTGACCAACGGCATTCCATAGCTGCCGTGGAAGTCTAGTTCGTTAAGCGTCACGAGATCGACGGGCACCTCGAGGGTCCCACCGGTGTCGCCTTCGGTCAGGCCCACTTGGACATGGGTCCCAGCCTTGCCGAGTGACTTTACGGAATTTTCACACGTCTCCTGGACGCCGAGGGCGTCGATCGAGACATCCGCCCCCTCACCGTCGGTTGCATCTCGCACTGCACCGGCAACGGATTCGACGGCGCCGGCGTCGATTGTTTCCGTGGCGCCGAGCTCGGAGGCTCGGTCGAGCGTTTCCTCGCGGATATCGATGGCGATCGGAGCTGCGCCGAGCGCGTCGGCGATGTGCACTGCGGAGAGTCCGACCCCGCCACAGCCGTGAATTGCGACGGTATCGCCCGGTCGGAGCCCCGCCCGGTCGGCGAGGGCGTGATACGCCGTCATGAACCGACAGCCGAGCGCCGCCATTTCGACGAAGTCCACGCCATCAGGGAGCCGTCGAGCGTTGAAATCGGCCTCACGCACGACGAATGCTTCAGCATATGCACCTTGCGCACTCTCGACGAAGCCCAACGGAATAGCGGTCTCACAGACGTTCGACTGTCCATTCCGACAGTATGCACACGTGCCATCGCCAAGGTGGAAGGGAACGGTTACCCGGTCACCGACATCGAAATTCTCGACTGCATCACCGACCGCTGATACGACTCCGGCGGGTTCGTGGCCAAGGATCTGTCCCGGATCTGGCGAGATCCCCATCCATTCCCAGTCCCCCTGCCACGCGTGCCAGTCGCTCCGGCAGATGCCACAGGCCCGAGTTTCGACGACGATCTCGTCAGGCTCCGGTTTTGGGCGTTCGACATCCCTGATTTCGAGGGGTTCGCCGAATTCCGTGAGAACGGCGGCTTTCATACCCGCGCTTCGGTGAAACGCTACAAAAACCCCGCGCCGGTCCCGCCAAGCTTTAACTCGGTCCGTGGGGGAGTCCGAAGGCATGGCGCAGTCCACCGCGGACGCTGTACAACTCGATGTGAGTGATGGTGTTGCGACGCTGACGCTGAACGATCCAGACAGGATGAACCCGCTCGGTGGTGCGATTTCGACGGCGATGGATGACCATCTTGATGCGTTGCTTGAGCGGGATGACATTCGCTGTGTGGTCGTGCGAGGGGCCGGCCACGCGTTTTCAGCCGGCGGCGACATCGAAGGAATGAAAGAGCGACTCGAGGGCGAGGTGAACCTTGACGAGTACGCTCAGGAACTCGAACGAGGCCCGAGCGATGTGATCCGGCGGATCGCGCAGTACCCCTACCCGACGATCTCGGCAGTGGACGGCCCGGCAGTGGGTGCGGGGGCAAATTTGGCGATCGCTGGGGATCTCATCATCGCGAGCGAGGCTGCGAAGATCGGGTGGGTATTTCGGAACGTTGGCCTGACGATCGACAGCGGAACATCCTACATGCTGCCGCGCATCGTGGGAACAAACATCGCGAAGGAGCTAGTCTACACCGGCGAGATCCTTGGAGCGGATCGCGCTGAGGAACTCGGCATCTTCAATCGTGTTTACGGCGAGGAGGAGTTCGAGGACGGCTTGGCCGAAGTGGTCGACACGATCGCGAATGGACCAACAGTGGCGTTCCGCCATGCCGGGCGGTTGATCGACGAAGGACTCGAGAAGCCACTCCAGCGGGCAATCAATGACGAATCGACGGCACAAGCCATCGTTCGGGACACCGCCGATCACGCTGAGGGTGTCGAAGCCTTCCTTGACGATCGGGATCCGGAGTTCGAGGGCCGGTAGCCCCGACACCGATCCGGACCCCCCACGTTTTACTCGCCCGGCCGCGAAGTCGGCTGCATGGCCGAGGAGAGCCAGGAGTACTTCGAGCGGCTCGTCGATGTCGATGCCCTGGCGGCATTTTTAGAAGACAAACTCGGGTCTGTGGATGTCTACGACGTTCGTCGTCATGACCAGGGTCACTCGAACGAGACGCTCTTTGTCACCTGGGGGGAGACGGAACTCGTCATCCGCAGGCCGCCGCCGGGTGAGACCGCCGATACCGCTCACGACGTGCTTCGAGAATACGCATTCATCGACGCGCTCCAGGATACCGAGGTCCCGGTACCGCCGACCGTCGCGGCCTCCGAGGATCACTCCATACTCGGAAGCGACTTCTACGTCATGGAGCGAGTGGACGGCACGGTGCTTCGGACGGAGGAGCCGTCGGAGTTCGCCACTGCAGCGGCCCGCGAGAGGGTTGGGACGCAACTCGTCGATACCCTTGCAGCAATCCACGAGGTCGACACCGCAGCCGTCGGTCTTGACGAGTTCGGCCACCCGCCAGGCTATACAGAACGGCAGGTCGAGCGGTGGGGGAAGCAGCTTGACTGGGCTTTCGAAGTGACCGCTGATGTCCGTGAGGTGCCGGCCCTTGATGAGGTCGGGTCGTGGCTTGAAGCGCACTGTCCCGAGGACCACCCAGCCACCTTGGTTCATGGGGATTACAAGCTCGATAACGTGATGTTCGGCCCGGAGCGACCGGTCGAGTTGGTCGCGGTATTCGACTGGGAGCTAGCGACACGGGGCGATCCTCGTCAGGATCTTGGATGGATGCTTACCTATTGGCGGGATGCAAAGGACCCGGATCCGGGGTATGCCGAGCTCATGCCCGGATTCATGACCCACCCTGATTATCCGACGCGACAGGACCTCGTCGCGCGGTGGGAGCAGCGAACGGGGTTCGAATATAGCGAGGAACTCGATCGATTCTACCGGACGCTCGCGGTATACAAGCTCGCGGCACTCTCGGAGATGTTCTTCCGCCGTCACCTCGAAGGGAATGCCGATGACCCGATGTACCCAAAGATGGAGTCGCGTGTTCCGGGACTGGCCGACCGTGCAGAGCGCATCATGGCCGGTGAGGAACCACTGTAAACTACCCCGCCGTACTCCCTCGCGGCGAAGCCGCTCGGTCCTTGAGGGCGGGGCTTTCTCCCGCGAGGGCTTCGCGGGTTGCGGTCCCGCCCCCGTGCGTGGGCGTGGCGTGGCATCTGCCGGTCGCCGGCGGTGGCGACCGGCGCAGCCGGCTATCTTTAATTCTCGGTGGACTCCCGCACGTCACCCCGGAAGTGAGCAGGGGATTTTCGAGGCCAGGTGTACACCACGTCACAGTGCGTGGCTTCGGACGGTCCCTCCTATCGCCCGGTGGGAGCGGTGCGTGTCATCCGTCCCCGAGTTCGGGGCCGGTTTACGGCGGCCCGTCCGGGCGTCCATTCTGGCCGCCCGGACTCCACCACTTTGGTGGCGTGGGCGAAGCACAAGCGTTCCGAGACGGCGGTTGTGCCGGTCACCGACGCGCTCCTCCCCGCCCTTCCGGTCGGACGGTCCTCCGCCCTCAAGGACGGGGGCTCCGCGCTGTATTAAAGCTGAGACACCGGGACGGTAACGACCGGTTTTCTATGGGCCGAGCAGGCCGAGTGCCTGGGGCTTGACCCCGAGGCGGTTCAGATCTTGGGATGAATCACCATGGTGTATGCGACCTATGTTCCAACTAAACCGGGTTAATTCGGCTGAAACCGGCACGAGCGTACTGCCCCTTGACGTGGGTATAGCCCGTCGCTCCGATCGGAATGACACGCACGACCCTCCACGCAGTCCTGGTTGCAGCGATGGTGCTCATGGCCGGCTGTGCTGGCGGCCTTTCCGGAACGCCGACGAACGCCGATGGATCGACTGGCGGCGACGGCGGAGACGGAGCCATGTCAGGCGACACCGGAACAGTCGATCTCTATATCAGTGACCAGCCGGCGGCGATCGAGGACTTCGAACACCTGAACGTCACCATCACGTCGGTCGGGTTCCAGCGAGCGGGCTCGGACGATGGCAACGAGACAACGGAATCGATGAATGAGACCGACGAACTCGAGACGGATACCCCTGAGAACGCAAGCGAGGAGTCACCCGTCGAGACTGAAGCAGATGATTCGGTCGAGGATGCGGAGGACGCGGATGAGGATGATGAAGCGGATGAGAATGGGGAGTCCGGTGAGTGGATCGAGCACGATGTCGACGGGCGCGTCGCTGATCTCACCGAACTTCGGGGTGACAACGCGACTCTCCTCGGCCAGTTCACCGTGCCAAACGGCACCTATACCACGGTCTTCGTGCACGTAAGTGAGGTCAACGCCACCTTGAAAACTGGCGAGTCAGTGAACGTCAAACTCCCAAGTGAGAAGTTGCAGATTCACGAACAGTTCGAGGTCGAAAACGGTTCGCAGATCGACTTCGTCTTCGATATTGCCGTTCACAAAGCCGGCAATAGCGGGAAATACATCCTCCGACCGGTGATCAGTGAGTCCGGGACCGACGTACCGATCAACCGAGTCGATACGCCCGATGATGGCCGTGATGCAGCTGATCGCGATGATGCGGACGAAGCAATGGCGCTCAATGCCAGCTTCGAAGACCCAGTTGCGCCGGGATCGAATGCGACGATCATCGTCACGCGGAACGGCGCACCGGTCGAAAATGCGAGCGTCATCGTGAACGACGAGCCCGTCGGGCAGACGGACGCCGAGGGCCGCATATCCTTCCTCGTCCCCGACGGTGAGGAACTCGGGGTTGAGATTCGGCATGGCGAGGCAGAGGTAGAATTGGAACGCACCTTTGCTCAAGCCCAGGGTGGAACACCAACACCGGCATACGCCGGGTGATGGCCGCCCCTCGCTGGAGTTAAGGCTGGGGAATGCCAGCCCCAGCAGTATGTCCTCGACTGACAGACAAGGGAGCGGGAGGCAACGAACGTGACGGACTCCACGGCTGAGGCCGTAACCAACCTTGTCGACCGCCACCCGTTCATGTCCTGGCTCGGTGCGGAGGTTCTCGAGGCTGGTGATGGAACGGCTGTCGTCATGATCCCCGCGGCTGACAAGCTTCGGAATCCCGATATGGCCAATGACCAGACGATGCACGGTGGGGTTATCGCCTCACTTGTCGATAATGCGACCTCGTTGGCATTCCGCACAACCTTTGAGGACCCCGAGACTGCCCAGCTCACGACCACCAATCTCGACGTCAACTACCTTCGGCCGGCAACTGACGACGTGACCGCGACCGCAACCGTGCGTCGAGCTGGTCGGACGATGGGCGTCGCGGATGTCGATGTTACTGCCGAACACGCCGGCGAGACCAAGCTGGTGGCGATCGGCCGTGCAACCTATCGGCTATTTCGGGAGGGGTAGTGATGGGTGGATTCGACGATATCGCCATTGGCGACCGGGTCGAGACGCAGGGTCGGACGATCACACGCGCTGATATCGTCAATTTCGCCGGCGTCAGTGGCGATTTCAACCACGTCCATACAGACGCGGAGGCGATGAAGGAGTCACAGTTTGGCGAGCCAATCGCCCACGGGGCTCTCGTCTTCTCGATTATGACGGGCCTGTTATGGCAGTCCCGGGGGGACGATGAGCAGGAGGCCGTCGTTGCGTTTTACGGCGTTGACAATCTCCGCTTCGTCGCTCCCTGCTACGTCGGTGACACGATCCATCTGGAGCGAGAGGTCATCGACAAAGAAGAACGCGATCACCCGGTTGCGAGCGGCACGGTGCGGTACCAGGCGAACGCCGTCAATCAGGATGGTGACGTGGTCATCGCGGCGGAATTCATCTCGATGCTCGAGTAGGCTAGTCAGTGACGAGTGCGTCAATCACCGTTGGTCCACTCGTCTCAAGGGCCCCCTCGAGTGCGGGAACGACATCGCCACGGGTCTCGGCGAAGCTCGCTGACGCACCGTGACTCTCGGCGTTTGCAACAATGTCGACTGGCGGCTCGAAGTCCATGCCGACGAATTCGTAATCGGCTTCTTCACCGCCCATGATCCCGACGGTATTGTCCTTGAGGATGCGGTAGTTACGATTGTCGGCAATGACGACCGTCACGTCTATCCCGTAGCGTGCTGCGGAGTAGAGGCTGTGCGGGTAGTATAGGTAGGACCCGTCGCCGACGAATCCAACTGTCGGTCGGGGATTCGGCCGGAGCGATTCGGCCAACGCTGCACCAATAGACGCCGGGAGCCCGTATCCAAGCCCTCCACCTTTGTTTCCGAGATATCCCTCCGCCTCCCACGCAGAGCGCTGAAGCATTTCGAACATCGCCGTAACGCTCTCATCGACGATGTAGGCATCCGGTGTGACGGAACGAAGATCTGTCACGAGCGACGCCTTCGTGGAGGGCTCACCGGCAGCAACATCCGGGACGCCGGGCTCGTAGCCAAGCTCATCGACGGTCGCTTCGCGGGCTCTCCGACGCAGCTCGCGATCCGACGCATCCAACCGGTCGTTCACCCGCTCCGCAAGCGCCGAACAGAGCCGCCCCGGGTCGCCCACAACGGCCGCATCGACCGGATAGTGTTTATCGAGATCCCGGGCATCGACACCGAGATGAATACACGTGGTGTCGGGATCGAGCAGTGGGTCCTCGTGTCGGGTGAGCGTCGTGTGCGTCGAGCAGCCAGCGAATACCAGCGTGTCAGTGTCCATCATGAGTCTGGCGAAGTCGGCAGTTGGTGGTGTGAAACCGACCCAGTTGTCATGCGTTGATGGGAAGTTGATCTCCGCTGTCATCATCTCCCCAATGACCGCCAATTCCGCCGCTTCCGCCAGCTCGATCGCTCCGTCGATACCGCCAGCGCGGGCCACCCCGTCACCGAGCACCATTCGCGGAGCCTCCGCCGCAGCGAGAACATCGGCGGCGTGGTCGAGTGCGTCAGGGTCCCCTCGCCCAGCGTCCGGGATTGGCCCCAGGTGATCGGGGCGGTCGTCGATGGGTGACAGCATGACATCCATGGGCAGACCGAGAAATACCGGTCCGGTCGGTGGCGTCAGCGCAGCCCGGGCAGCTCGCCGGAGTTGTCGAGGCAGCGCTGTGACGTCTTGGACCTCCTCATTCCGCTTTGTCCATTGGGCGGTTAATGCAGCCAGGTCACCCGACAGAATTGGCTCTTCGTGTTGAAAGTCGGTACTGTGATTGCCGGCGGTCACCAGCAGCGGCGCGCCGGTCATCCAAGCCGCATAGAGATTCCCGAGGCCATGGGCGAGACCGGGCGCGAGATGGAGATTCACGACCCCCAGCGGCGTCACCGCCGGATCGTGATGATTGTGATAGCGGCGGGTACTCGCGTACCCCCCAGCGATTCCGACCGCAATATCCTCGTGCAGGCCGAGGATGTAATCGAGCTCACTTTCGCCAATCGCGGCCATGAGGGGCAATTCCGTCGTGCCGGGATTCCCGAAAACATGCTTGACACCCCATGTTTCGAGGGCGTCGACAACGTACTCGGCCCCGGTGTAGTCGCCGTTATTCACGGTCGACACCACCGCTCATATGGGCATTGACCATGGATCGACAGACCGCCGGAGGCGAGAAGAATCCTTCTTTCCTCGGAGTCGATACTGGTATTTCGTTGTGCTCCGAGGGCCGCCTATGGCTGGATGGACGTCCCACTGGTGGTTGCGATGAGGATCGGTGTCGCGCTGCCAAGCTATGGGAATGACGACTGGCGATTCCCCACAGGAGCCCTGGAAGCTTACGCCGATGACGCCGAGCGGCTCGGCTTTTCGGGCCTCTGGGTAATGGAACACCTCCTTCAACCGCCGGGACGATCCTACTCCTGGCTTGATCCGCTGACGACACTCGCCACGATGGTCGGCTCGACGAACAGAGTCGAACTCGGAACGAGCGTCCTACTTCTCCCCCTACGGAAGCCGGTGCTGGCCGCACACCGCGCGGCGAGCCTCCAGCATCTCTCCGACGAGCGACTCACGCTTGGACTTGGGATTGGGTGGTCAGAGCGAGAGTACGCTGCCGCTGAGGTACCGTTTGAAGAGCGCGGACCCCGCTTCACTGAAGCAATAGAGTTGTTCAGACGGTTGCTTCATGAGGATACTGTAACCTTCGACGGCGAGTTTTACACTGTCGAGGACGTCCGGCTCGAACCGTCAACTCCACGGCCGCCACGGATCCTCATTGGCGGCGGTGGCATCGAGCAAAACGGACAGCGCAGTGTCCCGGTAGCGGTCAAGGACCGGATTGCCCGTCATGCCGATGGCTGGATCGCCGGTGCCGACCCGCCGGACGCGGTTGAACAGGATTGGCACGATATCGCAGACCACGTTGCTGCGGCCGGCGAGGATCCAGCCACTCTCGATCGTGTGGTTCTCCAACGTGCATACCTGGTTCCAGGCGCGGACGCCGCGACGGCTTGCGAGAAGCAGCGCTCAGTGTTCGGACGGAAGGCCGATCCCGAGACGGCGATGGCGGAGTATCTGACGGGGACGGTCGCGGACGTCCGCCAGGCGCTCGGTGCCTATCGAGACATGGGCGTAGACCAAGTGATTCTGGACCCCGTTACACCGCGGCCACCGGAGGCCCGCGACCAGCTTCAGCGGTACGCGACCCATCTCACTGACGTTCCGTGATCGCCGCTACCCAGTAGAAGGCCTCAGCCTGACTCGGCGAGCGCGTCGACGAGATCCTGAAATCGCGTGATCCGTAGATCCGGTTCCGGGAAGATGGGATCCCACGGCTCACCGCGGCGGTCGATCCAGACGCCCTGCATGCCCGCTGCCATCGCCCCGCGGACGTCGAACGACGGGCCGGCCACGTGCACGAGCCGGTCAATCGGCGTGCCCGTTCGTGCTGCGGCATGCTGGTAGACTTCGGCATGGGGTTTGTATCGCTGGATTTCGTGGACGCTAATGGTGTCCTCGACAAACTCGCCGATATGTGCGGTCTCGAGGAGGGCGTCGAGCATGGCCGGTGTGCCCATCGAAAGCACGTAGACATCTCGATCGGCCGCGAGTGCCGCGATGCCATCCTGGACGTCCGGGAACGGCTCTAAGTCGTCATATACGGTCATGATCTCCTCCCGCTCGGTGGGCGTGGTCTCGATTCCGTGCGCACCGAGAGTCCGCTCCAGGGCGGCCCGGATCAGCTCGTCGAACGGCCGATAATCGTCCACTGCATCGACGATCATAACATACGAGAGATAAGTAGCCCGCCACTGGGCTAGTACCGGTTCTGGATCCTCGACATACGGAGCGATCGCATCACCCGCCGCGTCCGGATTCACCAGCGTTCCATAGGAGTCCACGGTAATCGTCTCAATACGGCCGGTA
Organism: Haloarculaceae archaeon; assembly: GCA_042219595.1. Taxonomy (GTDB): domain Archaea; phylum Halobacteriota; class Halobacteria; order Halobacteriales; family Haloarculaceae; genus CAYLJD01. The sequence goes on from JBDGPQ010000017.1 coordinate 36,366, forward strand.
TCGAGAGGCATACGCCCCGCAGCACCGGGACGCGGAAAAGCCCGCTGCCAGGATCCCTTCCGCCACGGGAATCCTTATCCGCGGCCCCGCCCAGGCGGGGCCATGCGAGATGCGTACGTGATCGGGGCTGGTCAGACCCCATTTGGCGCATTCCCGGACCGTAGCTACCGTGACCTTTTCGCTGAGGCCTATCGGGCCGCGTGTGCGAGCGTCCCGGACGGCATCGATACCGCCGACATCGACGAGGCATACGTCGGCACCCTCGGCGTTGGAGGCCGCCAGCTCGGCCTCCCTGGGCCGGCAGTCACGGAGCATATCGGCCTCCATAACGTCCCCTGCACGCGTCTCGAAAACGCTTGCGCTGCCGGCGGCTATGCGATACGACAGGCTGTTCAGGCCATCCGAAGTGGGATGGCGGACGTCGTGCTTGCGGGCGGCTTCGACGTCATGACGGACATGTCCGGTGATGTTACAAAGTACTGGCTCGGGGTGAGCGGGGAGACCGAGTGGGAGCGACTCACTGGAACGACGTTTTCCGGCGTGTACGCCCAGATGGCTGATGCATATCTGAACGCGTATGATGCAACTGCTGAAGATTTATCGCGGGTTGCCGTCAAGAACCACGCGAACGGCGCGAAGAATCCGAAAGCTCACCTGGGCTTCGAATGCAGCCTGGAAGATGCTGTGGAGGCGCCTGAGGTCGCCGATCCGCTCAATCTGTACCATTGCTGCCCGACATCGGATGGTGCTGCGGCCGCGCTGCTCGTTTCCGAAGATGTCGTGTCGGCGTTTACTGACGAACGTGTCCGGGTGGCCGGTGTGGGGGCGGCAAGCGAACGGGTTGGACTCGCCCAGCGGGACTCCTATACCGAGATCTCCGCGAGTCAGGTTGCCGGCCAGACTGCCTATGAGGCTGCTGGGATCACGCCAGCTGATCTGGATTTCGCAGAGGTGCACGATTGCTTCGCAATCGCGGAATTGATCGCATACGAGGATCTCGGCTTCTGCGAGCCTGGTGAAGCGGCCTCGTTGCTCCGGGCCGGGCGGACTGAGCCGGGAGGAGACCTGCCGGTCAATACCTCCGGGGGCCTGAAGTCGAAGGGTCATCCGATCGGCGCGACCGGAACCGGTCAGGTCGTCGAGGCATTCGAACAGCTCACCGGCAGAGCCGGCGATCGCCAGCTTGAGGCCCCACGACTCGGGCTGACGCACAACGTCGGTGGCAGCGGCGGAGCGACAGTTGTCCACGTGTTTGAGCGTGAGGAGGTGGCGGCATGACGGGTATAGCCGGTATCGGGGCCTACGCCCCGCGCTTTCGTCTTGCCGTTGAGACGATCGAGGAGGCCTGGGGACATACTGAGGCCAATGGAATTCAACACACGGCCGTTCCGGATGCCGACGAGGATGCGCTCACATTGGCGTATGAAGCGGCAGTACGGGCGTTTGCGGCCGCCAGTCTCGACCGCGACACCATTGCAGGGCTCTTCATCGGCACGACGACCCCGCCTTACGAGGAGGAAGCGATTGCTCCGCGCCTGGTAAGCACTCTGGGCCTTCCCGACGATATGCCGACTCGCCAGATCGAAGGAAGCACGCGTGCAGGTGTTGATGCGCTTATCGCCGCCCGGCAGGGGATGACCGCGAGTGACGCGCCCACACTCGCGATCGGAACGGATGTGCCCCGCGGAGCCCCGGACGATGCCATCGAGCAAGGGGGTGGTGCCGGCGCTGCGGCCATATTGCTTGATCCCGATGGTGAGGGTTCGATTGGTCAGCCAGTAGAGCACGTGACGCCGTATCCAGGGACGCGGTTTCGCGCGGCTGGCAGTTCGGAAACGACGGGACTCGGCGTGACAGAATATGATCGGAATGCGTTTCGGCGGACGGTCGCGACGGTCGGAGACGCCATTGATCGGGACCTCGGATCCGCCGACGCCATCGCGCTGCAGTCGCCAGACGGTGCGATGCCATATCGGGCGGCCGGCGATCTCGGTGTCGATTCGGCTACCATTCAGGCCGGGACGACCGTCCACGAGCTCGGGGATACCGGTGCCGCCGGACCGCTCCTCGGGGTCGCGACAGCGATCGACGCCGGTCATTCAGCCGTCCCGGTGATCGGCTACGGATCAGGTGGCGGCGCGACGGCGCTTTGGATCGATGCCGGCAATGCTCCCGTCAATACAGATCTCGACGGCGATACGGAGCTTTCCTACGCAGAATACCTCCGACTCCGCGGCGAGATCACCACTGGCGAGCCGGAGGGTGGGGGCGCCTATGTCAGCGTTCCCAGCTGGCGACGGACGATCCCGCAGCGTCATCGGCTGCTCGCTGGCCGGTGTCCCGACTGTGAGGAACTGGCATTCCCGCCGGAGGGAGCGTGCACAGGCTGTGGCGACATGGTCGAGTACGAATCCGTCGAGCTATCCGGCTCGGCCACGGTCGAGGCGGCGACAACGATTGGCCAGGGTGGTGCGCCGCCTGAATTCGTGGAGCAACAAGCACGAAGTGGCTCATACGTCTCCGCGATCGTAGCCTTCGACGGGCCGGGAGATGGTTCGGTTTCCGTCCCGGTCCAGGTGATCACCGGGGACGAGGAGACTATCGAAATCGGCGACCGTCTCGAAGCCACGATCCGTCGGATCTATGCCCAGGAAGGGGTGATTCGGTATGGCGTGAAGATGCTGCCAGCGGGGTAAACTGCCCCACCCTACTTCGCTCACCCGTCGGGGGGTTCGCTCGTGGAGGGTGGGGCTTTGACGTGGACTCCCGTTCGGGCCACATTACGTGGCACGGAGAGGCCCGTCTCCCCGTCGAAGGGGCGTCGGTGCTTACACGTTCACGGTCATCGTCCCGCCATTCAGCGCAACGTTTACGGGTGCGCCTCCGTCGCCGCCAGTCTGGGTGCGACGGAGTAACCGCCGACAGCAGCGCACTGCCACGTTCTTGGCGGCGTTGTAGTCGGCGTGATTCTCATACTCGCACTGCTGGCACTCGAAGTGTG
>JBDGPQ010000210.1:0-477 GCA_042219595.1 Haloarculaceae archaeon
CGTCCCGCTCCGGTTACGCGCCGAGCGCGGCCGAGACGTTTTATGCGGCCGGCAAACGTTTCATGGAAAGCGTTTTGCCGGCGGCTCGTTCATCCGCTGTCATGTGCCGGCGGGCCCGCGCCGCCCTGTTTGCCCTCCTTGGCGCGGTGGTGCTTCTGAGCGTCGCGTGTGGTCCGGCAGGTGCGGCGGTCGACGAGGGTGGCGCGAACGTGACGTTCGAAATCGCCCTCGAGGAGGATGGCGACGCCCAGTGGACGGTGCAGGCGTACTTTGACCTTCAGACGACCGCTGAGCAGGAAGCATTCAACGAGTTAGCCGCAGCTTACCGCGAGGGGGAAGCCCGCTCACTCGGGCTGGAGGCATTTCGGAACGCGAGCGAGCGGGCCGCCGCAGCAACCGGTCGTAGCATGCGGATCACGGATGTGAGCCGGGCCGCGGCCCCGGTGGCGGTCGTTCGCAATGGAACCGGATGGCTCT
>JBDGPQ010000210.1:487-32589 GCA_042219595.1 Haloarculaceae archaeon
TCGGTGGACGAACTTTGCCCGCGTCACGGAGGACGAAAACATTGTCGTTGGAGATGCGTTCAATACCTCCTCCGGGACCTGGCTCGCTGGACTTGGCTCGGAGCAAACGCTGGTGATCACTCCCCCAGAGAGCCACAATCCATTCGAGGGTGATGGCGTTCTTGTAGAGCGGAGTTTCCGATGGGAGGGGCCGCGGACCTTTTCCGCAGGCTCGCCGTATGCGGAGTTCACGCGTGGCGGGACAGCCCGGCCCGGTGACTTCACACTCCCCGCGGCTGTCGTCGCGGCCCTCGGTGGCGTCCTTGTTGTCGTATTCCTTGTCGCCCGCCGGCAGGATGTGTTCGAGCGGAGCCCCGACGGCGATCAGAGCCCGGCGGTAGAGGATACCTCTGGACAGGACGACGGCGCAGCTCCTGCTCCAGCGCCGCCGGAGCCGACTGCCGACGAAGTCGACGTCGAATTACTCTCGGATGAGGAACGCGTGGAGCGACTTCTCGAGGAGAACGGTGGACGGATGAAACAGGCGACGATCGTTTCCGAAACCGGCTGGTCGAACGCGAAAGTCTCCCAACTGCTCTCGAGTATGGAAGAAGATGGCCGCATCGATAAGCTGCGTATCGGCCGTGAAAACCTCATTTCATTTCCTGACGAGGACGTCGGTGAACTCGAGTAGCGCGTTGGATCGGGGTTTTTATCGGTACCGGCTGCCCACCCCCGATCATGAAGGTCTTAGTGACAGTCTCGGAGGTGGCGGACGTCGACGATGAGTTCGAGATCGACGGCCTCGAGATCGAAAGTCGCTACCTCACGTACGACCTGAACGAGTGGGATAACTATGCGGTGGAAGAGGCGGTGCAGCTCGCCGAGGATCACGACGACGTCGAGGTCGTGACGGCCACGATCGGTCCGGAGCGGACCGAGGAAACCATCCGGCAGGCCCTCGCAAAAGGGGCCGACCGGGCGATCCGAATTTGGGACGACGCGCTCGCGGATGCGTCTGTGCTCGACCCGATCACGAAGGCAAAAGTCCTCGCAGCAGTCGTCGAGGACGAGGAGCCGGACCTCGTCCTGACCGGCGTCCAAACTGATGACGATGCATTTGGTGCGACCGGCGTGGCACTTGCCTCAATGGTGGATTACGCATGGGGGGCAGTGGTCAACCAGCTCGACTACACGCCCGGTGATGAGACTGCAAACGTCCACCGCGAACTTGAGGGCGGCATCGAGGAGCTTGGTGCAGTCGATATTCCGGCCGTGCTCACGATACAGACCGGGATCAATGAACCACGATACGCTTCGCTTCGAGGCATTCGCCAGGCTCAGAGCAAGCCACTCGATGCCCACACCCTCGACGAAATCGGTGTTGACGCTGCCGACCTGCCGTTCTCGCTCACGCTGACGGATCTCGAAGAGCCGGAAGTCGAGAGCGATGTCGAGATATTCGAGGGTAGTGCCGACGAAACCGCGGGACAACTCGCGGAATTGCTCCGCGATCGGGGGGTGGGTGCCTAATGCCCGTCCTCGCACTCGCAGAGCATCGCCGCGGCGAACTCCGGGACCCGAGCTACGAAATCATCACCGCTGGTCGCGAACTCGCCGACGCTGCCGGGACTGAATTGCATCTGGCCGTCGTCGGCGGTGACGTGGACGGCTTTGCGGAATCGCTCAACCGTGAAGGAGTCGACGTAATCCATACTGTAGATCATGGCGAGGAGTTCGTGGCTGATGTGGCCGTCCAAGCGATCGAGGGAATCGTTGGAGACTGCGAGCCCGAGCACGTCCTCGTTCCGAATACCGTCAATGGCCTCTCGACCGCACCGGCTGTGGCCGATCGGCTCGAACGACCGCTCGCCACCGATGCGATCGAGATCAATGCGGCCGATGGCGTCGTCGTAACTCGTGAAACGTATGGCGGGAAGACGGAGGCGACGGTCGAGATCGAGGGTGACGCCACCGTCCTCACTGTTCGCCCTGGAGAATGGCCTGCCGCGGAGGGAACGGGCGACGCTGTAATCGAAGCCGCGGACGTCGAGATCGACGACGCAGCGATTCGGTCAACTGTCGAGGGTTTCCAAGAAGTGGGAGCCGGCGACGTTGACATCACCGAGGCAGAGGTCCTCGTGTCGATCGGCCGTGGCATCGAAGAGGAGGATAACATCGTCCTCATCGAGGCCCTCGCGGATGCACTCGATGCGACGGTCTCGGCCTCCCGACCTATCGTCGACAACGACTGGCTCCCCAAGGACCGACAGGTTGGGCAATACGGAAAAACCGTGCAGCCAGAAATCTACATTGCCATCGGCATTTCGGGAGCTGTCCAGCACGTCGCGGGAATGAAGGGCTCGGATACGATCATTGCGATCAATACTGACCCCAGTGCGCCGATCTACGATATAGCTGACTTCGGGATCGTAGACGACCTCTTCGATGTCGTACCGGCACTCATCGAAGAGTTTGGCGGTGAGGTCCCGGACCTTTAGCAGCCTCACCAGCGGACCAGTGAGCGGGTCGGGAGCACCCCGGTGATTCGGTTCATCCCAGTGGGCCGCGTACATACGATTGCGATCATGGTAGTGACGTTACGTAAGCCGCCGAGGAGGTGGTAAGCTCAGATTTACGCCCGCTCGAGCCAAACGATCCCCAGTGGATCGACGGGCGTTTTTGCGCTTGGCGGGGATGAGCGGAGTCTTCGGGACCGCAGGCTGTCTCGCTACCCCACCCTCAGCAACTGCCACCGCGGCCGCTGATCAGTCGATACGGCCGACCGCCAGGCATGGGGTCCCGTCGGACATTTGCGATCAGTCGATCGTCGACGATGCCGGGATCTATGCCATTACGGCCCCGGCGTTTGCGGCCGACTGGCAGGGCAAAGACATTCACCGCGCGTATCGTCACCAACACGGGCCGCCTCGACTGGTCGATGAGCAAACGATCATCGGGGTGAGGTGGGACGACGGGGCGCGGGCCTACCCACTCTCGGTGTTGTCGCACCATGAGGTCGTAAATGACGACGCCGGCGGGCCAATCCTCGTGACGTTTTGTCCGCTCTGTTCAAGCGGGATGGTCGCCAGCCGACGCGTCGACAACACGGTCACCAATTTTGCGGTGTCCGGCCAGCTGTGGATTCCCGAGGGTGCGTTTGCAGCGGCCAGCATCCAACGTGGCCGTTCGTTCGGTGCAGACCTCAAGGGTGGACGCACTGTCGATGTCCGACGAAATGGCAACCTCGTGTTATACGACGCTGCGACACGGTCGTTTTGGAGCCAGCTCCTGGCAGCAGCCATCTGCGGACCGCAGACCGGCACGGAGTTGGAGATCCGGCCCTCTAAAGTCGCGACCTGGGGTCAATGGCTCTCAACCCATCCGGAGACGGACGTGCTCCTTCCGCCGCCATATTCCGAGACGGTGGATCCAGGGACCGTCTTGGGGAAGCGCTAACAAAGAGGTGGTGGCCTAGTCGTCGGCTGGCGCGGCGCCGCTGCCATCCTCGTGCTGGGCCTTGACGTGTGAGAGCTTGCCCCCGTCGGCAAGAATTTCCCGCTCCCGCGGCGAGGCATCGAGCTGCGCGGTGGCTTCCCACTCGTCATTGACGCGGATGGTAAACTCATCCTGTCCGGAACGCACCGCCTCGGCAACATCGTCAACGATCTGGATATCGTCGCCCTCGTCGATTCGTTCATAGGTCTCGGCATCGATCTCGAGTGGCAGCAGGCCGAAGTTGAAGAGGTTCGCGCGATGGATTCGGGCGAAGCTCTGTGCGAGGACGCCCTCGACGCCGAGATACATCGGACACAGCGCCGCGTGTTCACGGGAGGAGCCTTGGCCATAGTTCTCGCCAGCGACGAGGAATCCGCCGTCGCTCTCGAGAGCGCGGTCGGCAAAGCTTTCATCGACACGAGACAGGGTAAACTCCGAGAGCTTCGGAATGTTCGATCGGTACATGAGGATATCCTGGGTGGCCGGGATGATGTGATCGGTCGTGATATTGTCACCCATCTTCAACAATGCCGGCCCCGAGAGATCGGACTCCAGAGGGTCTTTGAGGGGAACATCTCCGATGTTCGGCCCCTTCACGAGGTCGTCGTCGACCGCTTCGTCAGGCGTAATGATATCGGCCTTCGAACCGGTGTACTTCTCTGGAAGTTCGAAGCCGGGATCGTCGAGATCACCAAGTTCATCGGCGAGGTCACGTGGATCGATAATCTCGCCGGCGATGGCGGCTGCAGTCGCAACCTCGGGCGAGCATAGATAGACGTTATCGTCTTCAATACCCGATCGCCCCTCGAAATTGCGGTTAAACGTCCGTAGCGACACGGAATCAGATGCCGGCACGTGACCGATCCCGATACAGGCCCCACAGGTTGCTTCAGAGAAATTGACACCTGCGGCCATGAGTTCAGCCGTCCAGCCCTCACGTGCGAGCATCTCGGATGCCTGCTTCGAACCAGGCGCGATGATCATCTCGGTACGCTTGTCGATCTCACGGCCCTCGAGCATTTTTGCAGCCGGGAGGATATCGGGGTATCCGCCGTTCGTGCAAGAACCGATAATCACTTGGGAGACATCCTCGCCCGCCACCTCGCGGACGGGCACGACGTTATCCGGCATGGACGGGCAGGCGATGAGTGGCTCAAGATCCGAGAGATCGATCGTCATCGAATCGTGATAGTCGGCATCCTCATCCGGTCGGAGTTCTTCGTAGTCCTCCGGACGGCCCACTCGCTCGAGCCAGTCCTTCGTGTGTTCGTCGGTCGGGAAGATCGACGAGGTGGCGCCGAGTTCCGTCCCCATGTTCGTGATCGTCGTACGCTCGGGCACGGACAGGGTTTCGACACCGGGTCCGGTATACTCGAAGATCTTACCAACGCCACCCTTCACTGAGAGCCGGCGGAGCATCTCGAGAATGACGTCCTTCGCCGTGGCCCATTCCGGCAGTTCTCCCTCGAGGCGGACCTCGACGATCTCGGGCATCTCGATGTAGTATGCGCCACCGCCCATTGCAACGGCGACGTCAAGCCCGCCGGACCCAATAGCCAGTTGGCCAAGCCCGCCGGGGGTTGGGGTATGGGAGTCCGAGCCCAAGAGCGTCTTCCCCGGTGCGGCGAAATTCTCCTTATGGACGTTGTGGCAGATTCCGTTCCCCGGCCGAGAGAAGTACGCCCCAAAGGTCCCGGCAGCGGAGCGAAGGAAGCGGTGATCGTCCGTGTTCTTGAAATCGAACTGGTATGTTTGGTGGTCACAATACTGTGCCGCGAGCTCAGTTTGGACTTCGTCCAAACCGAGAGCTTCGAACTGGAGCCAGACAAGCGTCCCCGTGGTGTCCTGGGTGAGGACCTGATCGATCTCGATACCGATCTCCTCGCCCGGTACGAGCTCCCCCTCGACGAGGTGGTCGTCGAGAATCTTTTCGGTGAGAGTTTCTCCCATGGCATGGGAGAGTGCGCCATCCGTGGGCATAAATGGTGGGAAAACCCCCACGAGCGCGCCGCCCGATAGGACTTAGGGGCCGCCCGGTCCACCGGCAGTATGTTCAGAAGCGGTCGGTTCGTTGCGGCGCAGCTCGGTGAGGTGTCGTCTGCGCAAATCCAACCAAACGGTGTCGATCTGACCCTCGGTGGCGTCTTCGAACAGTCCGACGCTGGCCGAATCGGTCGCGATGGTAAGACTGTCGGGGAGCGTCGCGAAATCGAGCCAACCGCGGATATATACTCCCTTGATCCAGGCGGGTACGTGGTCGCCTATGCTGACCGCATCACGATCCCTGAGGGACATATTGGCTTTCTCTATCCGCGCTCCTCCTTGCTGCGAAACTCCTGCATGCTCGACACAGCAGTCTGGGATGCCGGGTACGAGGGTCGCGGGGAGGGATTGCTCGAAGTCTACCACCACATTGAACTCGAAAGGGGCGCTCGCATCGCCCAGCTCGTCCTCGCCCGCGCCGAGCACGAGGAAACCTATGATGGGGACTATCAGGGAGAGCGGGTGCATTCATCGCCGGATCAGTAGTCGACTCCCCGACAAACGACCAACCGATCGCCGTTTGATTCGCGTAGAAATCGCATTGATTCAAAATTTTGTAATCATTGAGATTGGTGAATGAGGCCGAGTAGACACTGATTTCTGGGAGATAGGCTCCGATTACCCGTGGGATCCAGAATAAACTATAGAGTAGTTTTATAGCAGATTATCAGAGATGAATATGTCGGAGTGGGAGTCGGATCCCGCCGAGAAGGAGAACAATGTCAAAGCCTCAACCCCGAACGACGATATCGCATCGAACTGAGACGGCGACCGAGCTTGCTGAGCGCCTCTGTCAGGGCTTCAAAGCGCATGACGATCGCAATCGAGAGGCCGCGATCGAGGCATTCGCGGCGGTCGATCATCGTCAATTTGCGCACCTCGATCGGGAGGCGGCCGAGCAGGCCGCCATCGCGTACGTGGACGCTCTCTGGGAAAAGGATACAGTCGAAGGGACGGCCGCTGAAGATGGGATCGACCGTGACGAAGTAGCGGCCGCTGATTGGAGTCCCGTTCGAGAGGCGTTCCGCCGACGGGCACGCGTGGCCGGGATCGATGAACGGTACGCACGGCTGAGTACGCGGGCCTGGATCAAGCACAAAACGGGCGGTGATTATTGGACGCCAATCCGAGCAGCTCAGATGTACGAGCTCCGCGCAGCACTCCAGGATCCTGACTATCCGCATAAACCTCGGTATGGCCAGTCGGGGCACGGGCCGGAACCCGCGCGGTATGCACTTGCCGTGGAACTGCACGATATGGCGACGGACCGCCACTGGCGGCAAGCGGTGGATGTCATGGAGCCCTATTTCGAGCGCATACTGCGCGAACGGACCGATTGATCATGGGGTGGGGACAACCGGCATCGAAAGCCAACCACGACACGGCCATGCATATGGCCACGCGTGTCTGTGAGGGGATGCTCGCACACGATGCGCGAGACCGTGAAGAGGCAATCGAGGCCTTTGCCGAGGTCGACGAACTGCAGTTTTCCCATATCGACGCGGATGCGGCCCGGCGTGCGGCGATCGCGTATGTGGACGCCCTCTGGGAAAAGGATAGAATCGAGCGGAGCGCGATGGCCGATGGCGAACTTGATCGGTCACTACTTGCTGCGGCGGACTGGGAACCCGTCCGGGCGTCCTTCGAACGCCGTGCCGATGCGGCGGACATCTGCGACAACTATGCCGAGCGGCATACGCGGGCGTGGCAAAGGCACAAGACGGGCGGAGATTATTGGACGCCGATGATGGCGGCGATCCGTGACGAGCTCCGAGCGGCGCTCCAGGATGCCCGATATCCGCGGAAGGAACACGGCCAATCCGGGTTCGGCCCAGAGCCGGCTAGATACGCATTGGCCGTTGAGCTTCACGATATGCGATCGAAGCGTCACTGGCAGCAAAACCGGCGGGTAATGATCCCCTACTACGAGCGAATCCTCCGGGGCCACCCTGCCGAAGGTTGAAACAGTACAGTACGTAAGCGATGGTATGGCCGACCGTGTGCTCGTGCCGGTCGATACGTCTGAGCACGCACGGCATGCCGTTACCTTGGCTCTCGATGAGTTCCCGGGAGCTGCAATCATGCTACTGCACGTCATCGACCCGGGAGAGGCCGGATTCACGGCGGGGGCCTCACTCCCAGCGTTTTCCGAGGATTGGTATGCGGAGGCCGAGGCCGATGCTGAGGAACTCCTCGAGGACTACGCGGCTGATGTGTCGGGGCGTGGAGTCGAAGTTGACTGGGCCATCAAAGTCGGCCGGCCGACTCGGGTAATCGTCGAATTTGCTGAATCCGAAGATGTCGATCATATTGTCATTGGGAGCCACGGACGCGAGGGGATTACACGGGTACTGCTTGGCAGCGTGGCCGAAGCCGTCGTCCGGCGGTCGCCGGTGCCGGTGACCGTGACTCGGTAGGCGCTGACGGGTGGGATCACACTGGATCCAACATGTCAGCGAAAATTCACACGGATGAGGGTGCCATAAGGCCTATGTTGGGCAAACGGAGCCTTGGGTGCCGATCCTGTTTAAAAGATGTTCGCCTGCTGGTAGACTCTGATGCCCTCATTGGTAATGGCATATGGCTTGGTCTCCCGCGAGTGATTCGCATTCCGGATCTTCATTATCTCGATGGCAAGTCGGGCATCTTGGGATTGCCCTCTGACATACTGGAGGATGAACACCGCATCGGTCAGATACTCGATGATGCCAAATCGGGAGGCGTATGGCGACGATTCTGACGCTTCGCTGGTAAGGAATGTGGTGACGCCCGCTTCTTTGAGCGCCCGGGTAAAGTCATACACTTGTGTTCGTCGCTTGGCCTGATCGTCATACATCATCTCGAGGAGCGACACCGAGTCCAGAACGAATCGATCGGCGCCAAAATCCTCGATAAGGGCCGGGAGTTCAGCGCGAATATTGTCTAGGCTATTTGCCATCTCGACTGGATCGAGATCGACGATCGCCAGATCTCCGGCTGATTCGTGGCTCTCGAAGTCCCAGCCCAATTCGTTCGCCGTGTCGATGATTGATTCATGGGACTGTTCGAGCGTGATGAATACGCCGGGTTCACCGTTCTGGAGACCATGGCGAAGGAATTGCAACCCCATCGTGGTTTTGCCCGTACCCGCGGAACCGATGGCGACGGCAAGCGAGCGTTCTGGGATTCCACCCTGAATCAGGTCGTCAAGTCCCTCGATGCCGACATCAAGTCGGGGAATCTCCGATTCGAATTCTTCGTCCGCGAATTCCTCGGCACCCCCCTCAAACGCACTCGCGAAGTCCTCATCGAATGGATCCTCCTCCGCAGTCCCGGGCTCGAGTTCGGCCGACCATGGGTCGACGTCGGCCCCGGTTGACCCCGTCTCACTCGTGTCATCATCGTCAACCGCCCACCCGTCGTCATTCCAGGCATCACTAGCGCCGGTCTCGTCCTCCGGCTCCACGTCGGTATTCACGTCCGCACTGCTCGCGCTATCGGTCTCATCCCAACCATCGGTGACGTCACTGTCCGATGCATCCTCCGTTGAATTTCCGGTCTCGGAGTCGGGCTCATCCCACCAATCGTCGCCATCAGTGGTCGTCGCGGGTTCGTCGAACGCATCATCCTCCTCGGTACTTGGCCCGTCCTCCGCGAGCGCACGCTCAAACCAGTCGGCATCGTCGTCGTCCGTTGACCCGTCACCGCTCATGGGTCCCGACCCGCGCGCATACCAATCCGAAGCGGCCGCGCGGCCTTGAATCTCCCGTCTGAGCGACTAGTCGGTCGTCGCGTAGAGGACAGGACTGAGCACGATCAGTGCCAGCCCGACGAGCTTGTAATGGAGGGCGTTCCCCAACAGGTGACTACCACCGGGATCGACCGCCAGCGCGCTCGACGGAGTGAGCACGAACAGGAGGCCGAACGTGAGGAAGTGTAGCAACAGGATCTTCCACGACTTCAGCGGGATCACCGCGAGGATCCCAAGGGCGAACAGCACCAGGAGCGCATCCCCCGCATTGTAATTGAGGAGGAAGCTGTCGATGATCTGGAGCGGGACAGCGCCCATGCGTACGCGTTGCTGGCCCGGTGGCGACCTTCAAACTTCCGTTCCGCCGTTGGAAGCCGTCGCCTCCCGGTGTCAGTAGGCGAAGAACAACAAGTATATGCCGGCGCCGATGCGATGAGAGTCAAGTATTCAGGCCATGGCACGGACTCGGGCGGTACTGGCACTCCTTGCGATCCTGCTCGTGGGGACCGGCGTCGCAGCGGCGGTCACCGGCGAACCCGTTCTCTCGGCGACGCTTCAAACCGATGGAGTCTCACCAGGCGAGCAGACCACCCTCGACATTACGCTGCTGAATAACGGCTCAGTCGAGACCGGCTCCGTTGACAATCCCACCTTGACAGACCGAGTCACCACTGCCCGCGGACTGAAAATCGAAATCGATCGGAAAGACCGGGTTCCGATCACCGTTCACGCTGGCACGTACGCGGTCGGTTCGCTGCCCGAAGGGGGGCAAGCACCGCTTCAGGTGCCGATTACCGTTGATGAAGACGCCAAACCAGGCAACTACCGGCTCCCGATCAACGTGTCTTATCGCTATACAGAGGAGATCGACAGCGCTGGTGAAGAGGACACCGAGGAGGTCCGACGAGACCTAAACGTAACGCTGCAGATCGAGAAGTCACCTCGGTTCCGTGTACACGAAGTATCCGCACCGATTCGCGTCGGAGCCACGGACACCATCTCTGTGACGCTCCGTAATGTCGGTCGCCGTGATGCGCGGGACGCGCGGGTCACGGTGAGTTCAGAGACACGCAGCCTCACATTTGCCGGTGGAGTTGAGGCTACCCGGTATGTTGGCTATTGGCCGAAACGGAGCAACCGCACGGTCGAAGTCGAAGCGACGGTCGATGAAACGGCCGCCGCCGACCAAAACTACTCGATGGCCGTCCAGACAACCTACGCGGATCGGTACAATCGAACGCAGGTTTCTGATGTCCGACGGTTCGCGCTCCGAGCGGGGCCGGAACAGGATTTCGCCATAGAGAACACCTCCAGCACGCTCGCCGTTGGCGAGGACGGAACGCTGCGGGGCACGATCCGGAACACGGGCACAGAGACGGTGTCGAACGCCGTCGTGATCCTCACGGACGAGCGGGCGACGATCACGCCGCTTGAAACCGAATCCCCGATCGGCAATCTCAATCCCGGCGATACTGCCGATTTCTCGTTCCCGCTCGAGATCAGTGAGGAGGCAGAGGCAGGGCTCCGACAGTTCACAATCGATACGCGCTACAGGACCGCTGACGACACCCTAGTCGATGGTCCCAGCCTTGATGTGAGTGGCGATGTCGCCCAAGAGCGTCCAGCCTTCCGAGTGAGTGCGGAGCGGGCGACGGTCAGACGTGGTGACACCGGAACACTCAATCTCACCGTGACGAACACCGGCGGGGAGCCCTACACCGATATTTCCGCGAAACTCTTCGCCGAGTCGCCGCTCTCGGCGGTTGACGACCAGGCGTTCGCCGCAGAGCTTGCACCCGGGGAATCGACTGAGTTGGCCTTCTCCGTGGCCGCAAGCGGGGCCGCCCTGACGAAGGAATATCCGGTGTCGCTCGACTTCCGATATGATGACGCGGATGGCGACACCAAGACCTCTGATACCGTCCGGCAAGCGGTGACGGTCGTCAAACCCCCCGAACGGAGTGGTCCGTCCCCTCTACTGATCGGCGGGGCTGTAATCATCATCCTCATCGTCATCGGTGGCGCGTGGTGGCTTCGCCGGTAGGATGCGGGGGCCGGGCCGATTTCTGGCGGAGTTAGACCACCAGCGGGCGATTGACTGGGTTGACCACCGCATCGTCAATCATGCTGGGAAAGTTGTTCTCCTCTTCCTCGTCATCACTGCAGCGTTCGCGGTCGGCCTTGGCAACGTATCGACGGAAGCCGGCACCCAGCAATTCACGACCGGCCTTCCATCGGAGGAGGCCCTCGAGCGAGTGAGTACGGAATTCTCGCCGACGTTCGAACCTGACACCGGCGGGACGACACTCATTCAGTCCGGCGGCAACGTGCTGTCGCGGCCAGCAATGGTGCGGATGTTACGCGTGCAGGAACGCGCGAGTGAGCAGCCCTCACTCCGGGTGACAGGCTCCGCAAGTGCTGCGGGACTGGTGGCCCAAGAGCTCGACCCGGGGGCGAAAACACCACAGGAACAGCGTCGTGCCGTCGAGCGTGCGACAGGCACGGCCATCGATCGAGCCGTCCGAACCCTTGCGGCCCGCAACGATCGGTTCACTGGCCTTCTCAGCACGGATTTTAACCGAAAGGATGCCGCCGCCTCCGCAACGATCGGCACACTCTCGCATGAGGTGCCGTCCGGCCTTGCCACGGGCGCGGGGCAGAGCGGCACCAGTCCGCTGACGGCGATTCAAGAGCAGGTCCAATTTCTCGCGAGCGACGTCGGCGATATGACCGTTTTCGGGTCGGGCATCCTCGCGGGGGAGTTCTCGAGCGTTATTACCGATTCGCTGCTCATCGTCGTCCCTGCAGCTGTTGTCTTCATCCTCTTCTTCCTCATCATCGCATACCGTGACCTGCTGGATCTGCTGTTGGGCCTCCTGACGCTGCTGATGGCTATTGTCTGGACCTTCGGATTCATGGGCCTCGCTGGCATTCCCTTTAGCCAGTTGCTCATCGCCGTCCCGCCGCTTTTGTTAGCGGTTGGGATTGATTTCGGCATTCATACGATCAACCGGTATCGCGAGGAACGGGCCCGCGGAACCGATCTGGCCCCGGCAATGCGACTGACGACCGATCAACTCCTGGTCGCATTCGGAATCGTCACCGGGACGACGGTCATTGGCTTTCTGGCAAACCTTTCCTCGTCGTTACCACCGATCCGGGATTTCGGTTTCGTGGCCTCGATCGGTATCGTATTTACCTTCCTCCTGTTCGGAATTTTCCTTCCCGCTGCGAAGGTTTGGATCGATCGCGCCCGGGCACGGTTCCCACTACCGACGTTTAGTCAACGCCCGCTTGGGTCTGAAGGATCGGTGCTCGGAGCCATCCTTCGGGGCGGCGTCGTCATTGCCAGGCTCGCGCCTGTGTTGTTTTTGCTCATCGTCCTCCTTGGATCAGCATGGGCTGGCATGTACGCGACGGGCGTGAGTACCAGCTTCTCCCAAGAGGACTTCCTACCGCCCGAGGACAACCCCGAATTTATCGAGGCGCTTCCGGAGCCATTCCGACCGAGTGACTATACCGTTACGGAGATTTTGAATTTCCTCGAGGATCGGTTCGCGGCCACCCAGCAGGATTCAGCGACCATATTCTGGGAAACGCCAATGCTGCGAGACTCCAGCCTCGAGGAAATCCAGCGCGTGGGCATCGATCCCCCCGATAGTATTCTCCGCGTGGATGGCACAGCCGACGCGCAGTCGATCCTTTCGGTGATCGAGTCCCGAGCCTCCGCCGACCCGGCCTTCCGCCGGCTCGTTCGTCGCCATGATATCGATGGTGACGGCGTACCCGACGACGGTCTGCGCGAGATATACGGATACCTGCTCGATTCCACCTCACGATCGGCGGCACGTTCGTATCTCGGCGAGGATTTCCGCAGCACACGGGTAGTCTACTCCGTCGACGCGGAGGCGAGCCAGGACGCGGTTGCAGCTGACGCTCGCGCACTCGCTAATCGATACCGCGGCCAAGCGACGGCGACAGGCCAGACGGTGGTATTCCAGGCGGTCTCGGATCTGATCTTCGAGTCGGCCATCGTCAGTCTCGCGCTGGCTCTCCTTGGTGCATCGGTCTTTCTGATCATCGCCTACCAGATCTTCGAGGGGGCCTGGAGTCTTGGCCTCGCGAACATGGTACCCGTGATCGTAACGGTCATCGCGGTCGCGGCATCGATGCGCGCCGCAGGTATTCCCTTCAACGCGCTTACCGCAACCATCCTCGCGATCACGATCGGCCTCGGCATCGACTATTCGGTCCACGTCACCCACCGGTACGCAGACGAACGCGACGAGCATGGCCTCCAGACCGCCCTCGATCGGACGGTCCGCGGTACGGGCGGCGCCCTTCTTGGCAGTATGCTTACAACGGTCTCCGGCATCGGGGTTCTGGCGCTGGCGGTGTTCCCGGCCATCGGTCAGTTCGGTATCCTCACCGGGCTGTCGGTATTCTACGCGTTCATCGCGTCCATCGTCGTGCTGCCATCCGTTCTCGTCGTGTGGGACGCCCTGGTGAACGGCGGGATCGAGCCGCGGGCGTTGTTCCTCCCGGGCTTCAATGGGTCGGCCGGCTGAAGCAAGGGGTTTACCTCCACGAGTTCGATGGCAGTCTATGAACGGAACCGGCGTACCACTGGTGACACCATTTACGGTCGACGGCGACCTCGACGAGCCCGCCCTGCGAGAGGCAGCGACATGGGTCGTGGATAACGGCGTCGACTTCGTCGTGCCGTGCGGGTCGAACGGCGAATCCGCACTCATGACGGCTGAGGAGCGCGACCGCGCGACAGCCATCGTCGCCGATGCCGTCTCCGTGCCTGTACTCGCCGGAACGGGACATGCGGGACTGCGGGCCACAATCGATCAGACGGCGCGGGCTGCCGAGGTCGGTGCAGACGGTGCGCTGGTCGTCACGCCATACTACTTCACGCACGATCAGGAGGCGTTCGCGGCATACTATCGAGAGCTGGCTGACGCAACAGAGTTGCCGATCTATCTCTATAGCGTCCCGGCCAAAACCGGAGTCCATCTCGAACCCGAGACGGTCGGCGATCTCGCGGATCACCCGAACATTGCAGGGATGAAAGACTCGGCAGGTGATCTGATCCGGTTCCAGCGCGAACGGCGAGCCGCACAGGATGAATTCTCACTCTTTGTCGGCTCGGGCGGGATGTACGCTCCCGCGCTCGATGCCGGTGCAGACGGCGGTGTCCTCGCGCTTGCGAACGTCGTTCCGGAGCTCTGTGCCGAAATCGCCCGGCTACATCGCGAGGGCGAGGGCGCCGCGGCTCGCGCGCTCAATGCCGACCTCGTGGAGCTCAACCGGGCGATCACCGCCCAATACGGCGTGCCCGCAGTGAAGGCGGCCATGCGACACCGGGGAGTGCCGGCCGGCGAGCCGCGCGCACCCCACCGGCGGCTCGACGAGGACACCCGCGAGGTAGTGATCGATCAGCTCGAAGTGGCGCTCTCCGGGGATCACTGAGCGGCCGGCCGTGGAGAAGACGATCGAGTGGTTATGTGACCGGCCCTACTATGAGGGACAGATTCAGGACCGCCGAACTGTTCCCGGGCGCGAGGCCACCACGGTTGCTCTCGACGTGGAGGATCGGCTGGCCGCCGCCCTCGAGCAGCGTGGTGTGGATGAATTCTTTGCCCACCAGGCCGCAGCCATCGAGGCTGTTCGGGACGGTCAAAACGTGGTGCTGGCAACGCCGACGGCGAGCGGCAAGAGTCTAGCATATACCGTGCCGGCAGTGGAACGGGCTGAAGATCATCTTGGAACCACGCTCTACATCGGTCCACAAGTCGCCCTGATCAATGATCAGGCCGAGACTCTCGCGGGAATCGCCGACGACCTGGGTTTCGGAGCCCGGACCACTGTGGACCGCTACACCGGGCAGTTAGATCGCCGCGAAAAGGAGGCCGTACGGGAGCGGCAACCGACTGTGTTGCTTGCAACCCCGGATATGCTCCATTATGGCATCCTGCCGCATGCCCACCGACTCTGGGATTGGTTTTTCGAGCGACTCGAAACCGTGGTCGTCGATGAAGTTCATGAGTATCGCGGGGTGTTTGGCAGTCACGTCGCACTCGTCCTCCGACGGCTCAATCGCCTTTCCGAGCGATTCGGAGCCGACCCACAGTACGTGTGCTGCTCGGCGACGATCGGCAACCCTGTCGAACATGCAGCGACGGTCACCGGCACATCTGCTGAAACATATACACTCATCCACAACGACGAAAGCGCAACCGGCCCGACACACTGGTTGCTCTGGAATCCCCCTGAATATGACGACGAGGGCTGGGGTAGTGGGCGGCGCCGGTCAGCACACGTCGAAACCCAACGATTATTCGTTGATCTGGTAGAACGCGGGCTCCAGACCGCCGCGTTCACGGGTGCCCGCCAAACTGCCGAACGCTACGCGGACGAGAGTGCGAGCGAACTGCGTGACCGGGGCCAGACCGATCTTGCCGACGGTATTGCCGCCTACCAGGCCGCGCTCACCGACGAACGGCGGGAGGAGATCGAAGCGGGCTTGCACGATGGGTCGGTCCGGGGGGTTTGGTGTACGAGTGCTCTCGAATTGGGCGTCGATATTGGTGGACTCGACGCCGTCCTCATGGACGGCTATCCCGGCACGCGCATGGGCACGTTCCAGCGAGCCGGTCGCGCGGGCCGTGGCACTGACCCAAGCCTTGTTGTGGTGGTCGCCGGCGAGGATCAGCTCGATCAATATGTCGCCCGGCATCCCGATGTGCTCTTCCAGGAACCACCAGAAGACGCGGTGACGAATCCGGAAAACGATACGATTTTGCCGCCACATGTTTGCTCCGCCGCGCGGGAAAACTGGCTTCGCCCGGAGGATGACCGCCATTTTGGCACGAGTTTCCCAGACGTGGTCGCCGATCTCGAGGCCGCCGGGACGCTTGCCCGCCGCGGGACAGATGATGGCGTTCGCTGGACATATGCCGGCGATGGCAGCCCACAACACGACATGAGCCTCCGGACGGTCAGTGACCGCGACGTCCTCCTGCGGACCCGTGACGGGGAACGTGTCGGATCACTTCCATTCGGAGACGCGCTACGTGACGCCCATCCTGGCGCCATCTATCACCATCAGGGACGCACCTACGAAGTGACCGATCTCGACCTTCAACACGATGTCGCGGAACTCGACCGCACGTGGGCGGACTATTTCACGCGAGTTCGACATGATAAAGAGATTACCGTTGAGAATGATCTCCAGGAGACCGTGTCTGCGTCCCGCGAGGACGTCACTGTTCGATTAGCGGAGGTGACTATGCGCAAGCAGATCACCGGCTACGAGCGACGGGATTCGCGGTCCGGCGAACTACTTGGCGAACGATCCCTCGAACTGCCGGAGACGAGTCTCGAGACGACGGCGGTATACTACGTGCTCCCGACGGATCTCGCCACCCGTCTCGATGCAACGGGGGACTTCGCGGGCGGGATTCATGCTGCCGAGCACGCAATGATCGCGATGTTTCCGTTCTCGTTTCTCTGCGATCGTCGAGACGTTGGGGGGCTCTCGACACCACTCCATCCCCATACGGATCGATCGACGGTCTTCATCTATGATGGGTACCCCGGCGGGGTCGGCCTCGCACGGTCGGGGTACGAGACCTTTGACGAGCTCGCGCGGACCACATATGAGATGGTACACTCCTGTGACTGTGTCAATGGCTGTCCTGCGTGCGTTCAGTCGCCACACTGCGGCAATGGCAACGACCCGCTCGACAAGACGGTCGCGGTCGATCTCCTCGGAGAACTTGCCGGCCAATAGATCCACGTTGGAACGCCACGGCGTCCTCCAGGCGTCTCACTCGGGTGCCAATTCATCGAGCAGGGGGATCTCCGCACGCTTCTCGGGATCGAGCGCGGCCCAATCAATGCCGTCAGGCTTGCTCCCCGCCTCCGTCTCAATGATCCGCTCCGGCGTGACGATCACATCCACGGGGACATCGTGTGGCTCCGCAGGCGGGAGTGTCTCCTGCAGTTGCCGCTCGTGGACCGTCGTCACGACAGGTGTTTCATTGCCGACGCGGTCGAAGCTTCGAAGAAGCGCGAACTCGAGATCGCTGTACCCCTCACCTTTCCCGATTCGGCGGCCGGAGGACGCGACCGCAACACTGCCAGCGACGATGCAGTCGATCTCCGGCATGGCATCGGGACGGAGTGGCGTGCCATACTCGTCGGCTCCGGCGATCGTCGTTGCGTGGTCGAAGTCGTCAATGCGATCTGGATCGAGTTCGAGAAAGCATTCCGCTTCAGTGAGCCGGGGCACCGCAACGTAGACACTCGTCCCGTTCTCGAGTGCACGCCGGCGGACCGGGCGCTGCGGGGCGTCAGGATTACACTTCAGGGTTGCGGCCGAGGCGAATGCCGGATGGTCTGCCAGTCGTTCTGCTGCAGTAGCAGCCCCCTCGAAGTTCGGGATGCGGTCGTAAGGTAAGAAACTGTTAGTACGGAACCGGGGTGAGACTTACACACCGAGTTTGTAGATGTTCTCACGGTAGAGTGTCTCTATGTCCTCATAGTAAGTGTGGATATACTCATCAATCGCCCCGCGCTCCCTGAAATCGGCACTCCCGGCCGTATCCCCCCGCATGTATTTGACCAACTCGCGGCTCGCCTCCTTTTCAACTTGCCAATACGTTGTAAACCGGTGACGGCCAAAGTGGCTTGACACCGCCGCGTGGCGCTCCGTCTCCTCATACTCCGGGTGGAAAGCGTCCGCCCATACGTCACTCACGGACTCACGGTGGAGTTGGCCGTACGTGTTCTTAGAGAGAAACACCCACGGTGCATCCGTGGCTGGCCGGATGAGGAGATACCGCAGGAGCACACGCCGCATCTCGTCATCAAGTGGGAGCATACGCGGGCGTTTTGACTTATTACCCTCACGGTGATGAGGGATGTAGACGGCGTTTTGGTGGTCCTCAAGCGCCGGGTAAGTGCACATCTCGGGATAGTGCCGTCGTGCCTCGACGTTTTCGATGCACACCTCGGAGAGCTTGAGGTTACACACCTCGGTAGCCCGAAGACCGAGCTTGAGTTGCGTCACGATAATAGCCCGGTCCCGGATGTGAGTCACCTCCGCGAGAATGTTACGGAGGTCCTCAATCGGTATCCGCGGCGGCTCTTTTTTGGCCTTCTCAGAGAAATCCATCTTGGACTTGGCAAGCTTGATGGGATTGTAGTCTTGTGGGTGGGGAAACGCAGGATCATCTTGCCAATAGCGGTACACTCTGTTGAGCCGGTGGAGTTTGTTTTTGATAGTCGCCGGCCTGTTGTCTCGCTCCTCCAACTCTCGCCGGATGAAAGCCTTAACGTGGCCCTCACTTGGACACGCCGGGTGGCGGTCTCGCTCCGCCATGAACGCCCGCCATTGACGAAACGTCCGCACGTACCCATCGAGGGTCCGCTCGCTCCGGTCCTTGGTACTCATTACATCGGCCAAGAAGAGGTCAAATGGATCCGCGTCCATTCGTTCAAAAGCCGTCTTATACTCCGCGAGTGGGTCAAGGTCTTGCCCAAATGCGGCGGCTATCTCGGCCCGTTGGGCGTCCGCATCATTGTCGAGTTCGTTGATCATTGGTCATCCCTCCACGTCCCGATTTTGATGTCCCATATCTGTCCCGCGGCGGGATACTCCGCGGCGGCCATGAGCACTGGATGATACACGTGCGGGTGGTCCGTGTGAGTTTGGAGCCACGAGTAGAACCGCTCTAACTTGGTCCAATAGTTTTGGTAGGCTGACCGGGGTTTCATCCGGTCCACGAGCGCCGTACACCATGTGTCGACGTCCTCCGGCGTGGCGAGGGCATGATGACGCCCCCGCTCCGTCATGTGCTCTTTCCAATCCCGGCCCGCACGCCGCGCATATTGCTCGGTGTAGTCGGTGCCGAAGGTATCGAGGAAATACTCCGTGAGGTATTCCTCCCACACGTCACGCTCCGCGTAGGCGGCCTCGTGGTGGTAGAGCCGATAGCGGTCCGGCACGTCCTCAAGCCGGGTATAGACACCCATGCGCTTATCCGGCTCCTTGGGGCGACGTGTGGTTACCATTAGCTCTCACCACCCGTGTCCACGGCACTCTCACCGGCGGGGTAGTATCCCCCGTCCTCGTAGCGGAGTTGCTCGCCCTCAAGTGCATCGAGGTAGAAGTCCAAACGTTCCTGCACAAATTCCACCACCGCTTGGACAATATCCCGGAACTCCTCGCCGGGGGTGTCCTCCACGAACTCGCAGCACGTAGCCCGCTCGGTGTGGTGGAGCCGCTTCTCAAGTATCTCAATCCGAGACCACGCTCGGTCAAGCTCCATCTTGAGGTCGTTGTGTTGCTCGCGTAGCTCACGGACCTTTACGTCCGGCTCTACCGTAGCGGTGAGCTTCTTGCTCCCGGTCTGAATCATGGCCTGAATATACTCCCTCACGCTCATGTCCAACTCCTCAGCGTGCTCTTTCCACCGCGCATATTGCTTGGTGGAGGGGTAAGTCATCGCGGATTCCGTGTCCTCACTTGTGCTACTCATTGCCATCACCGTCGTCGAGGGCGCCCTCACACACCACCTCACGGAGTTCCTCAAGCAAGTCTGGGTGGTGCTCCGTAAGGAGGTCGATTTCCTCGGGGAGTTCCTCGTGGATACGCCGGCGGACACGAGACACCGCTTGGTACTCTTTTGCTTTCTCCACATCCACCTCACCGGCAATCCGCTCCCGCTCGGTGAGGGTGATGAGACCACGCGACTTTGCCATAGGGAAAGAATGTGATTGCCACATGCTTAGTTCCATATACTCGCAACCTCAAGTAGATTGCGAATATTCCAAACGGTTCGAATACTCGCAATTCCAAGCAGGCCAGAGCCGTAAACTCTCCCCCGTGAACGTGCTAATCTCACGCGGAGGTCCGTCCGCTACTCGGGGGCGCTCCGCCCCCATACCCGCCGTTACGGTGCCACGTCCGTCCCGGCCGCCTTACCAGGGTGCGGCCGGCGCTACGTCTCTTGTGGACTCACTCCGCTCCCCCTAGCGGCTCCCGTCTCGGTCCGGGTCCTACCGGGAGCGAGCGGCACGCCTCGGGATTGCACGCGGGGCGCCCCGGCATCCCCGCATACGGGGCCATCGAGTATTCTCGCGAGCGCCATGATGACGGAGAGCTCCAGTCTATCGAGTTAGCCGAGGATGACATGGCCGAGTTGGACACACTGAGCGAGCGGCTGGCCGGGGAAACTGAGCACGAGGGAGAGGGGTGCTCGGAGAGTATCCCGCGTTTCCCCGAGCGAGATGAGGAGTAGCCACGAAGGATACCCCCGCGTGCTCCCGGCCTACTAATAGATTCTCACTTAGAGAAAACGAGCGACGCCTGCGTTCTGGAGATCGTCCCATACCGACTCGCGGACGGCCTGCTTGTCCATACCGTTCGGTTGGTCGCCCAGATCTATCAAGCCCCTGTGGATCAGGCGAGGAGCGTGATATTCGACAGCGTCGTCGCTGCACCCACCGCGACAAGCAGTATTGGTGGCCAGTAGGAGAACGTTCGGTCGCCCTCTGCCATCCAGATGGACAATGCCACGCAGCCACCGAGCACCCCTGCCTTGACGGCGAGAAGGCCGACTCCACCGGCCGTACCAATCGCCGCTGCGACGATGGGATTCGTCTCCACGTGGTGGGGTGAGGCGACGACTGCCAGCGTCGTCACGCCATCACCGAGACCGTAAGTGATGAGTGCAAGTCCCCACGCCATCGCGATCCCAGCAGTCGGCAGGCGTGGGATGTTCAATCGGCGGTGCACTACGGTCCGACCGGCCATCGAATCGATGTCCATGTCCGATAGTCAAAGATCCCGGCCAGCAGTTTCGCAGGCTGAAACGACGACTGGGCCAGGAATCCTTATGGCATGGGCCGGCGCAGGCCCGGCCATGTATCGAGAGGACCTGTTTGCGGGGCAAGCCGCGCTCGTGACCGGCGCGGGCCGCGGCATTGGCGCGGAGATTGCGACAACGCTGGCGGAGCTTGGAGCGGATGTGGCCGTGAATGATATCCATCGCGATACGGCCGAGGAGACCGTCGCGGCAGTGGAGGAGAGCGGGCAAACCGCTGTCCCTGTGATTGGAGACGTATCCGATCCGGATGCCGTTGATGAGATCATGGAATCTGCAGAGGAGGCACTCGGGCCGCTCCAGCTCGCCGTGAACAACGCCGGCGCGAATGACGACGGGGATCAATCTCGACGGAACTTTTCTCGTGGGACGGGCAGTGGCTCGGCGGCTTATCGATACCGACCTGACGGGATCGATCGTCAATGTGGCTTCGATAACCGGATTAGGCCCCCAGCCGGGTGCCGGTGCGTACAGCCCGAGCAAGGCGGCGATTATTCGTCTTACCGAGCAGATGGCGCTCGAATGGGCGGAAGAGGACATCCGGGTCAACGCGATCGCTCCCGGGCTCATTTGGACGCCGGCAACCGATAATGTCTACTCGGACGATGACTTGTTCGAGCGGCGCCGGCAATGGGTTCCGATGCAACGGATCGGTGACCCAGCTGATGTCGCCCGGACCGCAGTGTACCTCCTCGCACCGGAGAACGACTACACGACGGGCGAAACGGCGGTCGTCGACGCCGGCGCCTCGAAAGTTGGCGTGAGCGAGATCCCCGGGCGCGCGCAGCACGAGTGATGTGGCGTCAAACCTTTGAGGCAACCCGCTGAGGGGAGCGCATGCCCGTAACGAGCGAGCTTCTCGCGGAGTATGCCCTGGAAGTCTCGATCGACGACTTGCCAGACGACGTCATCGAGCAAGCCGAGCGCCTGACCCTCGACACCCTCGCATGTGCGGTCGGGGCATACGCGGCACCGCCGAGCAAGGTCCTGCGCCAGACGTACGGTGATCGGGATGGCAGCGAGGAGCCGGCCACGATCCTGGGGTCGGGCGCCCAGGTCGATGTTGAGTATGCGGCTCTGATCAACGGGACGATGGGCCGGTATTATGACTTCAATTGCTGCTATTCGACCGGCGAGTCGGCATGCCACCCCAGCGATCATATCCCGTCGTTGGTGTCCGTTGCCGAAGCTGAGAATGCGAGCGGGGCGGATCTCCTGGAGGCCATCGTGATCGCGTACGAGATACAGAGTCGCGGCGTCGACACGGGCACCGCCTGGCCGAACGGTTTCGACTACACGACGTGGGGTGCGTACTCCGCTGCCGCATCTGTGGGAGCGCTCATGGATCTCGATCATGAAGCGCTTGTCAATGCGATCGGGATCGCCGGGACGGCCGAGAACGGACTGTTGATCTCCCGGCTTGGCGAGGTATCGATGTGGAAAGCGGTCGCGATGCCAAACACCGTCCACAATGCGATCAAGGCCTGCCAAATGGCACGGAACGGCCTCACCGGCCCCGCAGCGGTCCTCGACGGTGACGAGGGAAGTTTTGCCGACGCGATCGCCGGTGAGCCCGTCGAATTCCCGGCCCTCGGCGGACGTGACGGGGCTGGCTACCGGATTATGGAAACGAGTATCAAGGCCTTCGCGTGTGGCTACTTCACCCATCCCGCCGTGACGGCTGTGCTCGATGTGGTCCAGGAGCATGATCTCGAGCCGGACGAGATCGAGTCGATCGAAGTCCGCTCGTTCGAACATACTGTGCAGGTGTACGCAAGTGGCCCGGAGAAGTGGTCGACCGATCTCACACGCGAAACGGCCGATCATAGCCTGCCGTACAACGTCGCGACCGCAGTGCTCCATGGCGAAGTGAAACCGGAACACTACGAACCCGACGCGCTGAATGACGAACGTGTCCACGCATTGATGCAACTCGTATCCGTCGAGGCCGACGAGGAACTCGAGCGCTATCGACAAGAACATCCTCGTCACGTGCCGGCAGTTGCACAGATCTCAGCACGGGGCGAGACGTATGAGTCACGAGCGAATTACCCACTTGGTCACCCCGAACGGCCGCTGTCGACTGCGGAGATCGAGGACAAGGCGCGGGATCTGATGGCCACCTACTTGACAGATACACAAATTCAGGAAATCATCGACCGCTGTGAGGGGCTCGCACACGAAGAGTCGGTTGACGACATCGTGTCAGCGCTCCAGATCTGAGGTACCGCAACGCTCAACTCCCGGTGCCCGGGATAACGGGCATGCGATTCGGTATCGGGCCACTTACATTCCAGCGGGCGCCGTGGGATGACCGCTCGTTCCACGACATCTACGCCGAGGGCGTTGATCTCGTTCAATTGGCCGAGTCGGTCGGGTTTGATTCGGTCTGGGTCGCCGAGCACCACTTCGCCGACGATGGCTTCACACCCTCACCCGTGGGCGTACTCGGTGCCTTGGCCGGGGCGACCGAGCGGATCGAACTCGGGACATGCATCGCGCTCGCACCGTTTTATGAGCCACTCCGTCTGGCTGAGGACCTCGCCGTACTCGATCAGATCGCCGGTGGACGGGTGACGATCGGACTCGGGCTCGGCTACCGAGAGCCCGAGTTTACCGGCTACCGAATCGACCGTGACTCCCGGGTCCAGCGGCTTATCGAGGCGGTCGAGGTATGCAAACGGGCGTGGACACAGGAGGAATTTACCTTCGAGGGGGAAGTGTACGAGTACGGGCCCGCCACGATTCGGCCGCCGCCAGCCGCCGATCCTCGACCGCGGATCATCGTGGGTGCAAACGTGCCCGCCGCAGTGCGGCGGGCGGCCAGGATCGCCGACGCCTACCTGCCGAGCCGCGCCTCGGATCTCGATGACGTTCAGGAGCAATGGCGGATCTTTCGGGACGCGAAAGCCGATCATGAGCCGCCCGTGGGCGGGTATGAGCTGCCGGTGACATTTTATGGCGGTGTTGCCGACGACGCAGAGACAGCGTGGGAGCGTATTCGGGCCGGATACGCGTACTTCGACGATCTCCACGCGAATTTCCGGGCAACATCACCGGACGAATGGTTCCGCGTCGACGATCCCGGTGATGCATTCGATGAGGTCATCTCGCCGGATCGCGAGGCAGCATTACGCGACGCTGCATTCTTCGGATCCCCGACGGACCTGATCGAGCGGATTGAGAGGCTCCGTGAACGGTTTGGCGACGAGTTGCACTTCATTTTCCGACCTCGGCACCCGGGAATGGAGCCCGGACATGTGAGAGAATCTGTCCGGCGCTTCGGCGAGGAAGTAATTCCGGCGGTCAGGTGAATGTCCCGTAGGGCTTAATGTGGTGGGCGGGCGGAGGTGGCCGGCATGGATTTCACGCTGTCCGAGGCCGGGCAACGTATTCGAGAGACGGCGCGAGAGTTCGCGGAGGCGGAACTAGCTCCAGTCGCAGCGGAAATCGACCAGACGGGCTCTTTTCCACGGGAGCTGGCCGAACGGCTCGGCGAGGTCGGATTCACCGGGGGAACCCTCCCGGAAGAATACGGCGGTGCAGGGCTTGAGTACACGGAACTCGTCTCAGTGATCGCCCAACTCGCGCGCTTCTCGACACGGGCGGCAACGATTGCGGGGTGGCCGAGTTGCTCCCTCGGCGAGGGGACGATGCGGTACGGCAGCGAACGTCTCAAACAGGAATACATCGCGCCAACGGCTCGAGGTGAGCTCTTCGGCGCTCAGGCAGTGACCGAGCCCCATTCGGGGACGGATGTCGTACGAAATCTCGAAACGACGGCCGAACGTGATGGCGATGCGTATCGCATCGACGGCACGAAGGCGTGGATCAGCAATCTCGACTTGGCGGACTGGCTCGTCACCTTTGCCCAGCTCGACGAGGACGCCGAGCCATCATACCGCGGGACCATCGCCGTCATCATCGAAACGGACTGGGATGGCGTGGAACTCACGCCCGAGCGACCGATCATGGGCGAGCGTGACCTCTGCTCCGGACGGGTCGACCTCGACGCGGTTCGCGTGCCCATCGAGAACCGCGTGGGGGAGGAGGGCGAAGGCTACAAAGTTCTCATGGCTGGAACGGAACTCGGCCGACTGGCGTGCGCAGCACGAGCGGTCGGCAAACTCGATCAATGCCTCCGTGAATCGGTCGAATACGCAACCGAGCGGGAAGTCTTTGATCAGCCGATCGGCGAGTATCAATTGGTGCAACAGAAGATCGCAGACATGAAGACCGGATATGAAGCCTCGCGGCTGCTAACCTTGTGGCTGGCCGATTTGATAGATCGTGGCGCGGAGCGGGCACAGCAGGAGGCAGCGATCGCCAAGCGATTCACGACCAATGCAGCCCAAGAAGCTGCAGCAGATGCAGTACAACTACATGGGGCAAACGGCGTCAGTGAGACCGCACAGACAGTTGCGCGCCACTACCGCGATACGAAAGTGGATCAGATCTACGACGGCACAAATGACGTGCAGACGGTGATCATTGGGGAACACGAATTGGGATACCGATGACCGACGGACCGGGAGTCCTCGATGGGCATGTGGTAGTGGAGGCTACACAATCCGTTGCGGGTGCGATGGCCGGTCGACTCCTCGCGGAGTTTGGCGCTGATGTCGTCCTCCTCGAAATCGGCAATGGGCACCCGATCCGCCACCTCGAGGATGGTGCGGCTGGCGACCAGTACGTCGAGGCATTACTGGCGGCCAAGCGGAGCCTGCTGGTCGACGACGTCGATTCCGAGGCCGTCACCGATGTTCTCGCTGGAGCGGACGTCCTCATCACCGACGATCATCACCCTCTCAATGCGGATGACAACCGCCTCCTGACGTGTCACATCATCCCGTTTGGCACCGAGATGGCCAGCGCCTATGGAGCAGCCGATCCACTCGTCATGGCCCGAACCGGCATCACCGCCACATCAGGGTTCCCTGACGGTGCACCCGCAGCCACGGCAGTGCCGATCGCCTCCGCGCTCGGTGCGATCGTGGCGTGCGGGTCGATCGTGGCCAGACTGTACGACAGCGGGGATGGCGGAGAGATCGAGGTATCGCTTCGGGCCGCGATCCTGCCGCTGTTGACCACATTCGTGCCGGCCGCCATGGCGTCAGGTGAGTCCGCCGGGCGATCGGGGAATCGACACCCGCTGTCGGCGCCCTGGAATACCTATCGGGCAAACGATGGCTGGGTTTACCTCATTGCATGGACTGACGAGCACTGGCAGCGCTTCCTCGAGCTCGCCGACCGGGAGGACCTCGAGGGTGACGAGCGGTTCGAGACGAACCGTGATCGGCGCCGCCACGCCGAGACCGTGGACGAGGTCGTGGAGGAGTGGGTAGCTGACCATACCGTTGGGGAAGTCGTCGAGCTCGCCGAGGACCATGGCTTGACGGCTACCTCGATCCGTGACGTCGCGGCCGCATTTACCGACGAGAACCTCCATCACCGTGGCATGGTGGTCGAATCCAACGGGCATCGCATCCCTGGCTCGCCGCTCGCGCTCACCGAGACGCCGGGCCGGGTTGACTCACCCGCGCCGGCGCCTGGAGGTGATGGTGCATGAGTGTGCTCTCGGGTGTCCGTGTTCTCGACATTGGACACCTCACATCAGGACCGTTGGCTGCGTGGTTGCTCGGATCACTCGGTGCGGAGGTCGTCAAGATCGAACCGCCGACCGGCGACGGCGGCCGAACGATCGTGAGTCCAGCCGAGGAAGGGGGCCCGGCGGGCGGATACTACTTTCACTCGACAAATACCGATAAGGAGAGTGTCGCGGTGGATCTCAAGACCTAGCGTGGCCAAGAAGCGGTGCTGGACCTCGCTGCGGCGGCGGAC
Source organism: Haloarculaceae archaeon (assembly GCA_042219595.1). Lineage (GTDB taxonomy): Archaea > Halobacteriota > Halobacteria > Halobacteriales > Haloarculaceae > CAYLJD01. The sequence continues at coordinate 27,479 of JBDGPQ010000210.1, forward strand.
GTACTCGTCGAGAACTTTCGACCGGGGACGATGGCGGATCTGGGTCTCGATTACGATACCGTGAGCCAGCGCAATCCGGAACTGATCTACTGCTCGGTAACGGGCTACGGGGAGGATAACGTCACGGCCGGGCGTCGAGCCTATGACTCGATTCTCCAGGCTGGCATGGGTGTTATGACGGCAACGGGGTACCGAGGAGACCCGCCCACGAAGGTTGGCGTCTCGGTGATCGACAACGTGGCGTCATACGTAGCCGCCACAGCAGTGATCGGTGCGCTGTACCACAGGGAGCAGACCGGGCGCGGCCAGTTCGTCGACATTTCGATGCAGGACTGTGCGGCCTGGCTCGTCGGGACACTCCTTCCCTTCGACAGCGAACGGACACCCCATCAACCCGCGGACGAGCCGTTCCCGCTCTCCGGTATCTTTGAGGCCCGCGACGGATGGTTTGCCGTGGCGGCAACCGATGCAGCGTCGGCGGCAGCACTCCGTCAGCTACTCGATCAGGAAGCCAACGCGGACCTGACTGGCTCGGGCGCGGTGCTGGAGGCTGGAATGCAATCCTGGGCAGAGGACCGAACCGTCGAGGCGGCCATTAAGGCATGCTCCCGGCGTGGCGTTCCCGCGGCCCGCGTGGACACCGTCGGCGACGTCCTTCGAGATCCTGAGCTCGAGGAAGTAATTGCCGAGATCGAGACGGGCGAGGGTACGGTGCCGATTCCAGTTTCGCCATATGCCGCGGCGATGGACGGCCAAGACCCTCCACAGTCGGCTGGACCAGGCGTCGGGGAACACTCCGAGGCCGTCCTCGGTTTGCGCACACACACCGCAAAGGGAGCGCTGTGGCCCTGCCTCGCCTGCTCCAAAATCGATTCGGGCATTTCGCTCTACGTCTGGGCCGATGGAGTGGTGCCCTGCACCGCAGAAGCTAACACGCTGCGTGGGGCAGGCTCAGTATGCTGAATCTCGACGAGGAACAACGGATGGTCGTCGGTATGATCGAGGAGCTCGCTGAGGACGAGTTTGCCGACCGGGCATTCGATTGGGACGACGAATATCCGTGGCCAAACATGGAGCTGCTCGCCGAGCAGGGCGTCCTCGGAATCAACTTGCCCGAGAAATACGGCGGCGGCGGAATGACGGAATTCGAGGCGATCCTCGTTGTCGAGGCAATCGGCCGGGTTTGTCCCGACACCGCATACGCGGTCTACGGGCAGTCGATGGTTTCCCCGCGAGCCATCGATATGTTTGGGACGGAGGCGGCGAAGGACAAATACCTCCCGCCGGTGATCGACGGGGAATCCGCTATCGCGATCGCGATCAGCGAGCCCCACGCCGGGAGCGACGTCGGCGCCATGAACACCCATGTCGAGGAGGATGGTGGCGATTTGTATCTCAGCGGTGAGAAGATCTGGGTGAGCAGTGTAGAGGCCTCCGACGCCGCAGTCGTCTGGACGAAATTCCCGGATGGGAATCTTGGAACGGTCATCATGGATTTCGATGCACCCGGCGTCGAGATCAACGAACACTACGAGAACATGGCCGGCCATCACCAGACGCACTTCTTCATGGAGGACGTCCCGATCCCAGAGGAGAATGTACTCGTTCGGGGCCGGCAGGCATTCAAAGAGCAGCTAAAGGCACTGAATTGGGAGCGGTGCGGGGCTGGAGCCGTCGCCGCGGCGATCGCCCGATGTGCGTTCGATATTGCGCTCGAATATGCTGGCGATCGCGAGCAATTCGGCCAGCCGATCGGTGAATTCCAGGGCTTGCGCTGGAAGCTCGCGGATATGGCGACCGAGCTTGAGGCGGCGCGGTCGCTGGTATACCGATCGGCACTCAATGCCGAAGCCGCCGGCCGCGTTCCGGATCGACTCGAAGTGAGTATGGCGAAACTTCATGCCTGTCGGATGGCAGAGGAGGTCGTCAGCGAGGCGCTGCAAGTGACCGGGGCGACAGGATATCAGAAGGATCACCCCCTCGAATATCTCTACCGGCTCCAGCGTGGTCGCCGGATCGCCGCTGGGACGGACGAGGTTATGAAAAACACGATCGCCGACGCATTATTCGACGAGGGACTACCGTCTCTGACGTAGCTCCTCATAGACTCATCCACGCTTTTCCTTCTACCCAGCGTCCAGGGAGTTGCGATTCCCGGTATGATTCTATGGGACAAGACCGTGGCGGGGCCAGTCCGCAGTGTCTCGACACCACTAGTTTGGTTATTGTACTCCACCGCTGTCTCGGTGGTGTCGGCACTGTCGAAGCGGGGGGATATCGAGTAACGGCATCCTTATACGCAGGCCCCGGGACCGGACGGGCATGTCCGACCCCGCATTCCTTGCAGGGGCCTTCGAGCACCCCACACGGGAGGCTCCTGATAAGTCAACGATGCAGCTTCACGCCGAAGTGGCCCGCGGTGCAATCAACGATGCAGGGCTCGAAAAAGAGGCCGTTGATGGTCTATTCACCGCTGGCCTCCCCGGGCTCGAGCCACTCTCACTCGCTGACTACCTTGGTGTCGACCCGGCGGTTGTCGACTCGACCGACATTGGCGGGTCGTCATACGTCTCTCACGTTGGCCACGCGGTCTCTGCGATCCGCGATGGGAAGTGCGATGTCGCGCTCGTGACACTGGCCGGCCGGCCGCGATCCGCCGGGCAGGCAACCGGAACGGGAGTCCGATCGCTCGACACAGTGCAAGACAGCTTCGAGCGGACCTATGGCGCTGCTACGGCCGGACTGTATGCCATGGCGATGCGGCGGCATATGCATGAGTATGGTACCACCCACGAACAGCTCGCGGAGATCCGCGTCGCAGCGGCCCATCATGCACAATATAACGAGCATGCACTGTACCGCGATCCAGTAACCGTCGCGGATGTCGTGGAATCCAGGCTTGTAGCGGATCCGATCCGCTTGCTCGACTGTTGTGTCATCTCAGACGGTGGCGGAGCGGTTCTCGTTGTCTCCGCTGATGTAGCTGCAGATCTCGACAGGGAGTGTGTCGCCGTCTTGGGACATGGGGAGGCCGTCGGGAGCACCGCAGCCGGGCGGATCGACGTGACCGAAACCGCGGCGGTCGAATCGGGTGACCGTGCGTTCACCGAGGCTGGTCTCGGTCCGGAACACGTCGACTACGCATCCATCTACGATTCATTTACCATCACCGTGCTCGAGGTGATCGAAGATCTCGGGTTTTGCCGGAAGGGCAATGGTGGAACGTTCGTCGAAGGAGGTGCGCTTAAAGCACCTGACGGTGCACTGCCGTTCAACACCGACGGCGGGGGGTTGTGTAACAATCACCCCGGAAACCGTGGCGGTATGACGAAGATCATCGAGGCGGTCCGTCAGCTTCGTGGCGAAGCCAATCCGGAGGTTCAGGTCGATGCCGATATCGCCCTGGCCCACGGGACTGGTGGGACGCTTGGAACCAGGCATGGTGCGGTCACTCTCGTGTTAGGGGGTGCTGAGCGATGAGCTGGGAGCCCCGACCGATCCCGGAAATCACCCCGGACAGTGAGCAATACTGGGCCGCCGCGGCCGAGGGGCGGCTGCTTCTCTCGGAATGCGAGGACTGTGGACTCGTCTTTCACTATCCCCGGCCGTTGTGTCCAGACTGTTTCGGCGAGACGGCGTGGGTGGAGGCGAGCGGTGAAGGTGAGATCTATACGTTCAGTGTCGGGCGGTCATTAGCCGGCTGGCCGGAGGACGCACTGCCCACAATCGTCGCGTATGTCGAACTCGACGAAGGTCCGCGGATGATGACGAACGTCATTGCCGACCCCGATGATGTCGAGATCGGCACGCGGGTTGAGGTTGACTTCATCGAGACTGACGAGCCGGATATCGGGATTCCCGTGTTCTCACCGAGTGATGCCTGACCGCCTTTGAGTACAGGATGTACGGCGGCCACCGGAGCCTCTAATAAGTGCCTGCGGTCGGGCGTTATGATGTGGGAGCAGCCCTATGCTTCGCCTCATGCTTTTTATAAGGCGGGCCTCGTCGTTAGCCTGTCCATGACTGATGCACGACCGCTATCCGGTTTGGAGGTGCTCGAGATCGGGTCAGCCGTCGCCGGCCCGTTCGCTGGGCGGTTGATGGCGGATGCCGGGGCGCACGTTACAAAGATCGAGCCACTGGAAGGGGCGACATATCGGAATCGCCCACTCGAGTACGACACTCACGGTGCGGATTCGCTAGTCTACCGGTTTATGTCCTATAATACGTCAAAGGATTCGATCGCCGTTGACCTCAAGACCGATGAAGGACGGGAAATCCTTGGACGGCTGGTGGATGAAGCGGATGTCCTGCTTGAAAACATGCGCCCCGGGGTGCTCGAACGGCTCGGCTTTGGCTGGGAGACGCTCCATGAGCGAAATCCCGAACTCATCTACTGTTCGGTGACCGGTTTCGGAGACGAGGAGCCATATGCCTCGTGGCCAGCCCATGACACATCGGTCCTGGCGATCAGTGGCATGGCTGAGCAGATCGGCGAGCTCGACCGGCCAGAGCGCATGGATGTCTTCGCCCTCGACCACGCGACAGCAATGTATGCGACGATCGGCATCCTGATGGCCCTCGTCGAGCGCGGCATGAGTGGCGAGGGGCAGCGTGTCGACGTGGCGATGTACGATGTCGCGTTATCACTCTTTGGCCACCAATTTGCGGAGTACGCCGGTGCGAGGGGCGATCCAGACGTTGAGGCGGTCTATGGCGGGCATTTTGCGCCGAACGAAATGGTCGCTGTTGCCGACGGATACCTCGCGGTGTTCGTCCCACCGGAGGCCTGGGAAACCTTTTGTGTGGCAATGGATCGTGAAGCGTGGGCCGACCCCGACCACCGCTATGGCACTGTTGGCGATCGCGTACGCAACCGGATCGAGCTGCGTGAGGACCTCGAGGAGCTTCTCGCTGGCCGTACGGCCGAAGAGTGGGTGGAATACTTCACCGAGAACGTTCCTGGCGCTATCCTCGCGCCGGTCACACCGTTCGAGGAGATCCCAACGCATCCGTTAACCGAGAAACGCGGGATGGCAGTCACCCGTGAACAGGACGATATTGGCGAATACGTCGTGCCCGGGCGTGCGTTGCGCTTCTCTCGGACCCCT
>JBDGPQ010000210.1:32599-36713 GCA_042219595.1 Haloarculaceae archaeon
GTCCCGCACCTCGGCGAGCAGACTGATGACGTGCTCCGTGCACTTGGCTATGATGCCTCGGAGATCGACCGGCTCCGCGACGCAGGCGTCGTCCGTTAGGCGCCCTCGCGCCGCTTGATAAGGAGTAGGTAGTCACCGACGAGCACCACCTCGTCATCCTGATTGGATAACTCATGACTGATAGTGACGACGCCACTCTCATCGCTCTTCTCGCGTTTGTCGCTGATCTCGCCGGTGAGGGTGACCGTATCACCGATATATACAGGCGCGGTAAATCGGATGTTTTCGCGTCCGTAGGCTGCGAGCGTATTCCAGTCCCAACCGAGCCGCCGATTCAACCCTTCCATCACCGTGATAAGAAGCGTATTCTGGACGATCCGCCCGCCATAGTCCGTCGTCTGCATGTATTCCTCATCCACGTGAAGGCGGTTGTAGCTGCCTGATAATCCGGCTTGCATATAGACATCTGCCTCGCTAATCGTACGCCCGGTCTCCGTGGCTGCGGTGTCTCCGACATCAACGTCTTCGAAGTAGAGTCCTGACATGCTGCCGTCGAAGGCGGGCCATGGCAAAAAGACACTGTCGCTGATTCAGCAGAAATTCTGCGTGATGTAGATGCTTCCCCCTTCAGCCCTCGCGACGCCGATCCCTTCGCGGCGCCAGTCCGGATGCAAGAGATTTCGTCGATGACTTGGGGAATCCAGCCAGCCAGCGACCGCGCGGTCGGCCACGTTTGCGTCAGATAATCCGCTCGCACCGCGAATGCGGAAGAGATTTTCTCCGCCAGTTGCGTAGGTGGCCGGTCCGGTCTGGACGTGACATTCGTACCCGAAGCGATCGTATCGGTCCGAAAAATCCGCACCATCAGGGCTCAGATGGCTAAAGTATCCCCGCTCGGCCATATCCCTCGAATGAAACCGTGCGATCTCACGTAACTCGCCATCAAAGTCAAGCGGATCCAAATTACGGGTCATCCGTGCCTCATTGACGCGTTTGTGGACAGCACGCTCAAGATCCGAAGCCGCTGTCGCTGGCGCCGGCGTCGACTCCGTTGTCGCCGAACCCCCGAGTGCTGTGTCCGTCGAGTTTACCAGCCACGTAATTCCCCCATCGACAACGTCTGCCCCCGGCCCAACGGCAACGCCAACTCCACCCACGACGGCGAGTACGATGAAAATGATCCCCACCCGGGCGGGCCAACCGGCCATGCGCGCATCGAGGATTTGAACGGGCAAAAGATGCGCGTCCGCGGACCCCGCGCCTCGGTCGTACGGCTCTTTTGCATCCGGTCCATCGTCGATGCATGGACGTCGAGGCGGTCGTCGTCGACTTGGACGGGACTATCTATCGTGGTGATGAAGCGATTCCGGGTGCAGCGGAGGCGGTCGAAGCGGTTCGGAAGCTGGGGTACTCGGTGCTCTTCGTCACGAACAATCCAACGCGAAGCCCGACACAATATGCGGAACGTTTGAACGGATTCGGGATCAGTGCTGAACCCGAAGAAATTCTCCCCGCCGGAACTGTCACGGCAGAATACCTCGCGATGAACCACTATACAGACGATATCTTTATGATCGGATCCGCCGGCCTGCGGGAACAGTTCCAGGCAGCGGGTATCGACCCAGTCGACGAACCGCGCGGGGCCGATGTCGTCGTGACGTCACACACCTACGGATTTGATTATGAGGACCTCACCGCCGGCCTATGGGCACTCGATGACGCCAGTGCATTCTATGGGACTGACCCCGACCTCGTCTATCCAGATGCTGAAGGGACGCGCTATCCTGGCTCCGGCGCGATCACCGGTGCCGTTGCGACTGTCGCCGAGCGGGAACCGGACTTGGTCCTCGGAAAGCCCTCACAGGTAATGGTCGAACACGCTACGGAACGGCTTGAATGTCATCCATCTGCATGCCTGATCGTTGGCGATGGGATCGATACCGATATCGCATTCGGCAAGCAGGCCGGGATGGAGACGGTGCTTGTGCTGTCTGGACGAACCACCCGAACTGAGCTGGAGAACGGCGTGCCCCGGCCTGATCACGTGGTGGAGTCGATTGCCGACCTCCCGGGGCTGCTTTAAACGGCCCGGGCAGCGCGACGGACCTCTGCGGGCTCCGTTCCGGGCGGAAAGTGCATCAGCAGCGTATCGAGACCGGCATCGGCCCATTCGGCAATGGCGGCGCCCGCATCATCTGGTGTCGTCGCGAGCCCGAAGTCATGCACCATCTCATCCGTAACTGCGGCACGCGCCGCCGCGCGCTCTCCGTTCTGCCATGCATCGTAGAGTCGTGTGGCGGCTTCCGAGTACCCGGCGTTCTCGATGGCGTTCCGGTACGGCGTTGCTGAGCCGGCGTATGCGGCAATATGACGCCGAATGCGGTCGCGAGCGGCCTCAAGGTCCTCATCGACAGCCGTGGGGACATATACCGCGACTTCGATATCATCGCTCGAACGGCCGGCCTCCTTAGCCGCATCAAAGACATCCCTGGAGGCTTCGTCGAAGCGGCTCCGCGGAATCAAGTGTGGCAGCCAGACGTCAGCCTTCCGGCCAGCAACCCGTCGATTAGCCGGCCCCACAGCCGCAATGGCGATGGGGAGGTTGTCCTGGGCGGGCGGCTGTCGGAGCCGGCCGCCACTCGGCGAGTAGAAATCCCCATCGTAGTCGAGCGTCTCACCGGACAGGCCCGCGCGGATGAGGTCGACGTACTCGGCGATCCGGCCGACAGGGCGATCGAAGGGGAGTCCATGAACCCCTTCGATCAACTCCGGCGTGCTCGTGCCTAACCCGAGGGTCAGTCGGCCGCCAGACACGGCGTCCAAGTGGGCTGCCCCGAGCGCGATCAGGCTCGGCGATCGGCTGTATACGTTTGCGATCGCGACGCCAAGCCGGATTTCATCCGACCGCAGCGCCGCCTCCGTGAGGTCGACAAAGAGATTCGAATTTGCTGACTCACCGATAAACAATGCGTCGATACCGAGATCGCCGGCATCGGCGATGAGTTCCCGTCGATCCGCCAGCTCGATGACGGTCGGTAGGACGATGCCGCGGTCCATACGCCGGCGTCCCGGCGGGTGCACTTAGCTGGTTCGCTGACGGTCCTCACTCATCGTCGTCAAGAAGGAAATTCAGATCCTCATCGTCATCGCCCCCATCCGCATACGTCGGTCCGCCAACGCCGGGGTCCGGCCGAAGGTCAACGCTGGCGACACCCGCGGTCGTGCCATCGGCCATCACTGCTACCGCGAGGACTTCGGTCACAAGGATAGCGAAGCCGACAACCCCGGCAATCACTGGGGCAGGAACGATGGGCATGCCGGCCGGATAGACAACCCAACCGACGAGTACGCTGCCGATAACAAGCCCGCAGCCGGCGAGTAGACGGCGGCGGTCAGTTTGGGCATCGAGCGACGCGAGCACTATCAGAAGGATTGCCGTCAATAGTATCGCCGTCCCAGTGGCAGCCGCTGGAATCGCGAGGCTGGCACCGACGACCGACTCCGCGGTGTCGACGGCAACAGATAGCGTCCCGATCCCCGCCAGCAGAAAGCCGGCCAATACGGCGGTCGCGCCGGCGATGGCTCGCCACGGGAGCGCGCCGCCCGCCAGCGCGTCGTCGAGACTATCCATGCCACACCCGTCCCACGAGCCGGCAAAAAACCCCCGGCAGACGCCCGTCTGACGCAGTTTTATGTCTGACCTGACGCCACCTTTTTCCATGCCTTACGACCGCCGATCACGGGCGGGTCCCCGGCTTCCACGGCTCGCACTCTGGGGCGCCACGGCGTCGGTGTTTGCTGGTGTCGTGGCTGTGATGGTCGCTGTGTTCGCGGCCTCGCTGTTCGAGTCGGTAGACGGGCAGGGGGAGGGTGTGATATTGACCCAAACGCTGCTCACGCCGTTCGTCTACCTGTTCGAAGGTGGGATGGTCACTGCGGGGGGCGGGTTTTTGCTCATGATTGGCGGATTGGCCGCACTCGTGACATCGACCTAGCTGATCGGGAACAATTCTAGCGGTTCTAAAGGCGGTGCGTCGCTCTCCATTGATGGGTCGCAAAAAGTGGGCCAACGCGGATTTGAACCGCGGACCTCCCGGTTATCAGCCGAGCGCTC
>JBDGPQ010000029.1:0-4945 GCA_042219595.1 Haloarculaceae archaeon
ATGTCCGGCATCGTCCCGATTTCGACAAGGGGAATTCCAAGGCGATCGAGGCTATACCGGACGCCCGTATCGGTTTCCGCAACACGCTGTGCGCTTTCTTCCTCTAGCATCAAGTCTTCGACCCGAACGGTGCCGTGCTCGGTTTCGATCGCGCCATCGGTCGCGACCAGCATGGTCCGTTGGAAGCCTGTCGTGTTCGATCCATCCACGACGATTTTTCGCATGATATGCCCCTGATCGACCGGCTCCATATCCAGAAGCTGCGCAATGCCAAGCGTGACAGAAAGGGCTTCCTCGTCAAGCCGGTGTGGAGGCTCGTCGTCCTCCTCAACCAGACATGTCGAGTCGTATGCGAGATACTCGAAGGTTCGGTCAACTCGACTCTCCTCAAGCGCAGCCTCGTCGATCTCGCCTAGTTCGCTGGCTGTCGGGTGAAGGTACCGGGTGAAGGAGCGGGTTGCATCTTCCGGGTCGCGGAGCTCCGTTGGACACCTGCAGAAGAGCTTGGTTTCGGTGTCGAGTTGCTGGTGGATTTCAAGCCCGGCCACCAGCCCCAACTCCGCGTAGTCAAACTCGCTCATCGGCCTGGCGTGGTATTGGCACCGGCAAAAGCGCTCCGCTCTCGGGGATCACAGTCGGCGAATGTCCAACAGGTTTGGCCTTCCGCCGGACCAATCTAATAGAACGGCCGAAGCCAAAGCCCACGAGGAGAAGAAGTCTCTCCGTCACAACCACACTGGAGGTGACGAGGGCGCACCCATGGGCCTCAGCGTGAATGGCGGGTCGATGACCGTGAATGGAGGCTACGCTCCTCTCTCAGCCAAGCCCAGAACGGGAGGCCATGCTGAATCCTACCGCTTCAGCGGTCGATAGCTCATTCGTCCCCGAGTATGCCACGCTCAGTCATCTTCCGCGGATCGAGTACGTCATCGGCCTCATCGGCCTCGAGATAACCCTTTTCGATTGCGACCTCACGAATCGTCTTACCCTCGTCCATAGCCGTTTTGGCCACCTCTGTGGCACGGTCGTATCCGATCGCGGGGTTGAGGGCTGTCGCAAGTGCCATCGACTGCTCGACCTGGTCGGCGCAATGCTCCCGGTCAGCTTCCAGTTTCGCGATAAATTTCTCTGCGAATACCTCGCTGCCGTTCGCGAGCAATGTTGTCGACTGGAGGAAATTGTGGGCCAAGATCGGTTTGTATAAATTCAAGTCGAGCTGGCCTTCAGCCGCACCAGCCGCGACGGCTGCGTCATTGCCAACGACCTGCTTGTGAACCTGGTTGATCGCCTCAGCGACGACCGGGTTGACTTTCCCGGGCATGATCGACGAACCGGGCTGATTCTCCGGCTGATCGATCTCCCCAAGTCCGTTACGCGGCCCAGATGCGAGAAGGCGAAGGTCATTCGCGATCTTGTTTAGACTGCCAGCCACGGTTCGCAAGGCTCCGTGCGCCTCGGCCATCGCGTCATGCGCCGCCTGCGCCTCAAAGTGGTCGTCAGCTTCTCGGAAGTCCAAATCCGTCTCCGCAGCGATATACTCCGCGGCGCGGCTCGGGAATTCAGGGTGGGTGTTGAGCCCCGTGCCGACTGCGGTGCCGCCGAGTGCAAGCTCACCGAGACGGTCCCGGGTGCCATCGAGCCGTGCAATACCCTTCTCAATCTGGGTGCGGTATCCGCCAAACTCCTGACCGAGCGTCACGGGCGTTGCATCCTGCAAGTGGGTGCGGCCTGTTTTGACCACGTCGGCAAAGTCGGCTTCTTTCTCGGCCAGAGCATCTCTGAGGGTTTCCAAGGCCGGAATGAGATCCTTCTCCACTGCCTCGAGTGCGGCAACATGCATCGCCGTCGGAATGACATCGTTGCTCGACTGTCCGAAATTAACGTCATCATTCGGGTGGATCTCCTTGCTCCCGATCTCCCCGCCGGACAATTCCGTCGCCCGGTTGGCGATCACCTCGTTCGCGTTCATGTTCGTTGAGGTGCCACTGCCGGTTTGGAATACATCAACGGGGAACTGGTCATCGTGCTCGCCGGCAATGACCTCGCCAGCTGCCGTGACGATGTGCTCCGCGGTCGCTGAGTCGACAAGATCCAAGTCTCGGTTGGCTTCTGCTGCAGCTTTCTTGACGATCCCGAGCGCGCGGATGAATCGCCGGTCAAAGGTTTCACCGCTGATGGGAAAGTTGTCCACCGCACGCTGCGTTTGTGCCCCCCAGTATGCGTCGGTAGGCACCTGGATTTCGCCAAGACTGTCACGCTCTATCCGGTAATCCTCGCTCATACCTTCTGAAGGTCCGGCAGACGCGTAAAAGGCACCGGTTAGGTCCAGCGATCGAGGCCAGTCTGGACAAGGCTGGCTTCAATCCGCTCGAACCCGCTGTCGACCTCATCGGCGTCCACTTCCCATTCGTCGATCACGTATTCCCGTGCGGCCTCGATATCTGGATCGATATCACGATCGATCTCGAAGTCATCAGTAACCGCTGGGTCCAAGAACAACGAGCGAATCCGGTCGGCGTGCTCTATCGTCGCATTCTCAGCCTCGAGTGCGGCGAAGAGGTCGCCGTGCTCATTGATTAGTGAAACCGCAGTTTTCGGCCCCACACCGCTGATGCCCTCGTTGAAATCCGTTCCACAGAGGATTGCCACGTCGACCAGTTGTTCCCAGGTGAGGTCATGCCGATCCAGCGTTGCCTCGAAGTCCATCCGTTCGGGGAGACCGGAACTTGTCAGCTGTCGGAGCGTAAACGGTGCTCCGTAAAGTAATGCATCATAATCCTCAGTACCAGCATAATCAACGTCGCCGCCCCGCGCCATATGAGCCGCCTGGGCCTCCCCTTCAGCCGGAGCGTCCACGACCGGTACGTCCAGGAGTGAGAGGAGTTCACGTGTCGTCTCAACGATCGTATCGGTCAGGCGCTGGGTGCGTGACTACAGGCGAGCGATGGCGATCGCATCGCCACGCTCCCGGGCCGCCTCGAGATCATCTTCATAGCGCTCCTTCTGCTCTTCTCGGGCCGCCAATTCGTCGGCTTTCAGGTCAGTAACCGCGCCGTCGAACACCATGACCGGAATCAGCTCGTGCTCGAAAAACTTCGGAAGCCCCGTTACGACTCCGATGAGGTTCGCAACCTCGGTCCCGTCCAGTGTCGTGTAAGCATCTTCGTTTGTCCACCTCACGGTGGTGGTCAGATACCGGTAAAGCCAATTATGGGCGTCGACGGCGACGACAGCCCCTTCGATAGCCGTCCACGGGATTTCCTGAAGAACTGCCAAGTCTCGCAGCGCTGCGTTGCCCATCGGCCACACATTCGGGTCGCCGGGCTTTCAATCCTCGGAGTCCGCCAGATCGACTCTCTTGGGGACTCCATCCGTAAGCTTGCGCTTCACAAAGGCGTGGGCATCATCCGGCATGTCCGAGCGGAGGAACGAACGAAGTCCGTCCCGATACGGTTGATCATCGCGTGGGCTGCCGTCAGCAAGAACGACCTCGGCGAGGCCGGTTTCCTCGCCCGTAAACGCAAAACCAGCTCGGTAGGCCGCAACGTATGCGTATGGGTTATTCACGGCGATCAACACATCAGTGAACCCACGCTCATTACCACGGTCGGCAACGAATCGAAGCAATCGGGATCCAAAACCATTGGCTTGCATGTCATCGCGAACGGTGATGTACCGGCACCGGAGAGTTCGTTCGTCCGTCCGATCAGCGCTAAATGCTGCAGCGGCGACGATCTCACGGTTGGAGCGCGCGACCGCCTTACCAGTCCCTGTCATGACGAACTTGCCGGCATACGCAAAGCACTCATGATCGAGATCGATGGCCGGCGCGTCTGGCGGCCATCCCAAGACCTCGAACTCCATCAGTTTGTCAATGGTGTTCCGAGCCGAAAAGCGGATCGGGGAACCGGGAGATGAAAGAGCTGCCGGGTCGAGCGATTGCGTATGGTAAGCGCATCGGCGATCCAACCTAGGATCGAACTGGCGCCGCGCTCGCTTGTGCTCGCGGTTGGCGACGCCGGTGCGATTCTGGCGTTTGTGGCCGTTGGAGAGGTCCGACACGCGACCGATCCGCTGTCCGATCCAGGCCTCGTTCTCACCGCGGCCGCTCCATTTCTACTCGGATGGATGGTGGTCGGGATCCTCGGCGGATTCTATACTCGCTCGGCAGTCTCATCAGTACGCCACGCGGCTCTCAAGACGACGATTGGATGGGGAGTGGCCGTGCTCGTTGGCGCGGCGATCCGGGCGACGCCCGCAGTCCGCGGCGATTCCCCGTTGATGTTTATTCTGGTCACATTCGGGTTTGGAGGCCTCGCTATCGTCGGCTGGCGCGTCCTGGCTACCTTCGGGATGGACTCATCGTAACGAACAAGTTCTAAATTAGACTTGGCGGCAGGGTGTAGCCTGAGGTACCGAGAGGCGATTATCTGGCGTCTTCAACCACGACGGTATCGGTTGACTGAATCCACGCCTGATGGTTCTCGCGATCGTAAATGACGAACTCCTCGTCCCCGATATTCAGCTCCGCATAGCGGTCGACATCGTCATCGACATCGACCATCCCGTCCGGGTCATCCCTTGCGTCGGTGGTCATGATTTGGTCGGCCGAAGCCGAGTCTGTCCCTCCGCTCCCGCGTTCCTGCTCATCACTCATAAAGCCTGACCAGCAATTATTTCGAATGAAAACTCGGCCAGGCGCCGCACGGATATTGCTCCTTGAGCCGTCACGTAATCGGGAGGAAACGACGGATCGTGTCTTTCGAAATCTGGGTTACATAGAAAGAGGAGTTGTGTGGAATTGGGGGTCGGATAAGGCTCTGATAAGTTATGAGTGGTCTATGGCTATTAGTAATCTAATCAATGGGTGGGAGATCTCGGGGATAATTACGTTATTTGGGAAAGCTTTATAGGGGGGGACTCCCGAAACTAGAATTAGTTATGC